>CBRAFL010000177.1:0-11189 GCA_967755055.1 uncultured bacterium
CACTTCGCGAAAGGCGCGACAGCACTTCCTCGAGTTTGACGTGGAGCTCAGGAGTGTGGCCTTGATGCCTCGTGAAGTTATCTTCGGTGAGCTTGAGCAATATTGCGTCCGTGTGCTCAAGCACTGAGCCGTCCGCGGGATTAAGGAAGGCGAGAGTCGCTCCCGGTCCTTGCTTAAACTGATACTCGCCGGCGGCATCGTTTTTCCAGGCGTCAAGTCCGGTCTCGAGCTTGAGCGTTCCTGGCGGAGTGTCGCGATCGCGAGGTTTCAGCAGGACGCCGTAGATGAGAAATTCACTCGCGAGCGGAGTCGCGCGCTTTTCGAGTGCGGCGGTGGTAATGGTGCAAGCGCGCATCGCTTTGGTCGCGCAGCGTTCGGTTTTTAAAATCACGATAATTCCTTTTTTCTTCTCGCCGTCCGGTAGCGCGGCCATGCGACGCTGGAAGTCCGCCGTGATCTGTTTCGGGGTCCACAGGTTCGAGGTCATCGGGATGATGTTTTTGCAGTCAGCGAACGGGACGCCCTTGGCGTTGGGGTAGCAGTAGAGAACGTTCGGCGTGTAGGTTTCACCGCGATACTGCCGTGCGAACGCCAACGCTGCGGTCGGCCCATATTCCGAGGTTGCTGAGTTTCCGAGATCGTTCGCGGCGGTGGCCGAAATTGCGGTGGCGGTACTTGTCGCGGCAAGGTCGACGATCCCGATCGCACAGAGGAGGAAAACAGAATGAAGCGGGAAACCGTGCCGGACTTTCATCGAAGTGGAGACAGAGCCTGCGCCATGATTAAGGCAACTTCTTGTAGGTGGACTCGGGCAATAAACTCGCGACATTTTCGAGGTCGACCGAGCCGGCGGCGGCGACGTCGGGTTCGCCGTTCACGATGGCGTCGCGTGGGTCTGATGAGTGAGCCCGCTTTTGGGCTTTGGGTTGCGGGCCGATCGTGCGGATGGAGACGCAGCGCATCTTTCTCGAAAGGGTTTACGGTGCGGCGTGGCAAATCGGATACACAGGTACAGGGGCGGGTTGGAATGATTTTGTTCACGCACTAACCATCGCAGAATTCCTTTGCGCTGATAACGGACACGCTCCGGTGCCGGACAGGCGGGGTGAGGGGCTGTCCGGGTATTCTGGCGCGCGGTCTGCGGATCGCCTATCGGTGACGACTTCTTATCCCGCCGGTAGTTTTCGGCGGCGGCTTTGCCTGGCGCGGAAACTGAGTCCGATGCGGTTCGCCAGTTTGCGAATGCGTTCGTCCCAGTGAGCGCCCGCGAGATTTTTGTTTTCCACGAAAAACGTTTCAAGCGCGCGCGCGACTTGAGGCACGCTTTCCAGTTCCGAAATCTCCGGCCAGTAGAACCAGAGGAGAAGATAAATACTGGTCGCATCCGTGGTGCTGCGCCGCGCCTGTCGATCGAGCAACTCCGGCAGCCGGTTGCCGATCGCGAGCCCTTCGACAAACGCCCGCCGCTCCGAGAAATCCGGCGCGAACAACCGCTGCATGACGTGCTTTTGAAATTCGGGCGACGTGGTCAATGTGCCCGACTCAACCTGGATCGCGACCTTTTGCGTTTTGGCGTCGAGAGCGAGTCGCTCGGCCAGTTTTTTCGCGAACAGCCCGCTACTGGTTTCACGTGACTGGGCGAGATCGCGAGCTTTGGCCGCCCACGCCACCGCGATGCCTTCGGCGAAAATTGATCCGTCCCCGGATAGGACGGACGCGAACTCAGCGGGAATGAATTGATCGTTCAGGATCCGCATCACCCGCCGTGTCCACGACGGGAAGGCGTTCAATTTCGTCGGATCGATGGCAACTTGCATTGCTTCCGCAATCCGGTCCAGGAGCCGGTCGGGGGTGAGATCCGGCAGAGGAGGGGAATTTTGGCGGTCCACTGGTCAGACGTTCGAGTTTTCGCGACAGGATTTCAACGCAAGAAGCCGACTGCGAAGTTCTGGATGGCGCGGGGGCAAGTGAATTTCGGGACTGATTAAATTAAGTCCGAGATTTGTAGGTGGCGCGCTCGCCGTGCAACTCGGGGTGCGCCGAGCCGTACAACCGTTGCGCGGCGAGCTCGCCACCCACGGGCCGAGCACGAGCACGATTACGATCACGAGTACGAAGGGGAAGGTGAGTGCTCGGATGAGTGGTTTTTCCGGTGGCGCAATCCACCCCTTGGCAAATGCGGCGGGTTCTGCATCGTGGGGCGAAATGTTTGTCGACGAGTGTGTGGTTAAACTTCAAGCGGGTGATGGTGGGCGCGGCTGCGTGTCCTTCCGTCGCGAAAAATACGAGCCGTGGGGCGGTCCCAATGGCGGCGATGGCGGCCGCGGAGGCGATGTCATCCTGGTTGGCGATGACGACACGAACAATCTCGTCGATTATAAATACCAGCCCCACTGGAGCGCTGGTCGCGGTGGCCACGGGATGGGCTCTGACCAATTCGGCAAAGACGGTGAGCCTCGCATCATCAAACTCCCGCTCGGGACGATCGTGATCGATGAGGCCACGCACAAGCCGGTTGCGGAAATCATCACCGACGGCGAACGCATTGTGCTGTGCAAAGGCGGCAACGGCGGCTGGGGAAATACGCATTTCAAAACCTCCACCAACCGGGCGCCCAAGCGCGCAAATGCCGGTCAGGTCGGCGAAGGCGGAACGTATCGGATGATTCTGAAGAGCATCGCGGATGTCGGACTCGTGGGCTTTCCCAACGCGGGAAAGTCTTCGCTCACCGGTCGCATCACCAAGGCGCACCCGAAGACGGCGGCGTATCCATTTACCACACTACACCCTCAGATCGGCGTGATCGATTATCTGGATGAAGTGAAAGGCGATCGGCATTTGTTGCTCGCGGATGTCCCGGGGCTGATCGAGGGCGCGAGCGAGAATCGCGGGCTCGGTCACCGTTTCCTGCGTCACATCGAGCGCTGTGCGCTGCTCGTGATCATGGTGGACATGGCGGGGACCGACGCGCGCGATCCACGGAGTGATTACAAGCAGCTCTTGCGGGAACTCGAGTTGTACGATCCGGCGCTCTTGAAAAAACCGCGCATCGTGGCGGCCAACAAGATGGATGTGCCCGAGGCGAAGGCGTTACTCAGCGCGTTTAAGCGGCGTTATCGGACGGTGGACGTGGTGGAGATTTCGTGTCTCACCGGCGACGGTCTCGACAAGCTTAAGAAAGAGTTGCTAAAGCGGGTGACGGCGTTTCGCAGTCGCGAAAAGGTATCGCGTCGCAAAGTTGCCTGATCCAGCTTTTCGAAAACATGGCCTCAGTACATCGCTCTTTGTTGATGCGCGCGAACCGTCTGCTCGGCGCGAACCTGGTCGAAGCGAATCTCGTTAAGTTGGAGGATCTGGAGCCCGCGAACGAGCGGCTGCTCGGCCTCGCGGACACGGAGCTGCCGCGTCAGTGCACCGTGTTGGGCGTGCTGGCCTACGAAATGAAAGTGCTGCGCGAGGAGGACGTGTTGCAGCATGTCGTCGATAACGACGGGCTGGGGCTCGTTGACCTGCGACTCTACGATACGTTGGACGATATTAAAAAGACGCTGGATATCGACGCCTGTTGGGCGACGTGGTCGGTGCCATTCGATCGGGAGGAAGATTTTACCTTCATTGCGACCGCCTATTATTTGAGTCCCGCCGTGCGCACGTTTTGGGAGAAGCAATGCAACGGACCGATCCTTTGGTTCGGCACTACGCTGGAAGGCATCGCGGATCATTTGGAAAAACTCACTGCTGACCGTGCGGCGATGCCGGCGGCAGTCGTCCCAACTCCTGTCTAACCATGGCGCTTGGAAAAATTCAGTCGCAGATCGTAAGCCAGCTTGCCGCAACCAAGCGGCTCACGGTGGAGCAGCGTGATACGATTGCCGGGCTGCCAGGAGAGCCGACCGGCGAAGCGTTGGACAAGCTGTTGCAGGAGGAATACCGGATCACGCCGTTCCAACTGCTCGTCGCGAAAGGCCGTGCGCTGGGTTTGGCGGCTTTTAATGTCGCGCGTGTTCGCGTTTCTTCGACGACGTTTGAGCGGATTCCGAAGGATTTTTGTCAGGAGAGTCTCGTGTTTCCAGTCGGCGAAGTAGGGGACTTTTTGCTGGTGGCGTTCGCCAATCCGTTCGAGGTCACCGTGCCAGTGAAGATCCAGGAAATGACCGGAAAAAGGGTGATCCGGCTGCTGGGGCGCGAGAAGGACATCCGCGAAAAATTCAGCAAGGGACCGGAGCAGCAGGTCACGGACTTCGATGACGTCGTTAAAAAGATCGGCGACGAATTCGGCTCGATCGTGGAGGTCGATAATAAAGATGACGTTTCGGAGGAATCGGGGCCGATCATTCAACTTTCCACGAAGATCATCGAGGATGCGTATTTCGGTGGCGCAAGTGATATTCACATCGAGCCGCAGGAAAAGGAAATGCTCGTGCGCTACCGCATTGACGGCGTATGCGCGGAAAAACTACGGCTGCCGGCGCGAGTCGGTCCGGCGTTGGTGGCGCGCTTGAAGATCATGTGCAATCTCGACATCTCCGAGCGGAGATTGCCGCAGGACGGGCGTATCGTTTTCAAGCAATTCACGAAGAAAGGCCTCGATCTCGATTTGCGCGTTTCGACGGCGCCGTTGAATCACGGTGAAGGCGTGGTGATGCGTATTCTCGACAAGGCGAAGTCGACGCTGCCGTTACCCGCGCTCGGTTTCTCGGAAGATAATCTGGCGAAGTATCGCGAGTGCATCCGGCAGCCGTACGGCATGATTTTGCATTGTGGGCCGACGGGCTCCGGCAAGTCGATGACGCTTTACTCGGCGATGAACGAAATCAACACGCCGGATCTCGTCATTCGTACTGCGGAGGATCCGATCGAGTACACACTTCCCGGTTTGAATCAGATGCAGATGCACCGGCAGATCGGGCTCACGTTTGCGTCGGCGTTGCGGGCGTTTTTGCGTCAAGATCCCGACATCATTCTCGTGGGAGAAATTCGTGACAAGGAGACGGCGAACATCGCGGTGGAAGCCGCGCTCACCGGCCATTTGTTGATCAGCACGCTGCACACGAATGATGCGCCTGGCACGATCGCACGTCTCACCGACATGGGAGTGGAGCCGTTCATGATTTCGTCGTCGTTGCTCTGCGTGTGTGCCCAACGACTGATGCGTCGCGTCTGTAAAACTTGTCGCATCCCGTATGTGCCAGAGGGACGCGAGAAGCAGATTCTGGAGAAAGCGATCGGCTGGAGCGGGCAGATTTTTAAACACAATCCAAAGGGTTGCGCGAAGTGTGGTTCCAGTGGCTACAAGGGCCGGGTTGGTATCCACGAACTCATGGTGACGAACGATGAGCTGATTGCGGCGATCAACAAAGAGATGGAGACGGCCGAGTTGAAGAAGATCGCGCAGCGCGGTGGAATGAAGACGTTGCACCAGGACAGCTTGCTGAAGGTGAAAGAAGGACTGTCCACGCTCGAGGAAGCGATCACGACGGTGCCGCCGGACCTTTGAGAGCGAAGGCGCAAGGTTGTGGGAGGGGCTTTACGCCCCGACGGAATGCGAACGACTTTCATCGGGGCGTGAAGCCGCTCCCGCAGCTGAGTCAGTCCGGCCAAGAAGCAATTGCCTCGGGATTCGTGAAGGCCGATGTTTTAGAACCGTTATCGACCCCATGAAAAACCATCTGCTGCAGCGCGAAAGATTCACGCGTTGGAGCCGTTGTTAGTGAAGCAACCCTCGTATCGCTTTTGAAACCCATGAAGTGCATTCCCGTCCTGCTGATTGCCGTGATTTTGCTGGTGACCGCCGGCTGCAAACCCAAGCCGAAGGTCATCCCCAGCCTCCAACGAAAGGAGGCGGCCAATCTGGTGGGCGAAGCTCAATTTGCCGTGACGATGCGTGATCACGCGCGGGCGGAACCGCTCTTTGAAAAAGCCGCCAAGCTATGTCCCGACAACGGCGAATACTGGTTCAGTTTGGGTGTGACCCGAAAGCGTTTGGGTAACCCCTCGGGAGCGAAGGCGGCCTACGAAAAAGCGCGCTCCGCGTATCATGACGCGTACGAGATCGATCGGAATCAATCGGACGCGCTCCTACAGGAACTCTATGTGCTCGCGCTGCTGGGCAAGGTGGATGAAGCGCACGCGGTGTTGGAGAAGGCACAAAAAAAAGATCCCGCCAACGTGCGCCTGCGGTCGTTTGCGGAAAGCAAGCAGCTCGACCGGGTGATTGCAGAACCCGGGTTTAAAGAGATGGCGCTCTGAGGGAAAGAAACAGGCTCGTCGTAGCGCAGGCATCCTGCCTGCCTTCCGCTCAGATGCAGGCTGGAAGCCTGCGCTACTCCAGAGCCAAAACCCGAAAGTGAATTCCGCTTTGCCGCACGATTACTGGATCGAATTTGGCAAAGTGGCCGCGGCACATTTGCTGGCGGTCGTAAGCCCGGGGCCGGATTTCGCCATCGTGCTGCGTCAGAGTCTTGGATACGGGCGACGTGTCGCGATCTGGACGAGCATCGGTGTGGGCACCGCGATCTTGCTGCATGTGACCTACTCGTTGCTCGGTATCGGGCTGCTCATCAAAGGATCGGTGGTTTGGTTTAACATTTTGAAATACGCGGGCGCTGCCTACATCGCGTGGATCGGCGTACAGGCACTGCGGACCAAGCGCAGCGACGACCGTGCGGCGTCCGGCCCGGCTGCCACGGTGCTTCCCACGCGGAAAGACGCGTTTCTCACGGGCTTTCTCACGAACGCGCTCAATCCGAAAGTGACGTTGTTTTTCATCGCGCTGTTTGCCGCGGTGATCAGCACGCACACGCCGAAGTGGGTGCAGGCGGGCTATGGAGCGTGGATGGCGCTGGCAACGATGGTGTGGTTTTGCCTCGTTTCCGTTCTGTTTACTCGAGACGGAGTGCGACGTGGATTTTTTCGTTATGGTCACTGGGTGAGCCGCGCGCTTGGCGTGGTGCTGCTGGCATTTGCCGGGGGGCTCATTTTTGCCCGTTTGCAATAAAGCCGCCCGACCAGAGGGATGCTCCAGGGCTCTCGTAAATTAACGGTTCAGAAGAACACCTTGCGTTCCGAAGATTAATAAAGGTCTGCCGACCGGTTGCACCTCTCCGAGCCGTTCCCGGCAGCGCCGCCGATGGCCCATATCCTTCTAGTTGACCCCGCAGAAGTCGCCAGGAAAGCCTTGAAAGGCATCCTGGCCCGCGGGAGCCATCGCCTCGCAGTCGCGTCTACCGTCGCAGAGGCGTGGGCGTTTATTCGGAGCAACGTGTGCGTCGACCTCGTTTTTATAGAGCTAAAACTGGAGGGAGAGACGGGAATGGCGCTGGTGGAAAATTTGCGCGCCGACCCGCTTTTGAAACTGCTCCCCGTGGTCATTTATACCGGCACCGGAGATCGCGCCGCGGTGAAACGAGGGATGGAACTCCAGGTGCAGAATTTTCTGATCAAGCCTTACGTCGACCAACACATCCTGGCGGAAGTAGGAAAAGTGGTGGCGAATCCCTGGCGCAACCGGCACTTCGAAGAGGAGAAATCGTTTTGCGCAATGATGGGCTACACGCCGGACGGGCTGCGCAAGGGGCTCGATCAACTGAAGACGTCGCTGGCAGTCGCCGCTGGAACGTTGCTCGAATTCGCCAAGATCCAAAAGGTATCCGCGATTGTCGCACAGCTCAATGATCTCAGCGGCATCGCCGAGGCGGCGGGTGCGTGGGGAGTCGTGGAGACGCTTGGCGTGCTGCGCGAAAAAGCGGAGCAGGGAAGCTGGGAGGCGTTCACCGAAGGGCTGGCCTCGCTCAATTTTTCGGAACGGCTGATTTTCTCGCATCTCAATCCTGGCCTCGTGCCCGAAGGTTTTGTGACCGCTGAAGAACGCAACGAAGCCGAAGCGGCAAAGGCGCGGGCGCTATGGTTCGACGCTCCGGCCGAAGAGCGCTGCCCCGTGGTCACGTGGCCGCAACTCGTGACCGAATTAGACGCACTGAGCGGTTTTCCCGTCATTGATTCCGTTGCCGCGTCGTTTCAGATGTCGGCGACCGGCCATCCTTCGAGCCTGGCTCCGCTGATGGATCTCGCGGAGGAAGACCCCGGACTTTCCGCGCACCTCTTGGTCGCCGCCAACAAAGGACGGCGTACCGACGATTTGGATCACGAGCCGATTGAGAATCCGCGCCTATGTGTGGGATTACTCGGCGAGATCAAACTTGCGGCGATGGCGAGCGGGCTTGTCACCGCGGATGCGGCGATGATGGAGGTGCCGCCGTGCAGCTGGACAAAATTCTGGATGTTCCAAGTCGGTGTCGCACGCATGGCGCGTTACACGTGTCGTTATTTGGAATTCAACAGCCTTGAGCCAAGGGCGTACGCCGCGGGTTTGATGCATGACTTGGGAAAACTTTTGTTGCTCCATCTGCATCCGGTTGGCTTCCAGGCCGTGCTCGATTACGCGCGCCGCGAGAAGGTGACGTTGAGCGTGGCGGAGCAGAAATTTCTTGGCTGCAATACGCGCGACATGGCCGCTCATTTCGCGGAGAAGCACGGATTGTTGCCCAGTTACGCGAACGTCATGCGCTGGGTGGACGATCCGGCGAAAGCCACGGAAGACGCTGTGCTGGTCGCGAGCGTGTCACTCGCTTGTGATCTTTGCCGGAGAAATCGCGTGGGGTGGAGCGGCGAGGGCGACAGTGGCGAAACCACGCCAATCGCCGAGACCGCGGCGTGGCAGATTTTACGGGAGCGGATTTTTCCCAGCTTCAATTTGGAAAAATTCGAAGCGGAGGCGCATGCCGAGTGCCGTGACCTCAAGATGGAGTTGAACGGGCAGCTCAGCTCGTCGCGGGTACAGTAGTGTCGGTGATTGCCGGTGATCCAGTGGCGGGTGTGCTCGAGAGCAACATCGCGCTGAGTTCCGTGGCGATGCGGGCAAGTTGAACGAGAACCCAATGCTCGCGGGTGGCGGTTTCGTTGGCGCGCGCTGACGGAGCGGGAATGACAATGTTCGGCGCGGTGATGGCTAACGGCTCGCCGGACGCGAGGTGACGGTGCGAGCGAAGCTGTTTCACGAGGTGTTCGAGCGTGCGATCGATCTGCTGAAATCCGGCGGCGAGCGCATCTGAGCGCGACGGAGCGCCGGGCGTGAGCTGCAGGGCCAAAACCGTGAGCGCTCGTGTGACGCGCTGATTACCATTGGCGCAGGCTGCGACCTGCTCGAGTCCCGCGCGGCGATTGCGAGGATCGCCCATCATCCGTTGCAGCGAGGAAAAGACCGCGCTGTTCGCTGTCTCAACCCGTCGCTTGGCGGTGATCGCACTCGCGTCGTAACTGCCGCCCTCCGCGAAGCGCGAGGCGATCAAGCGAAGGAAGTCATGATTGGCATCGATCGCAGTCGCGAGGATCGGCGGCAGACGATCGCGTTCCCACACCGGCCAGAAAAAAAGTGCGGCAAGTAACGCGAGCGCACCGCCGGCGAGTGTGCTGGCGAGCCGCTCGATCGTGAACGAAACGGTGACAGGGCCGTGCGCTTCTGTCAGCAATACGACGGCGAGGGTGATGAAGAAAACCGCGATCGCGTACTGGCGTTTCAGGAAAAAACCGAAACCGAAAATCGTGATCGACGTTGTTGCGGTCAATGCCGCGAAGGGCAGCCGCAGCCACATGAGCAGGCTGGCGAAGACGCTGCCGGCGAGGGTGCCGAGGACGCGTTGCGCAGCGCGCTGGCGGGTGGAGCCGTAGTCGGGTTGGAGCACGATGACCATCGTGAGCGGCAGCCAGTAACCGTGAGGTAGGCTCCAATGTTTGAATACAGCCACGCCGAGCATCATCAAAACCATCACCCGGGCGGTGAAGCGGATGAGCGCGGGATCAGCGTGGCGATTCAGATTGATCGCCGAGGCGAGCGGTCGAAGCGTCCAAGTGTCGAGATCGAAGAGCTCGAGGGAAAACGCGGCGCGTTCGTCAGCGCGATCGATGGTGGCGCGTAGCACCTCGAGCATGGGGGGCAGGTGCTGTTCGATTTGTTTCAGGATTCCGCGCAACTGCTCGCCGCCGTGAACGGCGGTGAGCGGCTGGGGGTTTTTCCCGGTGACGGCCTTGAGCAAATTGGCGAGTCGCTGGACGCGGACTTCAGATGCGGCAAGGTGACCTGGCTGGCGGGAGACGACGGCGATGGCGACGCTGCGAGACGTTTGAATGAGAGAGGTGAACACGGGCTGCAACGAGTCGGAAAACGCGGCGCCCTCGGGGGTGGTGAGCAACGATTCCAACGCTGTGTTCAAAGCAACGACACGCGTCGCGAGTCGGGCGGCGGCGAGATTAAGGTCGTCGAGACGCTGACGGAGTGGACTGGGTCGGGCGGATGCGAGGGCCGCGTAGGTCTGATCGAGGGTGGTGCGGAGGAGGGTTTCGCTGGCGCGGATGCGTTCGCTGCGAAGTTCGGCGGGTTGCGGGGCGAGTGCGGCGAACAGATCGGCGACGGCGATCCAGCTATCGGATACAGCACGACGCAACGGGTGTTGAGGGCGAATCGGCCAGTTCGCGATTTGAAGAAACACGCCCCACAAACCACCGGCGAGCGCGCCCAAACCGTGATGCGCCGCCAGCGTAGCGGCCGGTGGTGAGTTAACCGAAATTAAAAAAAGCAGGACGGACGAGATGGCGAGGGAGGCGCCGTAGTCCGGCGTGAAGTGCCGCCAGAGCCCACCGCAGGCGGCGACGAGGCCGGCTCCGAGGACGGAAGCGATGAAACTGGAAGAGACCGCGCCGCCCAGTCCGGAGGCGCCAGCGAGGATCGCGGTCATCGCGAGCAGCAACCCGAGTCGAACGGTGTAGGCTCCGCGCACATCGACGATCGCCACGCTCTGGGCGGCGAAGACCACGAAGGTCAGATTGAGCGGCAGCCATCCCGCGGCGGAGAGCACGAGAGGAATCGTCACGGCAAACATCGCGCGAATTCCGCGGCTGAGATCGGGCCGCGCCGATTCTCGCTCTCGAAACCCGCGGAATTGTTTTCGGAAAAAGCCGATCATCTGTTTTCTGAAGTGTGGCGTACGGACCGGGAAATGTCGCGTGAGTTGCGCAGCGGTGTGGCGCGGATCCGAGGCTGAGGAGCGCAGGGTTCTGTGCAATGCGGATGACGCGAGCGAGTCGCGGATCGTGTAGCGGCAGGCCTCCGGGCCTGCTGTTTCCGATCTCCGAAC
>CBRAFL010000178.1:0-11177 GCA_967755055.1 uncultured bacterium
GCGGTATGAGAGGTTGAAAATAAAAGCAGGCTCCAAGGCCAGTCTCGCCGTGCGAGCGGGCCAAAAAAATCTGGGTGGTGATCCGGCCTTGGAGCCAAGGGCAAACAATTGCAGCGATAAAGACGACTCGGTTAGTAACGATATCTCACGCCCAACTCATACGTGCGGTCGTAGAGACGCGAGTCACGTGGATAGAGTGCGGAGTTGTCGCCAAAGTAGTCTTTATATTTTTGATTCAACAGATTCGTGGCATCAAACGTGATCGTCAGATTTTTCGTCACCGCGTAGCTGGCACTGAAATCCATCCGATCCGTCGCCTTGACATGGATCGTTCGGATTCCACTGGTCGGTGAATTCGGGCCGTTGAACGTGTCGATATAGCTTCCTCTCCAATTGTAGGCGAGTCGGGTTGAGAAACCGCCGCGCTCGTAAATCGCAACGACGTTGTAGGAATATTTCGAGACTTGTGCGTAGGGCAGATCGACGAACGGCGCCGGATTGGCCGTCGATGTGGGATCGGACGCCTGCGTGTTGCCTTCGATATACGTGAAGTTCGTCTGCCAGCCAAACCCCTGCAGGATCGACGAGGAGAATTCCGGGAAATGCTGATAGGTCAGTTCCGCGCCGTCCAAATGTCCTTTGCCCGAATTGCGAGGCCGGGTGACGATATATTGCTGCCCACCGATCGTCTCAACGGAAGCGAACGTCTGTACGTAGCCGTCGATCGAACGATAGAATGGGGTCAGCGAAACGTAGCTCGATTTCGCGAAATAATATTCGAGCGAGATGTCGTAATTGTCCGACCGCACACTGCGGAGATCGGGATTGCCGCCGCTGCCGGTGCCGAGCGCTCCACCCGTGGTCGTGGAACCAAAGAGCGAAACCACCGGGCTGAGATCGGCGAAGTTAGGCCGCGTCACCGTGCGTCCCGCCGAAAAACGGAAGATCAAATTCTGCTGAAGGCGCAGCCGCCCGTTGATGACCGGAAGAACATCCCATTGGCCTTTGCTGCCGTTAACCGGTGCGCCACTCGCGAGATTTCCGACCAAATCTTGGTCCGTCTTCACCGCGCGAACTCCCACCAGCCCCTCGAGCGGATATTGGCCCGCGTCGATTTTGTAGCCCGCCTGCACGTAGCCACCGTAAGTTTTCTCCGTGTCGGTGAAGTTCTGCGTCGGATTAAAACCCGGCTCCGAGGTCGGCTGGCCGAAAAGCGGACGAATGACATCAACATGATCGCGCAGGAAATCTGGATTACCCGCATACCAATTCGACGCGCCAAACTCGCTCTTCGAAAACAAGCCGTCCGGCGCGAGACTGCCAAATCCGGGAATTGACGCCGTTGGTGTCTGGCCGCGACCCGCCGCCGGCGCGATATCGTTCTGGCTGGTCTGGCGCGATTTCGCATCACGATCAGAAACGCGAACTCCGACTTTGATGTTCGTCAACACACCCTGGCCGAGCTGATAATCCGCATCCGCCTTCCACGCCGTCTCCTTGCTCGTCGCGTATCCGTGATTGTCGAACAGCCCCCACAGGCGAAAATTATTCGGGTCTTTGATGTCACCGCCCGAGATGCTCACGTTCGTCCCGCTGTCGTTGTTGAGATCAAACGTAAAGGTCGACGGCGCCACGTACTGGACGTCCACGATCACGCCGCGATTTTTAAAACTGCTCCAGTTGTACACGGCTTCCGTGGAAAGCTTGAGCCGGTCCTTCGTCCATTTCGCGCCTGCGACCGCCTGATAACTATCGGTGCGATCCTGAAACGCCTGTGTGCTGTTGAGATGAAAATTGTTCGTGGTGACCTCGCTCTTCACAACGTTGGTACCCGAAACGAGATTAACCGTCTGGAATGCGCCGAAACGCGGAAAGCCGATAAAGAAATGCACATCGTGCTTGTTGCGATAACCGGTGAACAGAAAATCGCTGTAGAGTTCGAGTTCGCTCGTCGGCCGCCATTGCAGCGAAAGATTATAGCCACTCCGCTTGCGATCACCCGGCGTGATCAGCGAGCCAGCGGTCACCGGCAACACGATCTTCGACTGGCCCGGCGTGATAGTGCCACCGGGCGCGTCAACCGGCTCCCAGAGGAAATTGAACACGCGCTGGTCCATGAAGTGATACCTCGACATGGAAGCCGACAGCAGCACGCCAAACTCGCCTCCGCCGGCGAGCTTCCAGCGATTGCTCAGCAAAGCGCTCCCGGTCCAACTCATCTTGTCGGCGTACTTCCCGTAAATCCCACGACCGCCTCCCGCCACTTCGAAACCCTTGAAGTCGAAAGGTCGCCGCAACCGGATATCAATCAAGCCGGCGATGCCGCCCTCGATCTGCTCCGGTGTATTCGATTTATAAACATCCACCCCTGCCACCAACTCCGCGGGGATGTCCTGCAACGCCACACCGCGTCCCGTGCCGGTAAAAATTTCGTGGCCGTTCAACGTCGTGCCCAAATCCGGCAGGCCGCGAATCACGACCGAGTTCACTTCACCATTATCGCGGGCCACCTGAATTCCAGGCACGCGTTGCAACGCATCGGCGACAGTATTATCCGGGAGTTTACCGATGTCTTGGGCGACGATCGAGTCCACGAGCTGAATCGAGTTCTGCTTGATTTCCTGCGCCTGAATCAAGCTCGTGCGTACGCCAGCAACGACGTACTCGCCCAATACGACCGGTTCTTCTTCACCCGGTTTCGTGGAGGTCGCTGCAGGTGCGCTGTCCTGCGCGTGGATCAATGCCGTTCCGAGAAAAAGCGCCGTCGCCGAGGCGGCACGAAGGGCGGTCACCTTTCTGCTTCTCGCCAGAAAAAGCGCCCGCCAATGAGACTGGGGGATTGGGATCATGAGGTGTGTTGGCTTGGGGTTAATCGAAACCGCGAATCCGATGATTCGACAGTGCTGGCATCTCTACATGCGCCGTCGGAGCCAGAAACCCGACAGCCGCCGCAGATTTTTTCAAAGAAACCCGCGTCGTAACCGACGCGGCTACACGGCCTCGGACGGTGTGCGCTCCCTTGTAGCCGCGCCCATTAGGGCGCGGGATCGTTTCGGTCACATCTCAGCGTACTCGAACATCACGCCACTACAACGCCCTCGGCGTCTCGATCAACGCCGTCGATTCCCGCAGTAAAATCCGCGCAAACGCCCAATCGAACCAGAACCCCTGAATCGGCGTCCCGCGATCCGGACGTCCTTTGTTCAACTTGCTTTCCACAATCTCGCGCCCCGTCCGCAGTTCCGTTTGCGCCTCCGCCGTCCGTCCGAGTTGGTGATACGCCATCGCCAGGATCACGCGCGCCGTCGCCGTCCGCGGCGCATTGCTTTCCGGATACGCCAGGCAGCGTTGCAACCATTCGACGGCTTTCGGGAAATTCCCGCGTCGATACTCCAGCAAGCCTAGCGAAACCGATCGCCACGCCGCCGTGAAAACATCGCCGCCCGCATCCGCGTCCTGCCAATAAGTCGCCGTCGCCGCACCCAGCGAACTCATCGAATCGAGCACGCGTTTATTGGCGGGCATCAACAAGCTGATCTTTACAATCCGATCCGCAGATACGCAGGGCCCTAGGGAAAAACGCGCAATCGCCTCCTGTCGGAATCGTTCATAACCGCTCGCATCGCCGATCTCGATCAGCGCAGGGCCGCACTCCAGATAATCCAGTGTGGCCGTGTCTTGCCCATCAAGCTGGTCCACGCGCAACAGCAGCGAGAAACGCTCGGCCGCCTGTTTCCATCGGTTTCTGAGCGCGTGCCATTCACCCATCGAGCGAAACACCGCTGCACCTTCCATCGTCGGCTGCCCCAGTGAAATATCGCTCAACAATCCGTCCGCTTCTTCAAACCGTTCCTGACTCACCAGGAGCGCCGCCTGCGTGATCTTCTCCCGCAACTCCGCCTCGTGACGCAACCGCGCCTGTTGCTGCTCCGCCGCGACCGCACGCTGATGCGCTTCGCGTTCTTTCAGGAAAAGCCACGTCGACAATCCCATGCCGATCACCAGCGCGAGCGCCACCGCGCCGCCTGCGATGAACACCACGCGGTTGCGTCGCACGAGTTTTTGAAACCGGTAAACCCAGCTCGGCGGACGAGCGACCACCGGTTCGTTGTTCACGTGGCGCTGAACGTCCATCGCGAGTCCATTCGCCGTCTCATATCGCCGCGCCCGATCCTTCTCGAGCGCCTTCATCACGATCCAATCGAGGTCGCCTTGCAGCAATGACGCCAGTTTCGGCGACTCAGCGCGCCGGCACTCGGCCGTCTGTGTCAGGTCTTCGCTGGTCAGCGTCGCAAGCCGCGTCGATGGTCGCGTCGGCTCCCGTTCCCGCAACGTCCTCCGCATCGCATCGAGCCCGGACGCGAGCAGTTCTTTCGCGTCGAACGGCGTCCGCCCCGTCAGGAGTTCGTACAGCAATACGCCGAGACTGTAGATGTCGCTGCGCGTATCGAGATCCAACCCACCCATCTCCGCCTGCTCCGGGCTCATGTACGCCGGCGTGCCGATCAACTGCGCGTACGCCGTGAACAACAACTTGTCCGTGAGCCGCGCCTCCGTCGCCTTGGAGATTCCAAAATCAATCACCTTCGGGACGGGAACGCCGTCATGCAGCGCCACCATGATATTCGAGGGCTTGATGTCACCATGGATAATTCCCTTCTGATGCGCGTGTTGAATCGCGTGGCAGATCTGCACGAACAGATCGAGTCGCTGACGCGTATCGAGACGGTTTTCGTCACAATATTTCGTGATCTTCACGCCCTGCACCAATTCCATCACGAAGTACGGCGGCCCGCGATCCGTGGCGCCGGCATCGAACACGCGCGCGATATTCGGGTGATCCATCATCGCCAGCGCCTGTCGCTCCGCCTCGAAACGCGCGATGACGCTCTTCGTCTCCATGCCGAGCTTGATGATTTTCAACGCCACCCGCCGGCGAACCGGTTCCTCCTGCTCCGCGAGATAAACCACGCCGCAGCCCCCTTCGCCGATCTTCTCCAATAACTTGTAACGCCCGATGCGTGTTCCCACCGGCTCCTCGCCGGGTTGACCCGCCGCACTTTCATCCGGCGCCGGCAATCCGCCCGCCGTGAGCTTCATCGCCGATCGGCCTTCCGCAAAAAAATCTTCAGCGGCCGCCTCGGCTTTCAGTAAATCCTCGATTCGCCGCCGCAACGCCGGATCTCCATCACACGCGCCATCAAGAAACGCCGTACGCGCCGTCAGATCCGCGATCTTGCGCGCGGCGTCGAACATATCCTCCTCGCGTTGGCTGATGGCACTCATTGCAGGGTCCTCACTCTTCATGCGCGCTCTGTCATTGAAACCCGACATTTAGTTTTTCGCTGCTGCAGCGAAAAACTTATTGCTGCTCGCGAATACTCTGAAACAGCCACGCCTTCGCATATGCCCAGTGACGCTCGATCGTCCGCTCCGTCACTCCCATGCTCTCAGCGACTTCCTGATTGGTCAGCCCGCCGAAAAATTTTAACAACACCACTCGTGCGCGCTCGGGATCCTGCGCTTGCAAGCGTTCGAGCGCGTCGTCGATCAGCAGCACTTTTTCCTCGGGCGTCGTCGAGGCCAGCTCGAGATGTTCGATGTCCACGCGAACCTGATCACCGCCCCGCTTCAACCGCGATTTCCGCCGTGCGTTCTCGATCAGGATTCGTCGCATCGCCTCAGCCGCCGCACCAAAAAAATGCGCCCGATTCTGCCACACGCGCCCATCGCCGATCATCCGCAGCCACGCTTCGTGCACCAACGCCGTCGGTTGCAACGTCTGGCCCGCGGACTCCCGCGACATCTGCACGCCAGCGTGACGCCGTAGGTCGTTATAGATTAGCGGCAACAATTCTTCCGAAGCGCACGCGTCACCGCGGCCAACGGCTTGCAAAGCAAAAGTGATCTCGGTCATAGCGGCAGGGAACCGTGGGGTTGACTCGGTGAGGCAGTATCGAAGCGCGCGACGAAGATTAGTCAGACAGAAACGCGTTCAGATCCGAGGCACATGGCGGGGAAATTCATGGCGGCATAAGCAAGTGGGACGGCCTCAAGGCACAGGCCAGCAGAATGCCACTTCACCGTAATGTTGCAAACGCTCCGATGCACTGCGTCTCCGTTGTAGCTGCATGCGTTAGCATGCGGAATCGGCACTCTCCTTCCCTCGCCCTTCCCGCCGCACCCACACTTGCCTCATTCCCCTCCGACGCTTGACTGTAATGCTCAGACACACTCGTGCTTGTCGCCGCCGTCGCACGATAACGCAATTTCCCCAGCGCCCAATCACCCCTTTGCTCAACCTCCCCATGAAAATCCTCCGTCTCACCGCCAGCCTGCTCGCACTCGGCCTCACCGCCGCGCTCTCACTCTCCGCCAAGTCACTCACCGTCGGCTTCGCCCAAACCGGCGCCGAAAGCGCGTGGCGTACCGCCAACACCAACTCGATGAAGTCCGAGGCGGAGAAACGCGGCATTAACCTAAAGTTCTCCGACGCGCAGGGAAAACAAGAGAACCAAATCCGCGCCGTCCGCTCCTTCATCACGCAAGGCGTCGATATCATCGTCGTCGCACCCATCGTCGAGACCGGTTGGGAACCCGTCCTCCGCGAAGCCAAGCGCGCCAAGATTCCCGTCATCGTCACCGATCGCACCGTGCAAGTCAGCGACGACTCTCTCTTCGCCTGCTTCATCGGTTCCGATTTCTACGAGGAAGGCCGCATGGCCGCCGACTGGCTCGCGAAAGCCACCAAAGGCCAGGGCAACATTGTTGAGCTCCAGGGCACGCCCGGCTCCGCTCCCGCCAACGAACGCCGCAAAGCCTTCGCCGACGCTCTCGCGAAACATCCCGGTCTAAAAATCATCGATTCTCAAAGCGGCGACTTCCGTCGCTCCGGCGGCAAGGAGGTCATGGAAGCGCTGCTCAAGAAGCACGGTAAAGCCATCAACATCGTCTACGCGCACAACGACGACATGGCCCTCGGCGCGATCCAGGCCATCGAAGCCGCCGGCCTCAAGCCCGGCACCGACATCACCGTTATCTCGATCGACGCGATCAAGGAAGCGATCCAGGCAGTGATCGATGGGAAGCTGGCCTGCACCGTCGAGTGCAACCCGCTCTTCGGTCCCAAGGTTTATGATACGGCCGCGAAAATCCTCGCCCACGAGTCCGTTCCAAAAAAATCCTTCAACAAGGACGAGCTCTTCGACGCGACCAACGCCGCGAAGGTGATCGCATCCCGCCAATATTGAGCCGGATTTTCGACCACGGATTTCGCGGATGGGCACGGATACCTCAGGCAGAAACTCGCTCGCAAGCGAAGTTCGGCTCGTAGCCGCACCAGTTATGGTGCGGTTCCCTATATTGTCTCCGCAAGGTCCCCTCCCCGTAGCCGTGTCGGTTACGACGCGGTCCGTCTCCCTCCCCGTAGCCGTGTCGGTTACGACGCGGTCCGTCTCCTTCGTCTGGTAAACGCCTGAAATGCCCGACGCACCTCTCCTCACTCTCCGCGGCATCGGCAAACGTTTCCCCGGCGTCGTCGCCCTAAACAACGTCGACTTCACCGTCCGCGCCGGCGAGATCCACGCTCTCCTCGGGGAAAACGGCGCGGGCAAATCAACGCTCATCAAAGTCCTCACCGGCGTCTATTCCGCCGATTCCGGTGAAATTTCTTTTGCCGGCCAGCGCATCGCTCCCGCCTCACCGAGCGAAGCCGAGCAGGCCGGAATCAGCACCGTGTATCAGGAGGTGAATCTCGTCCCGTCACTCTCCATCGCGGAAAATCTCTGTCTCGGACGCCAGCCCGGCCGCTTCGGTTTTATTCGCTGGGGCGCCACTCGCCGCCACGCGCGCAAGGCCCTCGCCCGCCTCGGCCTCGATCTCAACGTCGACGCCGAACTCGGCTCCCTCTCGCTCGCGTTGCAACAGATGGTTGCCATTGCCCGGGCCCTCGATCTTCGCGCCAAACTCCTCGTCCTCGACGAACCCACCGCCAGCCTCGACGAAAAAGAAGTCGCCGATCTCTTTACCGTCATGCGTCGTCTCCGCGCGGACGGCCTCGGGATCGTTTTCGTCACGCACTTCCTCGATCAGGTCTACGCGGTTTCC
This sequence comes from uncultured bacterium, assembly GCA_967755055.1. Taxonomy (GTDB): domain Bacteria; phylum Verrucomicrobiota; class Verrucomicrobiia; order Opitutales; family Opitutaceae; genus Opitutus. The sequence goes on from CBRAFL010000178.1 coordinate 8,107, forward strand.
GAACGCATCACGATTCTCCGCAACGGCACGCTCGTCGGCGAATACGCCACCGCCGATCTCCCGCGCCTCGCACTCGTCGGCAAAATGCTCGGCCGCGAGCTCGCCGCGGCAGTTCCTGTAGCCCTGCGCGTGAGCGCAGGGACGCTCAACGCCGCCGCGCCCGTTGTCTCTGCCAAAAATCTCTCGCGCCGCGGCGCCTTGCACCCCGTCGATCTCACCGTTCAACGCGGCGAAGTTCTCGGTCTCGCCGGCCTCCTCGGCTCCGGTCGGACCGAAACCGCGCGGCTCCTCTTCGGTATCGACGGACGCACGACAGGCGAAATCCACGTCACGGGTTCGACCACGCCCGCGAAACTTCATTCGCCGCGGGACGCCGTTCGCCACGGTTTCGCGTTCTCCTCCGAGGACCGTAAGGCCGAGGGAATTCTGCCCAATTTATCCGTTCGCGAAAATCTGATCATCGCACTTCAGGCGAAACGCGGCGGCTGGAAAGTGCTCACGCGCACCGAACAGGAAAAACTCTGCGCCCATTACATTCAGGCGTTGCGCATCAAAACCGCCGACGCCGAAGTCGCAATCCGCACACTCTCCGGCGGCAACCAGCAAAAAGTTCTCCTCGCCCGCTGGCTCGCGACGCAGCCCGCGCTGATCATCCTCGATGAACCCACGCGCGGCATCGACATCGGCGCGAAAGCGGAGATCGAACAACTCATCAGCAAGCTCCGCGACGAAGGCATCGCCGTGATTTTTATTTCCTCCGAAATCGAAGAGATCACGCGCAACGCCACGCGCGTGATCGTGCTACGCGAACGCCGCGCCACCGCCGAATACACCGGCGCCGACATTTGCGTCCCTACCCTCATGCGCGCCATGGCCGGCGGCCACATCGCCCATGAGTGATATCAAGGTAGGGCGGGACCCCTGGGCCCGCCGAAACAATCTCCGTAGTAGCCGCACCGGTTACGGTGCGGTCCGGACTCTCCGCGTAGCGGCAGGCCTCCGTGCCTGCCGGCTTCCCGCCATCGCCGGCAGAGACGCCCGCGCTACATCGGAAAAAACGCGCTCGCTCTGCGCATGAAACGCTTCCTCCACTCGCCCGTCATCTGGCCGCTCGCCGGCATCGTACTGCTACTGGTGATCGACCTGATCCTGAAGCCGAGTTTCCTGAACCTCACCGTTCTCGACGGGCACCTCTACGGCTTGCCGATCGACGTGCTCAACCGTGGCGCACGCGTCATCATTCTCGCGCTCGGCATGACGCTCGTGATCGCGACCGGTGGCGTCGATCTCTCCGTCGGCTCCGTCGTCGCCGTCGCCGGTGCCATTGCCGCCGTGATGATCGGCGCCGGTGTGACCTCCCTGCCGCTCATCGTCGCCGGTTCACTCGCCGCCGGTGCCGCCGCTGGTCTCGTTAACGGAATTCTCATCGCGCGCCTCGGCGTCCAACCGATCGTCGCCACGCTCATCCTGATGGTCGCCGGCCGCGGCATCGCGCAAGTCCTCACCGATGGCCAGGTGCTGATCATCAAGCACGCCGGGTTTAATTTCCTCGGCAACGGCTTCGTCCTCGCCCTGCCGTTCACCGCCGTCCTTGCCGCGCTGCTCTACGTCGCCGCACACTTCGCGCTCCGCCGCACCGCCGCCGGTTTGTTCATCGAAGCCGTAGGTGATAATCCCGAAGCCGCACGTTTCGCCGGCCTCGCCACCGCGCGCATCAAGACCCTCGTCTACGTCGCCAGCGGACTCTGCGCCGGGCTCGCCGGCATCATGGAAGCCGCGAACATCGGCGCCGCCGACGCCCAGCGTGCCGGTGAAAACCTCGAACTCGACGCGATCTTCGCCGTCGTCGTCGGCGGCACCGCACTCACCGGCGGACGTTTTCTTCTGCTCGGTTCTTTCGTCGGCGCGCTGCTGCTGCAACTCCTCACGACTACGATGTACAACGCGGGAGTTCCACCGGCGGTGGCGCCCGTACCGAAGGCGATTCTCATCCTCGCGGTGTGCCTCCTTCAATCCGACCGCACGCGCAAATGGTTCCGCGGCCTGTTTCCGAAAGGCGCCAAATGATTTCCGCCTCTCAGCTTTGTCGCGCCGTCATTCCGGATCGTGCTCGTGATCGTACTCTTGCTCGTGATCGCTTCGGCGTTCGGCTCCGTCCCCTAGCCGAAGCAAACCGAGCGATCACGATTACGAGCACGATCAAGAGCACGATTTCGCTGCTCATAATTCCCGCTCACTCGCAGGAGGTCCCCTCCAAATGAGCCCCGTTCTCCAACGCCGCCTTCCGCTAATCACCACCGGCGCCATTTTCGCAGCGCTCTTCGTGACCGCCGGCCTGCTCTACGACGGTTTCTTCGCCACGCGCGTGATGGTGAACCTGCTCACCGACAACGCCGCGCTTGGGCTCACCGCGGTCGGCATGACGCTCGTGATTTTTTCCGGCGGCATCGATCTCTCCGTCGGCGCCGTCGCGGGTTTCACTTCAATCTTCGTCGCCAACCTCGTTGAGCGCCATCACGTGCACCCCGCGCTCGCCGCACTCGCCGCGCTTGCGATCGGCGGTTCGCTCGGAGCGGGTATGGGCACGATCATTCATTTTTTCCGCCAGCCCGCTTTCCTCATCACGCTCGCCGGCATGTTCCTCATGCGTGGCTGTGCTTTCTGGATTGATACAGAATCGGTCGGCATCACACACCCGCTCTACGAACAACTCGCCGGCTACGCCCTTGAACTCGGCCCGCTCGCGCTCCCCGTGGCTGCGCTCGTGCTGCTCGCCGGACTCGCGCTCGGCGGCGTGCTCGGACACTACACACGTTTCGGCCGCAACCTTCTCGCGCTCGGCGGCAGCGAACAATCCGCGCTCCTCATGGGCCTTCCCATCGGCGCCACGAAGATCGGCGTTTACACCGTCAACAGTCTCTGCGCCACCGCCGCCGGCCTCGTCGGCACGCTCTACACCGGCTCCGGCAATCCCAGTCTCGGGCTCGGCCTGGAACTCGACGCCATCGCCGTCGTCGTGATCGGCGGCACGCTCCTCACCGGCGGACGCGGCCATCTGCTCGGCACCGTTT
>CBRAFL010000179.1:0-11099 GCA_967755055.1 uncultured bacterium
GGAAGCGTGTAACGCAGCACGTCAGCCGGAAGCCGCTCTGGGGGAATTTCGGGCGCAGTTGCGATCTCCGCGATATCGTACGTCGACGGAGTCAGCATGAGCGCGTCATGGCGAAACTCTGTTCGACCCGGCGGCAAAAATATACGTAGCAATCGATTGCCATGGCTGTTTTGAACGGGCTCGGCCGCGACATCATGATCAACGGTGAGCCGCTCACCCAACAACACCTGACTGCCCTCCGTCTGCGTCAATACGTCGAGCAGAAATAAGGTCGCAGCGGGCGTTTCATAGACGAGATTGCAGCCCACGCGCACCGCCAATAGCGGCTCGGTCACAGCATTCTGCGAAACAGCTGCTGGCCGCGTTTTTACTTCCGTGCGTCGGCTGTTTGCGGGGTCGTTGGCCCGCACTCGAGCTTGGCCGTTGGTGTAGGCATCTCCTTTCGTCAAATTAACGGGGAGGGTTTCAGAGAGCGTGAGAGGCATGGTCTGATGCGTCACTGACCAGTGAGGAGCGAAACAGTTCGGCGAGTACGCGGCGCAATGTTGGCTCGTCAACCCACGCTCGTCACGTCTTCACTTTAGGTCTTATGCACCGGCCACCGCGATCCGCTTCGAACAAAACGACTGAGTCGAAACTCGCAGATCAGGAAACGTCTTCGGCGCGAACGATCAGCGTGCGCGCGGAGCCGATCGAATTATGTCAGCTGCTGAAGTTTGCCGGACTGACGGACAGTGGCGGCGAAGCCAAACAGGTTATCAGCGAAGGAAAAGTTTTGCTCAACGGCGTGACGGAAACGCAGAAGCGCAAAAAGATCATGGCTGGCGATAAAGTGACGTACGGCAAAGAGACATTGCTCGTGAAGATCGGTTGAGACGGAGAGCGCTCAGTCCCGGGGATCATCCCTAAGAACGGAGCAATGGTTTCCCGGTCAGGTTGCCGACGGTTGGCGCAGGAAACGACTTCGGCGTTCGCCGCTCCGGCCGTGCAAAGCGATGCGTTCACCGGGATCACTGTAAGGCTGGCGCCGATACCCGCCCCGAGACGGATCGCTCGCGCAACGGATTTGGAACTCCTGCATGCGATCAAACAACTCATGTAGTTGTTTCGGCAACGCATAGCGGTCGAGGCCGGCCTGTTCGAGCGCGACGAGGATTTCGTGCGTGGCTTCCAACGTGGACAAACATCCCTCCTGCGGCTGTTGTTTGATGACGTATCGACTCGGCGAGGACGGTGTAAACATGACGCGCGGCAGTCGTTGCAGGCTCGGACTGAGGCGAAGCATTTTTCGCGCGCCGCTCCAGGTTGCATCGAGCAGCAACACGAGCAGCCGTCGGCCGCCGAGATCATCGAGGCGCAGTCCGCCGTTGGATAAATTATGCGCCTGTTCGCCGGGGTAGAGGAGCACCGGGAAAAAATCGGGATCGCGGAGCAATGTCTGGACGGCGTCGTGTTCGTCGAAGCCGATGCCCATATGAATCTCGCTGCCGGCGAGACACAGGTGAGTGAGGCGACCCGTGCCGGCTTTCTCCTGCTTGAATTCCTTCGGATGCATGAGGAAGACAAACTTGGTGCGGGTTGAAATCGGCGTGATCGAAGAGCACCAGCAAAGTGCTTTCGGCCAAAAACAATGGTAGCAGGTCTCGCGACTCATCGGTGGAGTTGACGTGATGAAGCTTGGACGCCCGACGCGCAATCTTTGTCAAACACGGCGCGACGTCTGTACTCGTAGCCGTGTCCGTTAGGACGCGGAAGATCGAGAGGGCGTGCATGCCCGCGTCCTAACGGACGCGGCTACATTACTTCTGAAGAGCTCAAGAATTCAGATGGATTGCCGCGATCGGCGGCCTCTCTCGCCCAACGCCCCCAACAGTAGCGACATAGTTACGCTTTTGGCGTCGCAGCCGTAACAATACGCAGCACGTAGTAGGTGGCGTCGGTCGTGCCGACGTTCTTCATTCCGTGTTGATCGTTCGACGCGAAAAAGAAAATCGTTCCCGGTCCGCCGCGATGCGTGGCGCCGGCGACGATCGCTTCCATTACGCCTTCTTTTACGATGATGAACTCTTCGTCAGGATGATGATGGCTCGGATGCGCTTCTTCTCCGGCGTGCAGTGTTGTGATATGACTCTCGAGATTCGCGAAAGTCATGGTGGGCGAGTTCACGACTTCGCGGCGTTCGCCTTTCGGCGTCGGTTTCACCGCGAGCTTGTCCCACTCGAAAATGGAAGACTTGAGTGTGCCTGGCGCAGCTGACTCCGCCGCCGGTAGCGGTGGAATCGTTTTGGTCAAAGCGGTGGCGAAGTTGAAAACGTAATACGTCGCGGGAACAGTTCCGACGTTGCGTACGGCGTGTGAATCATAGGAGGCGAAAAAGAAAAGTGAACCCGCGTCGACGCGTTGCTCCACGCCATTGATGTGCACCGCGAGCGTGCCTTCTTTCAGGATGATGAGCTCTTCCTGCGGGTGGCGGTGTGGCGGATGCGACGCCATTCCGGGGTTTAGCGTGCTGACGTGGCACTCAAATTCTTCAAAGGTCGCGGTGGGGTTTCGAGCGACGTCGCGACGAGTGCCCACCGCAGTCGGTTTCACTTCGAGATGATCCGACACAAAAGCCGTCGATCCGAGTTTCGGCGCCGCCGCAGGGGCGGAGCTCGCAATTGGCTCGGCACTGGACGAGTGAAGAAGAGGAGTGAAAGCCATGACGTAGAATAGGCGGGCGAGAAATCTCATTGGGAACGGGGTGGGGCGCCGGTAGAATAATCTGACCAAGAAGTATTCAGGTATACGCAGGCGTTCTCAAAAGGTTTCGGCCGCCAACAGAATTCATTTTTGGTTGTAGCTGTGGCGTGAGCGAGAGGAAAGACGACCACTCGCTCACCAGAAGGTGAAAACTCGGTTTGCATGTAGATAGCGCGCTCGCCGCGCTACAGATTACGAACGTGGCGCGGCGAGCGTGCTACCTACAAATGATCCACTCCGTCCGTAGCCTTGACCCGCACTGAAACGAGAGCTGACCTTTCCGGATGGCCACATCGGAACTCAAAATTGAATCCATCAAGCAAGGTACTGGCGCCGCTCCTAAATCGGGCGACCTCGTCACGGTCCACTACACGGGCCGATTCATGGACGGGAAAAAATTTGACAGTTCTGTGGACCGCAATGAGCCGTTCGGCTTCACGTTGGGCGCCAGCGAGGTGATCGCGGGCTGGGACCAAGGCGTCGCGAAGATGAAGATCGGCGACAAAGTCAAGATGACCATCCCGCCTGAACTCGCGTACGGCGCACGGGGTTATCCCGGGGCAATTCCGCCGAATGCGACTTTGGTCTTCGAGGTGGAGCTGTTGGGAATCGGCTAATTTCTTTTCAACTCTTGAACGCTACTCCTGCCGGAACTCCTCCGGCTGACCTGCCCCAAAATCTTTGGGGGAAAATTCTCAGCTCCACACCCGTTGTCATGACGGTGGTGGCCACGATGCTTGCGGGCCTCGCGTCGAGCGAGATGACGCGTGCCCAATACGACCGTTCGCTGGCGGCGCAGTTGCAATCCAAGGCCGGCGATCAGTGGAGTTTTTTCCAGGCGAAAAAACTACGCAGCGGGCTCCAGCGTTCGACCCTCGACATGATTGCCTCGACGGCGGAATTGCAGCCGTTCGATGCCACCGGGTTGGCTGAGGATCTCGCGGCTTCGCCAGCGAAAACAGTTTTGGAATCATCCGACGGTCAGGCGGCCCTGGCGGTGTTGAAGGGCGGAAAAATTCCTGAGCCACCCGCGGAAACTGCGAAAGATCCGAAAGTGGCCGCCGCATTGGAGGCGCTGGAAAAATCGCGTCCGGACGCAGAATTAAATGCGCTGCTGATTCAGGTGGATGACCAAATTCTCGAAGCAACACTTCAGACCGCGCGCGACCGAGTGCTGGCATCGGATGCCATCACATCGCCGTTGAACCGCACGATCGACACGATCGAACTCGCCCTCGCGAAGGGCAAACCGGCGTCGTCGGCCATCGCGAATGGCGCGAATCGTACCCGCGATTTCACTGCGGCGCGTTTAAGATACACCGCGCAGCGTTATGATCTCGAAGCCCGACAGAACCAGGCGATTGCGAGCATCTACGAACTGCAGGTGCGCAAGAACAACACGTCGGCGGAGCGGCATCATAAACGTAGCGGACGGTTTTTCTTTGGCATGCTCGCCGCGCAAATGGCCGTGATCATCGCGACGTTCGCATTGGCGGCGCGGAACCGGAGTTTTCTTTGGTCGATTGCGGCGGTCGCGGGAATGGCGGCGATCGCTTTTGCCGTTTACGTGTATCTGTATGTTTAGCACGGCAGGCGATTCGCCGCCGAATTTTCTTTTACTGAAGCCATGAATGAACTTCCGCCAAGCGGTGCAGATGCCTCGTCGCCGTTGGCGTCATTCACATCGTTGGGGCTTTCGGCGCCGCTGGAACGGGCGGTCGCGGATCTTGGATACACCCAGCCGACTCCGATCCAAACTGCGGCGATTCCGGCGATTTTACGCGGGCGAGATGTTTGGGCGTCGGCGCAAACGGGCTCCGGAAAAACAGCCGCCTTTCTCCTGCCGATGCTGGAACTACTCGCGACCAGTCGTCGTGCGTCACCGCGGCTGGTTCGTGGTTTGATCCTCGTGCCGACGCGTGAACTCGCGATTCAGATTCAGGAGGCCATTCGCAATTACGGGTGTCGTTTGCCAGAGCCGATCAAGACCTGCATCGCGATTGGTGGAGTTTCGATCAATCCGCAGATGATGGCGCTCCGCGGCGGCGCCGATCTTGTCGTGGCCACGCCCGGACGCTTGCTCGATCTCGTTGAGCACAGCGCGCTCCGTCTTTCGTTTGTCGAAACGCTCGTGCTCGATGAAGCGGACCGTTTGTTCGCTCTCGGTTTCGCTGACGAGCTTTCGCGTGTCGTGGCGCTGCTCCCCGCGCGCCGGCAAAATTTATTGTTCTCGGCCACGTTCCCAGCTGCGGTCGTGGAATTGGCGGAGCAACTTCTCCGCGACCCGCTGCGAATCAATTTGGATGCTGGCGCCACGCCGGCTGCGACGGTGATTGTGCAACGAGCGATCGAAGTCGATGCCGACCGTCGGACGATGCTGCTGCGCCATCTGATCGAGACACATCGCTGGTCTCACGCGCTTGTTTTCGTCGCGACGAAGTACGGGGCTGATCATGTCGCGATGAAATTAAATCGAGCGGGAATTGCCGCGGCGTCACTGCATGGCGAACTTAGTCAGGGTGCGCGAACGACGGCGCTCGCGGACTTCAAGGCGAAGCGTCTCCAAGTTTTGGTTGCAACGGATGTCGCGGCGCGAGGGATCGATATCGAAGAGCTTCCCGTGGTGGTGAACTATGACCTGCCACGATCACCGGTGGATTATGTGCATCGCATCGGTCGGACGGGCCGGGCGGGTCAGAGCGGCGTTGCGATCAATTTCATCAGCGCGGATACCGATGCGCATTTTCGACTGATCGAGAAAAAGAATCGCCTGGCGATCGAGCGTGAGCAGATCGCGGGCTTCGAGCCGGTTGAGTTGGCAGTACCACCGCGCGATCCAAATGGTGGCGTGAAAGGTAAGGGTAAGAGTAAAAAGGATAAACTTCGCGAGGCCGCCGCGCGTGCTGCGGGTGGGAACTCGGTGGAAGCGCTGAAGCCATCGTTGCCGACCGAGCCGCTTTTCCCCTGGGAGCCGCCAGCGAGGCGGACGCGACGTTAGCGCCTGCTACGGCAGATGTGGGGTTGGGATGTAGCTACGAGCGTGAGCGAGTGGTCAGAGATCCACTCGCTCACGCTCGTAGCTACCAGAATCAGCCCGCTGGCGATTTCTCGAGCGCAGCGTGCAACGGGCAGCGCGTAAGATCGATCGCCTGTCCTGCACGATATTGCGCGAGGAGTTGTTTCGATCGCTGCGCGAGCATGCGTCGAACTTCACGGCGACGGCCGCGCTCGCGAGGGATCGCCATGTGATCATACGCGGTGGTCTGGTGGCGCAGCCACGCGATCGTCGCCGCTTCGGCGCGTTGCTCGATCGGAATTCGCTGCGTGCGCGCCACTGTACCGCTGCCAACCGGAGTGGCGTGCGCCGCGATCCGGCTCGCGAGCGCCTCGGCTTGCGCGTGGTATGCGGAGTGGAAATTCAAATACTGGAAAACCGCCCCGCGAAAATCCCCAGTATATTTTTCCTGAGCCACCGCGCGACGCGCACGACCGGCGTCGAGTTTTTTTTGGTACGCGGGATCTTCGCGCTCGATCGCGAGCTCCGCTCGAAGGGCGTCGATGCGCGTACTCGGAGCCCAGATACCGCGTGAGAAACGTTTTCGCCCTTTTAATTCAATGACGGTCCACGTCGGGCCGTCCTGCTTGATTCGGCGGCTGAGCGCGGCATCGCCGGGCGGAAGCAGACTCCAATCGGCGGGTACGCTGAGCACAGCGCCGTTAGCCGCCAGCACGTGGCGGGGTTTTGAAAACGGATGAACTTCGAGTGTTTCGAAAGGCACGCGGAAATGGAGGAAGCCGGTTCCGCAATCTCAAGCTTTGAACGCTGCCACCGCGCACGAGTTGACGCGGCAGCGGCTTGCGACCTCATTAGCGGCGTGATCCGAATCCTCGCGATTTCCGGCAGCTTGCGACGGATGTCTTCGAATACCGAACTGTTGCGCGCCGCCGCGAAACTCGCGCAGGCAGAAGTGGAGATCACGCTGGAAACAGCGTTGGGCGAACTGCCGCATTTTAATCCCGATCTGGAGGGAAACGAGCCTCCGGCAGTGCTGCAGTTTCGAGCGCGATTAAAAGCTGCTGATGCGATTGTGATCTCGAGCCCCGAGTATGCGCATGGTGTGCCCGGAATGTTGAAGGATGCGCTCGATTGGACAGTAGGGAGCGGAGAGTTCAGCGGCAAACCCGTGGCACTGTTTAACGCTTCGCCGCGGGCGAGCATCGCGCAGGAATCGCTGGCCGAAATCATTCGCACGATGGACGCGATCCTGGTGCGTGACGCGAGTTTGAGTGTCCCGTTGCTCGGGAGAAATCTCGACGCCGCGGCGATCGTGGCAAATTTTGAAATCTCAGCGGCAATTCAAAACGCGTTAACGGCACTGGTGCGTGAGATTGTTGCGCGTAAAGGCGAGGTCGAGGCCTGAGCCTGATCGCGTTGTGTTCAGAACCGCGTGCGCCAATCACGAAGATAACATCACGACGTTGAAACCCGCGGCGTCGGAGCGCCGTCTTCAGCAATAATGACTTTCTTGGAACACCCCGAAGAAGCATGGGCGCCGCTGCCCGATTCGGAATGGAATGACGTGGCGGTACGCCATCTCCTGCGACGTGCCGGCTGGACGGCCCGGCCCGACGAGGTAGCCCGCGCAAAATCAGAAGGCCTCGAACGCACGCTCGCGCGGCTGTTTCCTGCGGCGCCGGTCGCATTTCCGAAGACAGCACAGATAACCAAGTTCGAAGCGGATCTGCCGGCGATGCGGGACAAAGCGCGCGGCGCGACGGGATTCGAAAAGCTTTCGGCGCAGCGTGATTTGCGCGAGCGTTCACAGGCCGCTCTTCAGGATTTTCGGATCAAATGGCTGCAAGCAGCTGCGGTGCCCGACAACGGAGCCTTTGCAAAATGGGTGCTGTTTCTCAGCGATGTTTACGTGGTGAGCGCGGAAAAAGTCCGACATGCTGGTTTTATTTGGCGGCACTTTGATACGCTTGGTCAACATGCGTTCGATCGCGCGCCGGTCCTGACGAAAGCGATTTCGCGTTCGCCCGCGATGGCGCTGTACCTCGATCTCGAGCAGAGCAACAAAGCGGCGCCGAACGAAAATTTTGCGCGCGAGCTGTTCGAACTATTTGTGCTCGGCGAGGGCCACTACACGGAAAAGGATATCAAGGAAGCGGCCCGTGCGTTCACGGGTTATCGGATCAATCCGACGACGGGCGAGTTTCGTTTCAACGTTCGCCGCCATGATCCTGAATCGAAGACGATCTTTGGGAAATCCGGCAGCTTCAAAGGCGACGACGTGATCGACCTGGCCTACCAACAACCAGCCGCGTCGGAGTTTTTGCCGCGTGAGCTGGCGCGCTTTTATTTGAGCGACGCAGCTCTGCCGCCGGAGTGTATCGCGGCATTGGCGACGCAGTGGCGAAAGAGCGATTACGACCTCCGAATGCTCGCGCACGTCTTTTTCGGTAGTCGATTGTTCTTCGCGCCGGAGTATCGCGGGAATTTCATCAAGAGCCCGGTGCAATTTTATCTCGGCGCGCTGCAAGATCTCGATCTCAGCGTGCCGCCGCTGGCTCGTTATTCTTCAAATCGCCTGCGGCAAATGGGCCAGCAGCTGTTTCAACCGCCGAATGTTCGCGGCTGGGTGGGTGGGCGCGCGTGGATCAATTCGTCGACGCTCGCCGTTCGACGCCAGCTCGTGCAGCAACTTTTTTCGCCGATCAAAGAGCAGGCGTTGAATGCGGACGAAGTCGCGGCGCTCAACGAGGCGCGCGCCGCCGGTGTGAACAATTTCACGGTCTCTGCCACCTGGCTGGAGACGCTCGCTGCAATGCAGAGCGACGCACTCGCCTCGCAGATCGCGACGACATTTTTGGCGGCCGCCGCCGCGCCGGATTTATTGCGGACGATGGCGAAGTTTGTCGGGAATGAAGCGGATCGTACCCGGCGGATTCAGCGTTTGCGCTCTGCGACGATCGCGCTGCTACAGACTCCCAATTATCAGCTCTGCTGAGACGTCATGGATTTCTTGGCTCTTAATCTTCAAATCAGGTTGTAGCTGCGAAGTAGGTCGCGCGCTCGCCGCGCGACGTGCCGGCCGAACGAATACGTTGCGCGGCGAGCGCGCCACCTACCAGAACCGAAACCCATCCAATGAATAATTCCGCCACGCCATTGTTGCCGACGACTCGCCGTGAATTTTTGCGTTACAGCAGCCAGGGAATTGGGTTGCTTGCGTTCAGCCGTTTCGCGCCGTCGTTCCTTGTGCAGTCGACTCTCGCAGCCACGCCCGCTCCGGAAAAAGACCGCTCGATTTTGGTGATCGTGCAGCTCGCTGGCGGGAATGATGGCTTGAATACAGTCATTCCATTCGAGGATGCGGACTACTATCGACTGCGTCCGACTCTCGGCATCGCGAAAACCGAAGCCCTGCGCCTCAACGACACGCTCGGGCTTCATCCTGCATGCGCGGAGTTGCACGGACTATTTCGGGACGGACAACTCGCGGTGGTGCAGAACGTCGGTTACCCGAATCCGAATCGCAGCCATTTCCGCTCCTCGGAAATTTGGGAAACCGGCAGCGACAGCGGTGAGTTTTTGGGCAGTGGATGGCTCGGACGTTTTATGGATAATGCGTGCGCAGGCGCGCCGGCCGACGCGGATCCTTGCGCGGTGCATCTCACAAGTGATTTGCCGCAATCGCTGTCGGCTGAACACGAGCACGCGACCTTCGGACTCAATGCTGATGCTCGTGGCGGCACCAATGACGACGCCGTGAAGTTGCTTGAAAGCATGATGGCCGGAGCAGGCCATGACCATGAGCACAGCAATGAAGGATTTTTGAAACACACGATGATGGACGCGCTCGTCACGGAGAAAAAAGTACAGCGCGTGCTGAGCTCGTATCGACCTGAGACGCGGTATCCGATGACCACGTTTTCGAACTCGCTGCGCAATGTCGCAGGGCTGATTTCGGCCGGGCTTTCGACGCGGGTTTATTTCGTTTCACTGAGCGGATTCGACACCCACAGCAATCAACCGAAGCAGCACGCGAATTTGTTGCGCACGCTTTCGGAGGGACTCGCGGCCTTTCAACGCGACTTGAAAGCACATCGGCTCGACCAGCAGGTGACGACGATGACGTTTTCAGAATTTGGGCGGCGTCCGAGTGAAAACAACAGTCAGGGTACGGACCACGGCACGGCCGCGCCGTTATTCGTCATGGGTTCGAAGGTGAGCGGAGGAATTCACGGCACGGCGCCATCGTTGAATTTGGCGCGGAATCAGGACCTGTCTTTCACCACCGATTTCCGTCAGGTCTATGCGACGATGTTGGACCGCTGGCTCGTATGTCCGTCGGCCGCGGTGTTGGGCCGGGATTTTTCGCCTCTGCCGGTGATCGCGTAACCAGCTCGTGGTGAGTCGCTGGACGAATCACTTTTTTTGGGCAGGGTAGGGATATGGAACTTGGCGGTATTCATCATCTCACTGCGATAACGGCCCACGCATCGAAGAATCACGCGTTTTACACGCGCACTCTCGGCATGCGTCTGGTCAAAAAATCCGTCAACCAGGACGATGTATCCGCTTATCACTTATTCTATGCGGATGGCGACGCGACGCCCGGAAGTGACTTAACTTTTTTCGACTGGCCGGCTGCGCGCGAGCGGCGAGGAACGCGCAGTATCGTGCGCACAGGCTTGCGCGTGGGAAGTGAAGCGACGTTGAAATGGTGGGCGCAGCGCTTCGCGGCCGAAGCGGTGACGCAGGCGCCGATGGCGACGCGCGACGGCCGGCTCACGCTTGATATCGAAGATTTCGAAGGGCAGCGGTTGAGTCTGATTGTTGATGAGAAATCGAAGCAGCCGCCGCATCCGTGGGCGAAGAGCCCGGTGGCGGCGGAACACCAGATCCTCGGACTCGGCCCGATTACGATCAGCGTGCCGACGCTGGAATTGACGGATCGCGTGCTCAGGGAAGTGATGAACATGCGGAAGGTGCGCGACTACACGCTCACTGGAAAAGTTGCGGTCCACGTCTACGAAATGGGCGAAGGTGGAGCGGCTGCGGAGCTGCACGTCGCGGTTGAACCAACGGCTCCGATGGCGCGGCAGGGAGCGGGGGGAGTGCATCACGTGGCGTTTCGCACCACGCTGGCGGACTACGACGCGTGGGCGTTGCGATTGCAGCAGCTCCAAGTTCCGTCGAGCGGACCGGTCGATCGGTACTATTTCAAGAGCCTGTATTTCCGGGAGCCGAACGGAATTCTCTTCGAGTTGGCGACGGACGAGCCGGGTTTCGCGGTGGACGAACCAAAGGAGAGCCTGGGCGAGCGACTCGCGTTGCCGCCGTTTCTCGA
>CBRAFL010000180.1:0-11071 GCA_967755055.1 uncultured bacterium
GGAGGCGAGGCGGCCATTCTGCTCGCAGCGATTACCGTGGGCATGACTCTGCCCGCGCTGCCGGTGCAGCTGCTTTGGGTCAACATGACGACCGCAGTCCTCATCGAACTTGTAATCGTATTTGAGCCGAAGGAACCGGGCATCATGCGGCGTCCGCCGCGCGCTCCCGGTAAGCCGCTACTCACCCGAGCGCTCATCATGCGAACGGGATTGGTCACGCTCGCCATGGCAAGTGGCGCATTTTGGCTTTTCGCGTGGGAGCTGCACCGGGAGGGCGAAACCGTCGCCGCGGCGCGCACAGCTGTGATCAACGTTATCGTGCTGGTGGAAGTCGTGTATCTTTTTAACTGCCGTTACCTGACGCGTTCGTGTCTTTCCGCCGATTTCTTTTCGAATCGCTGGGCGATACTGGGTTCGCTCGCGATCATCGGTCTGCAGTTGTTGTTCACCTACGCTCCGGTGATGAACCAGCTTTTTCACACGGCGCCGATCAGTGGCGAATCCTGGCTGCGTATTGGCGCAGTGGCTACGGCGGTGTTCGCCATCGTTGAATTCGAGAAGTGGCTGCGCTACGGACGTGGCCGGGGCGATCACGCGGTACCAGAGTGAAATCGCCGTCACGATGCACTCGGAAATTTTACGAACAGCGCCACCGCCGGGGTCATCCGCGGAGAGCGGGATAATGTTTTCGGCCAAACTACGTGAGTTGATTGCACGCTTCGGCGATCGGCCGGTGCGGTTGGGCGAGATCTTCGAAGCGACGCAGGGTCGCGGCTATCATCTGCTGCTGGTGCTCATCGCGCTGCCCTTCGTCACGCCGATTCCACTCCCGGGCTTTTCCATTCCCTTCGGTCTGGTGGCCGCTCTACTCGGTGCGCGTACGGCCTTGGGCCAGAAGCCATGGCTGCCGCAGTCGCTGTTGCAGCGGGAACTGCCGCCGTACCTTCTTGCAAAGTTACTCCGTACCGCCAGTTGCGTGGTGAAAATACTCGAGTATTTCCTGCGGCCGCGACTGCCTTTCGTGCGGAACCACGTCGCATTCGGACGGATTGCCGGTCTTCTCACCGGAGTATCCGGACTGATGCTGATCCTGCCGCTCCCGCTCCCATTCAGCAATTCTTTGCCGGCATGGACGGTCCTCTTGCTCGCCGCCGGAGCGCTCGGAAGGGACGGACTATTTTTCATCGCCGGCTGCGTCTCCTTCGCCATCAGCCTGGCTTTTTTCACACTCGTCGCGTTCGGCGGCATGGAATTGATCGAGCAATTGAAGGGAGCTGCCGTGCCCGGCTGACGTCGCCAGCAAATTATGAGCCCTCCATCCTCACCCGGGGTAAATCTCCACGGCCCGACTCTTACGGACGAGCGCGGGCCGACACGGGCGCTCCGTCCATATCCAGAGCACTACGCGACGTCGTGCACGCTAGCCGACGGCACGCCGATTCTGATCCGTTCGATCAGACCTGAGGATGAACCGATGATGGTGAAATTTCATGAGACGCTATCAGAACAGAGCGTTCACGATCGTTATTTTGCCGCGCTTTCTCTCGCGCATCGGACGGGCCATGCGCGGCTCGCCCGGTTGTGCTTTATCGACTACGACCGCGAGATCGCGCTCGTCGCGATTCATGATAATCCGGTTTCAGGGTGCGCCGAGATTCTCGGAGTCGGGCGGCTGATCAAGGCGCGTGAGAAAAATGAAGCCGAGTTTGCACTTGTGGTCTCGGATCGATGGCAGAGGCGTGGTCTGGGAACGCAGCTCTTGAAGCGATTAATCGAGATCGGACGCGAAGAACGCCTGGCTCGGATCGCGGGAACGGTGCTGGCGGAAAATAGCCCTATGCGACGTCTGTGCGAACACGCGGGCTTCACCATGCACTACCGCTCAGGAGAGCCGGAACTCGAAGCGACCCTTGCACCATGAAACTTCCGCTTCGCTTCGTCATGCACCCTCCGAAGCTCCGCCGCCTCGGAGATAAGTCCTAGCGCGAAACAGTGGTTGGCTGTCGGTGAAGGAATCGAGAGAGTGCGCACCGCCGACGGAGAAGTGCGCAAAAGACGCGCGGTTTTTAGCAAAAATGGCCGCGCCGACGGGCGCCGAAAGCGGTATGGGTGAGAACCTAGAAGTGCCGTGGTGGGAGCTGAACCAAGGAGCATTTATGAAATCGAGCAAACGTCAGATCGACCCCAAGGCGATGAAGCCGGTCCGTGTGAAAGGGGATGTGATTGAAAAGGCCGCAACGGAGAAAACGCGTCTCAGTGATCCAGCCCACCGCTTTCACGCGGCCGCGAAGCACGATAACCGCTCGAATGTTGCAGCGACCGGCACGATGCAGCGGTTGCGTGCGCGGCATAATAGCCGTGCCGAAGTTGTCACGGGAGAGCCGGGGTCTCCCAACGTACACCCGGTTCAAACTCAAAGACGGAGGCGGCGCTCATGAGTATAACGACGACATTCGAGGTTGAGCAGACGTTGAGTTTTCTTGGCGGAGACCTCGCGCACAGGAGCCGGAGAAAGTTTCAATCAAACTTCGAGATGGCGTCCCCTGGAGGGTAAGGCCGTGAAAACGATTCTTGCCCCGATCGATCTTTCACCCGTCACGCCGGGGGTGGTGGCGGAGGCGGCACAGCTGGCGCGCGAACTGAAGGCCCACATGGTTCTGCTCAACGTGACCCGCTCTGGCAGACTCTTTGAAGATGAGGCGGCATTCCGAAAAGCGATCGCCGATTTCGAAGAACATCCGCTGGAAAAAAAACTCGGCGCATGTGAGAATGAAACCGGGAGCGAGGCCGTCAGTGGCGATTCGCTTCAGCTAATCGGCGAGCCGGTGTCCGTGATCCTCGATCAGGCTTCAAAGCTTTCCGCCGACTACATCATCATGGGTTCACATGGCCACTCAGCACTCTATGATGTGGTTGTTGGCAGCGTCTGTGCCGGTGTTGTGAAACAAGCGAATTGTCCGGTGATCGTCGTGCCGGCACGAACGACTCAGCTTTTGGCCTATCTAAAACGAATCGGCGATCGGAGGCCCCGAGTAGAATTTCACCGGCGCTGCGAACGGATGACGCATCATCGCCTCGTGCAAGGTCGCGCATCAATCAATGCACTAGGGCACCGCTGAGGTGGGAGACCCCGTGTCTTTCGCGTCGCGTCGGAACCAACGTGAGATACCGAATTCAGCCCGAAGTTTGCCACCACCGCCGGTCGAAGTTCCGTCAGGTCCAAAAGTCACGTGTGCACCCACGGCGACGGTCACCCGGCCCTTCGCGTGAAATCTAAGATTCGGTGGAAGATCCCAAGCGAAGCCGGGGCGCACCGTGAAGGCTTGCTCGTTGCCATGTCCAATCAGCGCGGTGGTCGCGTAGGTGAACTCAAGCGTGTAGTGGTAGGGATAGCGCGTGTAGACGAGCCCGGGCGTGATGAAGACTGAATTGCTGTGCAGGTCGTTTCGTTCGAAGCTGCCGGCGATCGACGTCTTTTCCAGCAGTTCAACTCCCGTCTGACAAAACACCGTCAACCCGGGATGGGAACGCACTCTCTTTCCCGCAACGAAGTAAGGAGTATAGGCGTTGTGACCGTTGGTCATTCCAGTTGGCGGGTGTCCAACCGGAAAGAACGTATTCAAGCCGATACTACTTTCATACCCAGGGATGAAATCTTTGCCGAGACTGTGTTTCGTTTCCAATCGAAGATCGCCGACGCCGCTACCTTCTGAGGTCTTCTTCAAACCATGATCGATGTATCCTTCGAGTCCGAAGGTTAACTCGGAGTAGTCGGTCACGCCCCAGCGCACCCCGGTCAACAGACGCAGGTAGTCACGATTCGTGAGATCGCCGAGGTGTGGATGCACAATTAAACGGACGGAGCCCTTGCGTTCGGTCGTGGGTAGATCACTGCCAAAAATTCCTTCGATTCTGCGAACTTCGGCTTCGTGGGCCGATGGTTCACTACTCGGCGAATCGGCGGCCTGTGCGGCGCCACAAACAAATGCCACAACCGGAAGCAGTAGTCGGTGATTCATGAAGCACGGATTGGTCTTATCGCTTTAATACACCCGCCCAGTGAAACGGCCTCGCACCTTTTGCGTTAATATCCGCGGATCTTGGGCCGCGTCGCGAAAAGATCAATCCATCGGCGAGAAGGTGGGGCACACGATCGCACTCATCGGATCGAGTCTTCAACGCGCAGCGGATGCTGCAGCAGTCGTACCGGTACGTGTTAAGGACCCACTCCGAATAAGCTCATTATAACGCACAATAGATATTATGTTAAGTTATTGTTTCGGGCGTCACAGGCGAATTGAGACGATGGAAATCAGAGGTCTTTGAAATTCAGATCGTCATGCGACCTACTCCCGTTGATAGCCGGCTCTGCCTTTGGTCCGTGGCGGCGGCCGGCGGAGTTCAGCACGGGGCGACACAGCGATGAATTGGCGCGTGCGAGCACCGGTACCTCGATTGTCCGCCTGCCCTCCGCCTTTGCGACTTTAGCTCCGGTGAGTGCACTCTCTGCGGCACTCCCGCCGACGAGCTTGAGCAACTGGCCCACGCCGTCGCGCATGACGCATGATTGGGCACTGAGTTCTTCGGCTGCTGCCGCCGTCTCCTCGGCAGTGCCCGCATTCGACTGGGTCACCTGGTCCATCTGACTGACCGCTGTATTTACCTGTCCGATACCTTGCGTCTGCTCCAGCGAGGCCCTGGCAATCTCCGCGACGAGCGCGTCGACCTGGCGCGCTTTCTCCACGATTTCTGCGAGCGAAACGGCCACTTTGCCAGAGATACGGACGCCATGTTCGCTCTTGCTGATCGCAACTTCGATTTTGGCGGCGGTTTCCTTTGCAGACTGGGCCGAACGTTGCGCGAGACTGCGCACTTCTTCGGCCACGACCGCAAATCCCATCCCCGCCTCACCGGCACGCGCGGCTTCGACGGCCGCGTTGAGCGCAAGGATGTTGGTTTGAAACGCGATTTCGTCGATGGTCTTGATGATTTTCGAAATGTCGTTGGAGGAGGTCTTAATCTCGTCCATGGCAACTTTCATTGCCTCCATGTCGGCGGCACCAATGTCGGCGGCGGCCCGCGTCTGACCGGAAAGTCCCTTGGCCTGTTGCGCACCCTCCGCGTTCCGCCTGGTCATACTCGCGACTTCCTCCAGGGATGCGCTGGTTTCCTCAAGAGAAGCGGCCTGCTCGCTGGCGCCTTCAGCCAGTGACTGGCTGGACGACGAGACTTGAGCCGCCGCGGAAGCTACTTGATCCGCTCCTTCGTCCAATGACGAAGCGATGCTCTTCAGTGCACTGGAGATGCTTCGAATCGTGAAGAAGATCAAGGCCACGGCTGCCGCAAACCCGACGAACACGACCACTCCCGTTACTCGTTTGGCGGCGGCGAGTGTCGCCCGCGCATCGCTGCTGGCCTTATCCGCACTCTTTTCATTCATGTCCTTGGCGCTAAGAACTTCTTTCTCGAAAGCATTGTACGCCGGTGCCACGTCGCTCTTGCGGAGCGCGACAGCTTCGACCTTTTTGTTTTCCATGCTCAGCGCCCGCATCTTCCGTGCTGAAGCGCGGTAGGTCGCCATGGCCAACGCGATCCGGTCGGCCACTTGCCGCTCTTCCTCGTCCACGATGGTCTTCTTGAAGGCTTCCATTGTTGCCAATAATTTAACCCCTTCCTGATCCGCCTGAGAATCCAAGGCGGCCATCTCAACCGGGTCGGTGGACATCACGTGAAGCAAACTGATCGTCCGATAGTTGATCGACTCGCGGACGAGGTCCGACGTCAGTTTGATGCCGGGCACCGAATCTTCGGTGATGGAGGTGAGCTGTTTGCCGACCTGCGCGTTCTGATACCACGTGTTTCCGGCCAACCCGAGGAACAAGGCGAGCAGGACGGCAAAGCCGAAGGTAATCCGTTTTCCAATCGTCCAATTTTTCATGTTTTTAGAATAGTTGAGTGCGGCAGTGGTTGTGTTTGATCGATTCGGCGTGAACACCGGTTTTGCATGGCCGCCCGCTAAAATCATCCGGTCTTGCCCGCGGGTGTGACGAGGTGCGCCAACGCAGAAATCGCATGCACTACTCAACGGACAAGCCGCCATGCGTTTGATATAGGGTTACCCGCTTCCGATGTCAGGAAAACCCCAGTACCGTCCACGCGCAGGCGCGCTCAACGACGTTTCGGAGAACGAACAGGGCCCATCAACCGTTCGTGTTTCCCCCTACTGACCAATCTGTCATTGCCGGGGAACTACGCTCACCAAACGCGATCACTCTTCCCTCGGTGGCCGCGCCGCAGTGATCACACTTGAGAGAGTCCAGCGCGAATAGCGGCACGCACCAATTCGGCGGGACTTGAGCAATCCAGCTTTTTCATCAGTCGCGATCGATAGGTCTCCACAGATTTTACTCCGATACCCAATTCCACGGCGATTTCCTTGTTGCGCAACCCTTCGACCACCAGCCGCAATACTTGCTTTTCGCGTTCCGACAAAGCTGCGGCCAATCCCCCGGATTGGCCAGGCGCGAAGTTGTGGTTGGCGCGTAACATGGCGGTGGTGGTATCAACGCAAAGGTAAGTTTTTCCAGCCAACACGGCTTCGATGGCCGCCAAAAGTTCCTGACCGCCGTTGGTCTTAAGGAGGTAGCCCCCTGCACCGGCAGCCAGTGATTCGTCTACAAAGCGCGGCTCCACCAGCCCCGTCAGCACGAGTACCTTAATGTTCGTATGAGTACAGCGAATACGGCGAGTCAGGCCGATGCCGCCGCCGCCCGGCAAATCCAAGTCCATCAAAACCAAGTCAGGTTGAAGTCGGTCGATCGCCTCCCATGCGGTATCGACATCGCAAGCCTCACCGACCGTATCCAACTCTCGCTGCTCGGCCAACACACACCGCAATCCTTCGCGCATCATGAGGTGGTCATCGACAATGAATATTCGGGGACGCAGCGCGGCGCAACTCATGTGCGAAGGTGGCTCGTTCTCGCCGTGCCTACAATAGACCTGTGCTTCCGTGCTGCCGTGCGTTGCGCGGTGAATCGGATAGGGTTTTAATCAAATCCCGGCCGTCCGAAAAGCGACGCTCATTTCACAGGACATCATCGAATCGGTGCCCAGCAGGATGGAACCGGACGTTCGCCACGAGCTCCGCTCAGAAATCCGGTGACGCCAGTCGCAGCGGAACATTCTCAAACCGCACGCCATGCGTGGCGCACGAAAAATCCCCACGCCGGCAACTCACCGAACATCGAAAACTCCGGATAACTCGCGAGGCTCTCCGGAATCTTCGTGACGTTGCACAACGTCACGGTCTCGATCGGCCGATCAGGCAGTCTCCGCGGCGGGGCTTTTCCCGATCTTGCCAACGGGCCTTACACACTTTTGCCGTAAGATGCACGTTCGAATAGCCGGTATTTCCCGCGCGGTGCGCTGGGCCGCGAAAAATCGTGCACGCGCTTCATTTGCCCCGTCCGCCCTCTGCAGTCGCTGCTTTGCGCTTCGGTTGAATACCTGTAATCATAACCGGTTTCATCATGGCAAATCACGATTCCGGTCCCTCTCTCTTCGCCCGCCTCCGCACGGCCTGCGCCTGTTTTTTCCGCGCCTTAACCAGCGCTGCGTTCGCGCGGCAGGCTGCCGCACTCCTGCAAACTCAGCCCGACGCCCGGCCCGCCGCTGAACCGCCCGAGCGCGTGCATGCTTCCGGACTCGCCGTGCTCGCGATGCTCCAGCGCGAGGGCCGGCTCATCGATTTTCTCCAGGAAGACATGGCCTCATTCTCCGACGCCGAGATCGGCGCCGCCGCTCGTGTCGTCCATGCCGGCAGCCGCAAAGTGCTCGCGCAATACCTCACCCTCGAGCCAGTGCTCAAGGACGCCGAGGGCGCCGCCGTGACCGTACCCGTGGGCTTCGACGCCCAGCGGATCCGACTCACCGGAAATGTCGCCGGCCAGCCGCCTTATCGTGGGGCGCTCAAGCATCACGGCTGGGCCACGGCAACCGTGCGTTTCCCGACGGTTTCCGGCGCGCTCGATCCGCGCGTGCTCGCTCCGGCGGAAGTCGAACTCTAGTCCGCACTCGCGATTTCGCCGCAAGCAACCGGCGTCCGATTTACTTCAACCCAGATTTTTCATGGCCCGCTATTCCATCGGCATTGACCTCGGCACCACCAACTCCGCCATCTCTTACTTCGATCTCAGCGAGAGCAAATCCCGCGGACGCGAGCAGACGATGCTCTCCCTGCCGCAGGTGACCTCACTCGGCGTTGTCGAAACGAAAACGCTTCTACCGTCGTTTCTCTACCTGCCCAACGAACAGGAATTTCCCGCCAACAGTCTGGCACTGCCGTGGGACAAGCAGCAGCGTCACGCTGTCGTCGGCGAATTTGCCCGCGCGCACGGGAGCAAGGTCCCGATGCGGCTGGTTTCATCCGCCAAGAGCTGGCTGTCCCACTCAGCCGTCGATCGCCAGGGCGCGATCCTGCCCTGGCAGGCGCCCGACGATGTCGCGCGGGTGTCGCCGCTCGATGCCTCGGCGCAGTTTCTCGCTCACATGCGCGCCGCGTGGGATCACCAGTTTTCGGATACGCCATTCGCCGAACAGGATGTCGTTCTCACCGTGCCGGCGTCGTTCGACGCGGCCGCGCGCGAACTTACCCTCAGCGCCGCGCAAAAAGCCGGTTTGCCCAACGTGACGCTGCTCGAAGAACCGCAGGCGGCGTTTTACGCGTGGACGGAGCAGATGGGCGAAAATTTCCGCAAACACGTTCGCCCTGGCGATGTGATTCTCGTCGTCGATGTTGGCGGCGGCACAAGCGATTTCTCGTTGATCGCCGTCACCGATCAGGACGGCGAGCTCCAGCTCACGCGTGTGGCCGTCGGCGATCACATTCTCCTTGGCGGCGACAATATGGATTTGGCGCTCGCCCACAGCGTCAACCAGCGGCTCGTCGCCGAGGGAAAAAAACTCGACGCATGGCAGTTCAACGCCCTCACCTTCGCCTGCCGCTCGGCCAAGGAAGAGATGTTCGCCGACCCGGAAGTGAAACGCTCGCCGCTCGTCATTCCTGGCCGCAGCTCGGCGCTCGTTGGCGGCACCATCAAGGCCGAGCTGACACGCGACGAACTCACGCGCGTCCTGACCGAGGGCTTTTTCCCCAAGTCTGCGGTGGCCGAACTGCCGCAGGTCGGACGGCGCGGCGGACTCGCGCAGATGGCGCTGCCTTACGCGCAGGACGCCGGCATCACGCGTCACCTCGCGGCTTTTCTAACGCGACAGGCGCACGCGCTCGCGACCGCACATGACGCGCCGGTGCAGGTGAACGGGAAGACGTTCGTGCATCCGACCGTGGTGCTGTTCAACGGCGGTGTATTCAAGGCCACGACTCTCAAGCAGCGCGTCGTCGAGGTGCTCGACCACTGGCTCGCCGCTGATGGCGGCTTGCCCGTGAAGGAACTCGAGGGCGCTGAGCTTGACCTCGCTGTCGCACGCGGCGCCGCTTACTATGGCTGGGCGCGTCACGGTCACGGATTGCGAATCCGCGGCGGCACGGCCCGCGCTTATTACGTGGGCGTTGAGGCCGCGATGCCGGCGGTGCCCGGGATGGAGCCGCCGGTGCGCGCGCTCTGCGTCGCGCCGTTCGGCATGGAGGAAGGCACGCACGCGGACGTGCCACCGCAGGAGTTTGGACTCGTCGTCGGCGAGCCGACCCATTTTCGCTTCTTCTCCAGTTCCGTCCGCCGCGACGATGTTGTCGGCGTGATGCTCGACGATCACGCGAGCAGCGGCGAACTCGAGGAAGTTGCGCCCATCGAGACCACGCTGCCCGCAAAGAACGGCAACGCCGGCAAGTTGATCCCGGTCAACCTGCAGGCCGCCGTCACCGCCATCGGCACGCTGGAGTTGCGCTGTCTGGAAAAAGGCGGCGACGGCCAGTGGAAGCTCGAACTGAATGTGCGGATGAAGGAATGAGGCGTGGCTGCTACCTACATCGTCGGCATCGATCTCGGCACCAGCAATTGCGCCGTCGCGTTCGCGGATCTCACCGCCGGCGCTGACGCGGCGATTGTCGATTTCCCCATTCCGCAATTACAAAGGCCGGGGCAGGCGTCTGCGCAATCGCTGCTGCCGTCGTGCCTCTATGTCGCCGGCGATCACGAACTGGCGTCAGGTTCGACGCAGCTACCGTGGGGCGAATCCCCGAAGACGATCGCCGGCGAATTCGCCCGCTGGCAGGGCGCGCGCGTACCCGGCCGCCTCGTCGCGTCCGCCAAGAGCTGGCTGTGTCACGCGGGCGTGGATCGCTCGGCGTCAATCCTCCCCTGGGGCGCGCCGGTTGACGTTGCGAAGGTGTCACCCGTCGATGCTTCCGCACGGTTGCTGGCCCACCTCGCGAGTGCGTGGGATCATGCGCATCCTGCGACGCCGCTTGCCGCGCAGGAGGTTGTTATCACGGTGCCGGCTTCGTTCGACGAAGTGGCCCGCGCATTGACGGTCACGGCCGCACGCCAGGCGGGTTTGGAACAGCTCACGCTGGTCGAAGAACCGCAGGCGGCGTTCTACGATTTCATTTCGCGACAGCGCGCCAATCTCGCCGCCGCGCTCACGGACGTGCGGCTGGTTCTCGTCGTCGACATCGGCGGTGGTACGACGGATTTCACGCTCATCCAGGTCTCCAGCGCGAATGACAGCCCCACCCTTCAGCGCATTGCTGTCGGCGATCACCTGATGCTGGGTGGTGATAACATGGATACGGCGCTCGCGCGTCAGGTTGAAGAGCGCCTGCTCTCCGGCGGCCGGAAGCTCGGCGCCGCTCAGTGGACGCAACTCGTGCAGGCCTCTCGCGGTGCGAAGGAGGCGCTGCTTGGTGCCGACCGGCCGGCGCGCCACGGCATCGCGTTGGTAGGCGAAGGCAGCCGTCTGCTGGGCGGCACGCTCTCAGCGGAAATTGAGCGCGCGGAAACCGAAAGCCTGATTCTCGACGGCTTCTTTCCCACGTGCGCACCGGATGAATCCCCCCGTCGGGCCGCGCGTGTGGCGTTGCAAGAACTTGGTCTGCCTTACGCGCAGGACG
>CBRAFL010000181.1:0-10918 GCA_967755055.1 uncultured bacterium
AGGTCTACAATCAGATGGGCAGCGGCTTCCTCGAGGAGGTGTATCAGGAGTGTCTTGAGTTGGAACTTACTGCGCGCGGTATTCCTTTCACCTCTCAACCGAGGCTTACTCTGCATTATAAAGAGAAGGCCCTGCGAAAACAATACACCGCCGACCTCATCGTCATTGAAGAGATCGTCGTTGAAATAAAAGCCACGAGATCCTTGGCACCCGAGCACGACGCGCAGCTCATCAATTATCTTAAAGCAACCCGCAAACGCGTCGGCTACCTTGTCAACTTCGGCGCATTCCCCCGCCTTGAATGGAAACGCCTCGTCCGCTGACTCTCCGTGATTAGTGTCCATTAGTGTACATTA
Source organism: uncultured bacterium (assembly GCA_967755055.1). Taxonomy (GTDB): domain Bacteria; phylum Verrucomicrobiota; class Verrucomicrobiia; order Opitutales; family Opitutaceae; genus Opitutus. The sequence goes on from CBRAFL010000181.1 coordinate 357, forward strand.
GTGGTTTCAAAATCAGTGGTCAAAAATTCCGCATTCATGTCCGACTCCCCTACCTCTGATCAACTTTTCGCTCGCGCCAAACAGCTCATCCCCGGCGGCGTCAATTCTCCCGTCCGCGCGTTTCGTTCGGTCGGGGGCACGCCGTTCTTCACCAAGGCAGCTCGTGGCGCGACGCTCATCACGGCGGATGATCGCGAGCTGATCGACTTCGTTTGCACCTGGGGTCCGGCCATTCACGGACACAATCATCCGCGTATCAAAGCAGCCATCGCCACCGCCCTCGATCACGGCACGTCGTTCGGCACACCGAATCCGTACGAAGTGGAAATGGCCGAATTGATCGTGAAATTTTTCCCTTCGATTCAAAAAGTGCGCATGTGCAACAGCGGCACGGAGGCAACGATGTCTGCCATCCGTCTCGCGCGCGGCTTCACGAAACGCGACAAGATCATAAAATTTGCCGGCTGCTATCACGGTCACTCCGACTCGCTGCTCATCAAAGCCGGCTCGGGCGCCTTGACGCATGGAAACCCCGACAGCGCCGGCGTCCCCGCATCCTTCGCGCGTGAAACCGTCGTCCTCCCCTTCAATGATCGCGACGCCCTCGCCGCCGGTTTCGCCGCCAACCCGGCGCAGATCGCGTGCGTCATTCTCGAGCCGTATTGCGGCAATGTCGGCTTCATCGTGCCAGACGCGGGTTATCTCGAGTACGTCCGCGAGTTGTGCACGCGCGAAGGCGCCTTGCTGATCTTCGATGAAGTGATGACCGGCTTTCGCCTGCACCAGTCCGGCGTCCAAGGCCTCCTCAACGAGAAACTTAAAACCGGCTCCGCCCCAGCCAACTCCAGCTCTCAGCCCTCAGCTCTCAACTCTCAGCTTCCGTTTTCCCCCGACCTCACGTGCCTGGGGAAAATCATTGGCGGTGGTTTGCCAGTTGGGGCGTTCGGCGGACGTGCCGATATAATGGATATGCTCGCCCCCGAAGGCCCCGTTTATCAGGCTGGCACGCTCAGCGGCAACCCGCTCGCACTTGCGGCGGGCATCGCATCGCTTCGGCTTCTGGAAGAACTAAATCCCTACGCGCGACTCGATGCGCTCGGCCGTCAGCTCGCCCAGGCAGTTCTTTCCGCTGCGAAAGGGAAAGGTTTGCCGATCCAAGTTCCGCAGTGCGGTTCGATGTTTAGCATATTTTTTTCCGCGATTCCCGTACGTGACTACGCGACCGCTCTGCAGAGCGACGCTAAGTTGTTCTCCCGCTTCTTTCGGACCTGCCTCGATCAAGGTGTCTACCTCGCCCCGAGTGCATACGAAGCCGGTTTTCTAAGTACCGCTCACGAGGGTCCCGCCATCGATCGGGCATGCGAAGTGCTTGCTTTAGCTATTCGCGAACTTTGAAGTCTCGCATCGCTCGAAACCTCCACTCCCAATCATTCGTCATCTCGCCGATGGGTCGCATTTCTTTCACAGTCGTTTTGATTTCGCTGCTGGTCGCACGCTCCTTCGCCGGACAGCCCGTGACGCGGGAAATTTTCCCTCTCGATGATCTTAAGCCCGGCCAGCGCGGCGAAGTGTGGACGGTCTTCCGCGGTACCGAGCCAGAGCCGTTTGCCGTCGAAGTCACTGGCGTCGTTCGCAACGCACTCGGGCCCGGCAAATCTTTGATTCTCTGTCAGCTCACCGATCCGCGCGTGCAGCAAATGGGCGCGGTGGCCGGAATGAGCGGTAGCCCGCTTTATATCGACGGCAAACTTGCCGGCGCACTGAGCTACCAAATTCAACGATTCGAGACTGTGCGCTACGCCGGATTTACGCCCGCCGCAGATCTCATTGAAGTTCAAACTAAAATGGCGGCTGCACTCGCTCCAGCAGCGCCGTCCGTCGCCCCCGCTTCGTCATCGGAAAATGTTCGCCCGATGCGTCCGGTGTTCACGCTCAGTGGACTGAGCCCGGTCGTCGCCGATCTTTTCGCGCCTCGTCTCGCTGCGCTCGGCCTGAGTTCCAGTTCTCTCGGTGGCAGCACGATGTCGTCCGCAACCGCGACTTCGAACTCCGACGTTCGCACCTCAACTCCCGCACTCACTCCGGGATCCGCCGTTGCCGTCGCACTCGCAACCGGCGACATCACGCTCGCGGGCACGGGCACCGTATCCGCCGTGGATGGACTTAACATCACTGCGTTCGGCCATCCGATGCTTTCGCTCGGCGATGTCGCACTCCCGATGTGCGCCGCGGAGATCGTCACGATTCTCCCGTCGTCGATGCAGTCAGTCAAAGTGGCCAACACCGGCCGCGTCATCGGCACCATCACGCAAGACCGCCTCTCCGCTGTGTCCGGCACCTTGGGCGCCGGTCCCGCCATGACCGAGGTGGAAGTCATTGTTTCCTCCGCTCACGGTCCGTCAAAGACGTTGCACTTCTCCGTCGCTCGCCAGGAGCAACTCACGCCCGTGCTGGTCGCGACCGGGGTCAGCCAGGCGATTCTCGGGTCCAACGACGCCGGTCTGAGCAAAGGTTTCATTCTCCGTAGCGATGTCACATTTCCCACAAAGCCAACGCTCGCGACCCGCACGCTCTACGCCGGCCCACAGGGTTTCCAGCAGGGCCTCAATGAATTCGTGCAGGACCTCGCTCAGAATCTTCAAAATCCTTACGAGAAAACATTTCCCGGTCGGGTCGTTTTCACCGTCGAAGCCCTGGAGCAAAATCCCGCGATCACGCTGGATCTCTTTCAACTTTCCCGCAGCACGGCGAGCGCCGGCGACACGTTGCAAGCCACTCTCTCCTGGCGTGACTATCAAGGTGAGTCGCGTCGCCAAATCGTGGATATCCCGATCGACCCCTCGTGGGTTGGTCGAAGCGTCGAGGTAATTCTCGCTCCAGGCCGCGTGCTCGATGAACTTTCCGGCCGCCCTCGCGCGGTTGCCGCCGCTCAACTGCGCAGCTTCGACGCCTACCTCGAGGCCCTGCGCGATTCGCGCCCCGCCGACGGCCTCTGCCTCGCCGTGGTCGAAAAAACCCGCCTCTTTACCGATCAAACGAACGCCACGATGGACACGCCTTCCTCGATCGAACGCATTGCGCGCGCGGCGGACGAAGCTCGCTTCAATCAGGTTGATGCGCTCGTTCCACTGTGGGAAAGCCACGTACTCAACGGCAAACTTTCTTCAGTTACACTTCATCGTCCGCTGAAAATTGTAGAGTAATCGCTTTGCGCCGTTCGCGCTTTTGCGGATTCTCTCCTCATGCCTTCCTTCACTTTGCGCGGCGGTTTTTGCGCTTCGCTCCTTCTCCTCTCTCTCCTTGCGACGCGGCTTTCAGCGGATCCGCTCTCCAAGCACACCGAGATCGATTTCTTTCGCGATATCCCCAGCCGTAACCTGAAGGGTCTCGCTGCGCGCTCCGACGGCCGTCTCGTGGCCGGGCCGTTGCTCAACGAACTCACGGGCACAGCACCGGCCGATCTTCTTTGGTGTCTCGCTCCCACCGGCGATCCCGCCAAATGGCTCGTCGGCACCGGTCCGGACGGAAAGATTTTTGAGATTAACATCGATGCCGCGAAGTCCACGTTTGCGGCCAACGAGGTAATTAATCTCGACGAGCCTCACGTCTTCGCACTGGCGAAACTTCCTGACGGCGCGCTTCTCGCGGGCACTTCACCGAAGGGCGCGCTCTGTCTCATCCGCGATGGCAAACTCCTCGCACGCGTGGCACTCCCCGTCGATTCGATCTTCGACATCCTGCTTCTTTCCGACACTCAGGCGCTCATCTCCACCGGCAACCCGGGGCGTATCTACAAAATCGATCTCGCAAAATTCGCCCACGCTCCCGTGGTCGCCGACAAGATCACCGACGCCAAAGTTCTCACCGAACATGGTATCACGCTCTTCGGCGAAATTCGCGATCGCAACATCCGCCGGCTCGCGCGGCTCAACGACGGCCGCGTCATCGCTGGCTCTGCGCCGAAAGGAAATATTTATGCCTTCGCCCGCGACGGCGGCGCCCCGCTGATTTTGCAGGAGAATCGCGATGCCGAAGTGACCGATCTGCTTCCCTCTGCTGATGGAGGATTCTACGCGACGCTGACATTTTCCGGTGGGACCGGTGAAGGTCGCATCACTCCGCCCAAAGGCGGCAAGGACGTTCCCGACACGTTCGCGTTCATTTCCGCCACTCCCGAAAAATTTAGTGGCCGCTCTGCACTCATTTGGTTTCTAGCACAGGGCTTTCCGGAAACTTTGACCGCCCGGAGTGGAGCCGCGTTCTACCGCGTGGCCCGTCACGGAGAACTCCTCCTGCTCACCGGCGGTGAACAAGGCGAGATGCTCGGCTTTGATTTGCTGCAACGCCTTTCCCTTACGTTCGCCGGTAGTGCTTCGTCGCAACTCAACGGTCTCGCTGCCGTGCCAGGACAGAACGGAAAATTTCTCGTGCTGCGAAACAACGCTCCCGGTTTCGCTCTGCTCGATTTTTCCGCAACCGCACCGCGCGAGGCGGAAACCCGGCGCCTCGATCTCGGCGCGCCTTCCCTGCTCGGCGCGATTCGCTTCAATCGGCTGCGTGACGTCAGCGATCGCCAGCTTTCGATCGAATCAAAAACCAGCAATGGTAGCGATGACGTGGAAGGTTGGAGTTCGTGGATTCCGTTGAAGAGTGTCGACGGTGGCTGGAGTGCTCCCGAGCAACGCGGCCGCTACGTTAAGTTTCGTTTCAAGCTCCCCGCGGAAGTCCCCGTCACCGCACAGATCGACAAAGCCGCGCTCTATGCGCTCCCGCAAAATCGCCGGCCGCAACTCCAGGATTTTCATCTGCTTTCCAGTAATTTTGGACTCATCCCCGCGCCGGAATCTTCTCCACCAGCGGTCGTATCCGTAGGGCAGATTCTCCAAAACGCCAATGCCAAGGACGACGAGGTCAAGCGCAAGAGTTCCTTCCTCGGCAGCCAGATCGTGCCTTCGCCCGGAGCACAAGTGGTGATCTGGACGATCACCGATCCCGACGGAGACAACGTGCGCTGCACTTTTTCAATTCGCCGCGACGGCGAGGAAACATGGACCGACGTCGCTCTCAACACGCGCGATTCCTATGTCCAGTTCGACACGTCTCATTTGGCTGACGGCATTTATTTTACACGGCTGACCGCGACCGAGTCGGAACCGCGGCTCCTCGCCGACCGGCTCACGACCACCTTCGAAACCGATGACTTGATCGTTGATCACACACCACCGGAGATTCTCGAAAGTTCAGCGAAACACGATGGCGACAAACTCATCCTGACGGTACACGGGCGCGATGCACTCTCGTTGCTCGACGGCATCGAAGTCGTGTTCAACAACGGCGTGCATGAGCAAACCGAACAATCGGCGGATGGCATTCGCGACGGACGCGATGAAACCTTCGTGTTCGATCTGCCATTCTCCCGCGTCGCCGACGCCACCTCTGTCGAAGTCACGCTCTACGACGCCGTCGGCAACGCCGCGACGAAACGTCTGCGCTGGTAGAAGGTAGGCGGATCGAGGTAGGGCGAACCGTCCCGGTGAGCCGCGCGTTCCCCGGCTCGGCGGGGACGCCCTCGCCCTACCTCAAGGCCACACAAACTCAGCCCCCGCTCACGCGCGCGGATGCGCCTTCGCGTAAACTTCCTTTAACCGTGCCACGCTCACGTGCGTGTACACCTGCGTCGTCGCGAGCTGCGCGTGTCCCAGTAATTCCTGGACCAGTCGCAAATCGGCGCCGGCATTCAGGAGATGCGTCGCGTAAGAATGACGCAGCTTATGTGGCGTGAGATCCATCGGGAGTTCAGCGAGCAACAAATAGCGTTTCAACAACAGCTGCACTTGCCGCACGGGCAGCCGCTCGTGTCGTGCGTTCACCACCACGGGTGAATCTATTCCGCTCTCCCTCGCGAAATCCGTCCGAAATTTTTGTACCAACGCCGTGGCTACGCGGCCGAGCGGGCAAATCCGTTCCTTCCGTCCCTTGCCCAGCACGCGAGCCACACCCTCTCGCAGATCGATCGCGCCATAGTTGAGTCCGCTCAGTTCGCTCACACGCAAGCCAGCTCCATAGAGCAATTCCATCACCAGCCGGTCACGACACGCGGTGAACGCATCAATCGTTTCGTTCTCCAACAAACGCTGCGGTCCCGCGAGCAGCCGCGTCATTTGCTCTTCCGTCAGAAATTGCGGTAGCCGCTTTTCGAGCCTTGGTAGCGGCACGCCGAAAAATGGATTGCGCTTCACGCGTTCGCGGCGGAGCCAGAACTTAAAAAATGCGCGCAATCCCGATACGTGATTGTGCAGTGTTCTGCGGCCGAACCGACGCTGCGCTTCGATTACGAAATCGCGCACCTCCCGCGAATCGAGTGAATCCAATCCGCGTTCCCACCGCCCTTCCGCCACGAGCCACCGATGGAAATCCTCGAACGCCTGTCGATAATTTCGCACCGTGTACTTCGAATAGCGCCGCTCCTTCGCGAGAAAATCCGCAAACGGCTGCCACCATTCACGGAGAACTTCGTCCGGAACCGGTGCGAGAGTTTCCTTCATCGGATCAGCGGTTGCTCAACCGCCACCTTGAAATGCAGCGGTCGCAATGGCGGCGGTCGCCTTGGCTTCGACGTCTCTCATAACCTTCGTCGCGTGCAGACGCAGTGCTCCTTCTGGGTCGAGCCCTCTCACGCGCGCCGCCGCGGTCAGCTCGAACAACATCCGCCCGAGCGTCGCTTCATCCAATTGCTCTCCCACCGCGGCCACTTGCGCCGCATCGACAATGCCGGTTGCCGGCAATTGCTTTTTTTCAATCTGCTTCCACACCGCCTCGGCAAACATCAACGCCGGCAGTCGCGGCGGCAGATCTTTGAATACCTTTGATTCCGGCTGGGGCGGGCCATTTTTCTTCTCCAGTGCCTTGATCGCATCCCACTGCACGATCACCTGCTCCGACGTATCGAGTTTTCCAGTTCCGAACACATGGGGATGCCGGCGAACCAGTTTTTCATTAATCTCCCGCGCTACGTCATCGAAGTTGAAGATGCCTTTCTCTTCCGCCATCCGCGCGTGAAAGACGACTTGGATTAAAACGTCACCCAGCTCCTCGCGCATGTGCGGCATGTCGCCACGGTCGATCGTGTCGATCAGTTCGCTGACTTCGTCGATCAGGCAGCGCACGAGCGTGCCGTGCGTTTGTTCCTGGTCCCACGGACAGCCACCCGGACCACGCAGCCGGGCCATCGTCGAACAGAGATCGTCAATCGCACTCATGGACGGAAGTTGTCCACTCAACTCGCGGAGTACACGGAAATTTTTCGGCTTTGTCTTCCGTGCTTTCCGTGTGTTCCGTGGGCGCTCTCATGTCCGACAAACTCACCGAGATCATGGCTTGGAAACGACTCGAAATCGCGTCGCTCGTCCGCCCGGTCTCCGAAGCTGAACTCGCACAACTCAATGCCTCGCTCCCGCGCCCACCGTCGTTCGCGAGCGCGCTGAAGCGCACAGATGGGAAGCTCGCGGTCATTTCCGAAATCAAACGCCGCTCTCCGTCCGCGGGCGAAATCAAAGCCGGCGCCTCCGCCTTGGAGCAAGCGCAACGCTATCAAACTGCGGGAGCCGACGCGCTTTCGATTCTCACCGACCAAAAATTTTTCGGCGGCACGTTGGACGATCTTCGCGAAGTCACCGCGTATTTTCGTCAATCGCCTCCAACACGTCCCTGCCTGCGTAAGGACTTCATGGTGCATCCGATTCAAGTGGTGGAAGCCCGGCAGGCCGGAGCCAGCGCGATTTTGATTATCGTGCGCGCGTTGAACGACGAGGAAATCAAAACGCTTTTCCGCGCCGCCCAAGCCGCCGGACTCGATGCACTTTTTGAGATTCATCACGAAGCCGAACTCGAACGCGCACTCCGGCATAGCGCGACGATCATCGGCGTTAACAACCGTGACCTGGCGATTTTCAAAACGGATCTCGGCCTGAGCGAACGACTGATCCCGCAGTTTCCGTCGCACGTCATCGCGGTGAGCGAGAGCGGAATCTTCTCCGCCGCCGACGCCGCTCGCGCCCGGGCCGCCGGAGCGCACGCTGTGCTCGTGGGCGAAGCGCTAATGAAGACAGAAAATCCCGCGGCACTGCTGGCGGATTTTCGAAAGCAGTGATGAGCGCCAGAAACAGCGCAGGCATTGCAGCTGGCCTCGCAGAGGTCAGTTCCGCCCTCCTGCAGAATGGAGGGACGACCTCCGTGTCGTCCGTTCCGGGATCAGCGCCCCCAGCTACATCACGGAGCTGCGACACCCTGGTCGCGCAAAATTAGCCGTTTCCTTTTCATGCCGCTCACCCCTTCCGCCACGCGCGATTTGCTGGCTCAGCTTGGTCATCAGCCTAAACGGTTTCTCGGACAAAACTTTCTCGTCGACGGCAACATCGTCCGCAAATCCCTTGAGCTTGCTGGCGTACACGCCGGCGACACCGTTGTCGAAATCGGCCCCGGACTCGGCACGTTGACGTCAGCGTTGCTCAAAGCGGGTGCGAACGTTTGGGCCGTCGAAAAAGATCGCACGCTCCACGAGCATCTCACGCAAACGCTCGCGGCCCAATTCCCAAAGACGTTTCATTTATTGGAGGGCGACGCCGTGGAATTTCCGCTCGCGGCATTGGACCCAGCGCACGCCGCGCTTGAATTCAAGATCGTCGCCAACCTCCCGTACGCGATCGCCACACCGTGGCTCGACGGTGTGCTTTCGGGTGCGCTGCCCGGACGCATGGTGCTCATGCTCCAGCAGGAAGCCGCGCAGCGTTACACGGCCAAGCCGGGCTCCAAAACCTTCGGCGCAATCTCCATTTTTTTGCAATCAGCCTACGACGTCGCGCCTGGCCACAAGGTTGAGCCCAGCTGTTTTTTCCCCCGGCCCGATATCGACTCCTACTTGCTCCACCTCGTCCGAAAACCTGAGCCGTACATCTTTTCGGCGGAAACAAAAGCTCTCATCCGCGCATGTTTTCAGCAGCGGCGAAAACAGATCGGCGGCCTCCTTCGCGACCGACTCCCTGATCATGGCGCGGCTTGGCTGGCACACCTCGCCGACGCCGGTCTCTCCCCACAAACGCGTCCCGAAGCAATTCCGACGGAACATTGGAAATCTCTTAGGGTTCGAGAGTATGACGACACTTGAAAGCCCAGCCGCCGCCTCTAATGGTATGACTGTGACTCGTTTATTTTTTCTTTGCCTCACCCTTGTTTGCACCTTGGCGAATGCGCAGCCGAGTGCACCCGATACGCTGATCGGGCGAATCGAAGGAAAGCGTTACGTTTCCCCGACGGGCGCTTTTCGCGTAACGATTCCCGTGCTTCCGGAACTCGGCGGCCGTGTCGTCGACACCGAAACCGTCGTCACATTTCAAGACGACTTCAACGTGCTCTGCACGATCGCGGCGTTCCCGATGGACGCTTCCCTCCGCTGGGAATTTTCAACACGCGGCCAGAAAGACTACCTCGCCTACTTCTTCGCGAATGTAGTGATGCCGGATTTTCAACAAAGTTTTCCCGGAGCGCGCGCCGAAAGTGCGAAATATGCGCCAGGGATCGCTGATGGCGCACTCCTGGTTTACGTCCTCATTCCCGGTGGCTCCATGTTCGCGCACAAGCTTTCCTTCGCCGCCGCAAATGAGCCGGTGCCCGACGCCAAGCGAGGCAACCTCGTGGTGGTCCGCGACGGCTGGACGTACGTGTTGAGCATCGAACTCGCCGAGCGTATCCTCGAACGCGCTACGTATCACAAGACCACTGCGGAAGAAGACGAGATCCTGCGTCAGCGCCTGACCGATCTCCTGGGCAAAATCGACTTCACCAAACCGGCGGCGCCCGCCCGGTGATCCCGTCCGCCCAGTCGATTCGCGACGCGACGCCGGGTGATCTGCCCGCGATCGTTGAGATCTATAACTCGATTATCCCGGGCCGAATGGTCACGGCGGATTTGGAACCGATCACGGTCGAAAGCCGAGTAAGTTGGTTGCAAGCCCACCATCCTTCCCGTCGTCCCATCTGGGTGATGGAGGAAGCAGGCGAGGTTATCGCGTGGCTGAGCTTCGACACGTTTTACGCGCGCCCTGCCTACGATGGCACCGCGATGGTGGCGATTTACGTCGCAGAAAAACGGCGCGGGGCTGGCATCGGTCGCACCTTGTTAACGCGCGCGATTGAGCGCGCACCAGGACTGGGCATTCGCGTGGTACTCGGTTATATTTTTTCGCACAACGAACCGAGTTTACGGCTGTTCGCCAAATTCGAATTCGATCGCTGGGCGCATTTGCCGGGGGTCACCCGACTCGACGGCGTGGACCGCGACGTCGTGATCATGGGCAAGCGCGTGGCGCCGTAATTAGGTTTCCCTCTGTTCAGCCGTAACCGTGTCGCTTGCGGCGCGGTTTTTCTTTTCCCCTTTCACGAGCTCACGGAATCATGCCCGTAAAAACGTAAGCCTGCAGAAAAACCAACACACCTACGAGCGACGCCAGCGCGAGGCTGTGCCAGAACACCGATCGCAGAATCTCTCCTTCATGTCCGTGCTGACC
>CBRAFL010000182.1:0-10898 GCA_967755055.1 uncultured bacterium
GGGCGAGATCTCGATGTTCGAGCGCGGCCGGTGCGCGGCGTGGGTGCCGCAAGAAGTACATTTCGAATTTGGCTTCACCGTGCAGGCGGTCGTGGCGCAGGGGCGCTTCGCGCACGGCGACGATGGGCGTGGCGTTGCTGAAGCGCTCGCGCGTTTTGATCTCACGGCTTTGGCGGAACGGCCGGTCACGCGGCTGTCGGGCGGCGAACGACAGCGCGTGTTGCTGGCGCGCGCGTTTGTCACGGAAGCGCCATTGCAATTGTGGGACGAACCGCTGGCTGCGCTCGACGTCCGGCACGCGCTCGAAGGGCTGAAGCTCGCGGGCGAGCTCGCGCGCAGCGGACGGACGATGCTTTTTTCGCTGCATGATCTGCGGCTCGCGCACTGTCTCGACGTCGTAATTGTGCTCCACGAAGGACGCTTGCGCGCGATCGGGCCGCCGCAGGATGTGCTCACGCCTGAGCTGTTGCTCAGCGTATTCGGTGTTCGGGCACGCACCACTCCCGGACTCACCCTCGAACTCCCATGACTACCTCCCGGCAACTCCCCACTGACGAAGAACACCGCGACGCGATGCAGGCGTTGCAGGCCGAGATGGATGCGAAGATGCGCGCGGCCCAGGAAAAACGCGGCCTTATCATCGTGCATACCGGTGATGGCAAGGGCAAGAGCACGGCGGCGTTCGGCATGGTCGCGCGGATGCTTGCGCACAAACGCCGCTGCGCGGTCATTCAGTTTATCAAGAGCGGGCACGACGTCGCCGAACGCGTTCTGCGCGGACCGTTGCTGACCTGGCACAGCGTTGGCGGAGGATTCACGTGGGATACGCAGGATCGCAGCGGCGACATCGCGCGCTGCCGCGAAGGCTGGACACTGGCGACCGGCTATTTTCAAAACCCGGAAATCGATTTCGTGCTGCTGGATGAACTCAACATCGTTCTCGGTTACGATTACCTGCCGAAAGATGAAGTGCTCGCGGCCCTACGTGCGAAGCGCCGCGATCAACACGTGGTGATTACTGGGCGCGGAGCATTGCCCGAACTGATCGAGCTGGCCGACTTGGTGACGGAGATGCGCGAGTTGAAGCATCCGTTTAAGACGGGAGTGAAGGCACAGGCGGGGATCGAATTCTAAATCGTTCTCGTTCTCCTTCTCGTAATCGTTCTCGTCCTCGGCTCTCTCTCCTGGCGACGGAGAGGCGATCACGGAAAAGAGAACGAGAAAGAGAACGAAGAACGAGAACGAGCCGGATTATGAAAGCGCTCTCTGTCCTCGGAACCTCCTCCAACGCCGGGAAAACCTGGATGACGACGGCGCTCTGCGCTTGGCTGCGGCGCGAGGGGGTGCGCGTCGCGCCGTTCAAGGCGCAGAACATGTCCAACAATGCGTGGGTCACGCTCGAAGGCGGCGAGATGGCGCGTGCGCAAGCGGTGCAGGCGGAGGCGTGCGGACTGCGGCCGACGGTCGAGATGAATCCGATTTTGCTGAAGCCCAGTGGTGGAATGATGGCTCAACTCATTGTGCTGGGGGAAGCTCAACGACATCTGGCGGGCCGCGATTACTACCGGAATTTTTCCGAATTGTGGCAGACGGTTGCGAACACACTCGATGGTTGGAAGGAGCGTTGCGACGTGCTCGTGATAGAAGGCGCGGGGAGTCCGGTGGAGCTCAATCTGATGGAGCGCGATTTGGTAAACCTGCGGCCGATTCGTCATCTCGACGGGCGCTGGGTGCTCGTGGGCGACATCGATCGCGGAGGAATTTACGCGCAGCTTGCCGGGACGTGGGCGTTGTTGCCACCGGAAGATCGCGCGCGCGGGCTCGGCGCCATCGTCAACCGCTTCCGAGGCGATCTGAGCTTGTTTCCTGATCCGCAACAGTGGCTCGCGCCGTATGCGCCGGGATTAGATGTGCTCGGCACGGTGCCGTTCCGACCCGACTTGCAACCCGAGGAAGAAGACGGACTCACCGCGACGGACGAAGATCGCGGCGTAGGCGACACGATTGCGTGGATACGCTATCCGCGCGCGGCGAATCTCACGGATTGTCAGCCGTGGTGGGACGACAGTGGCGTACGCGTGCGCTGGACGGACGATCCCGCGGTTCTCGCCACGGCGCGTGTGATCGTGCTGCCGGGCACGAAGAACACACTCGCGGATTTGCGCTGGTTGCGCGCGCGAGGGTTGGATCAGGCGATCCTCGCTGCGGCGAAACGGGGAGTGCTCATCATCGGCGTGTGCGGCGGTTATCAGTTGCTCGGCGAACGGCTCAGCGATCCGAGCGGTGTGGCGGGCGATGCTGGAGATGAGGCTGGGCTCGGCTTGTTGCCAGTGACGACGGAATTTCACGCGAAAAAGATCGTGCGGCAGGTGACCGCGGAGTGTGAAGGTGAGCGTTGGACGGCGTATGAAATTCACATGGGGCGCAGCACAACGACGGCGTCAACCGAGGGAGTCGACGCGCTGCAAACGGTGTGGGATCATGACGTGTCTCGCGCCGAGGGCACGCGGTGCGGTCGCGTATGGGGCACGTATTTGCACGGCTGGTTTGAGTCACCGCGATTGCGAGCGCGTATCGCGGAGATGGCGGGAATGACGGCGTATCGCGCGCATGCGCAGGTTTGGAGCGAGAAGCGAAACGCGGTTTACGCTGCGATGGCCGATCATGTGATTGAGCACGTGAATCTCGAACCGGTGAGGCGGTATCTTGGGCTGTAGTTGATTGGTGGATAGACGGTCTGTCTCTCGGACTTTCTCTGGATTGCCGCAGTCGGCGAGCCTCCTTCGCAACGACAGAGCGTTGTTCATTGTTCTCTCCCCGTCCAACGCGCCCGTGCCGCGGTTGAACGCTGGCGGAACGGGTATTGGGGTAGGGCAAGGTCTCTGACCTGCCTTTTCCGAAAGGCGGGTCGGAGACCTCGCCCTACCACTACGAACGCCTGCCGTTTCGCAATGACAGACTATGCTCTTTGCCGGTGGCGGAGGGACCGGCTCGACCGGTCTGCGGACGACACGAGGTCGTCCTTCCATTCGATTGCGGCAGAACGCTACTCGGAATATATCCGCGCTCCCTCACGCAGTCGCAGATTTGACGTCGGCCTACTTGCCAGACCGGAACATCGGGTCGTCGGCCTTGCCGGCACTTAAGATGTAGGCGAGGAGATCCTGGAGTTCTTCAGGGTTGAGCGCGTTGATCAGTCCCGGTGGCATCATGGAAAGATTGTACGGTTTGCGTGATTTGATTTCGGCGAGCTTCACGTGCGTTTTTTCATCGGGCATGAACGGATTCGACATGAGCAACAGATCGCCGTTTTCCTCGCCGACGGCGCGGCCGACCACCATGCTGCCGTCCTGCAGAACGATCTGTTCCGTGCCGTATTGATCGCTGATGACCAGCGAAGGCTCGATGATGTTTTCGAGCAGATCGCGGATGCTGTAACGACTGCCGGCGCCACTGATGTCAGGGCCGATGCCGCCTCCTTCGCCGTTGAAGCGATGACACACGATACACGCAGTCGCGGTGAACATCGCTTTGCCTCGGTTAAAATCGCGGCCGGAAAGTTTCGCGGGCATCAGTGCGACGGCTTCCTTGACGGTGTACGAGCGACCTGGGCCCTTCGGCGTAATCGCCGATGATGCGAAGGTCGGGGCGGGCGGTTGTGAAAGGCTCGCGAGTGCGGCGCGTTCGGCGGGATCGTCGACGTGAGCGAGCGCTTCGTCGCGAATGTTGCGCAGGAAACCATCGAAGCTCGCGCCGCCTTTCCAGCCACGCGTACGGGTGAACCAGGAAAAATATTTTACGCGGAGTTCGGGGGTCCAGCCGGTGACGGCGTTGCGCAGCGCGTAGGCGTAGGCGATTTGCTGGCGATCAGGACGGCTGGTGCCGACGTTTTGGACGACGCTGCCATATCCGTCGTTGCGTGCGATGAGTTGGGCACCACCGATTTCTTCGGGGTTCACTACGATGGGTTCAGAAACGCTCAAGAGAGGGATGGTTTTCGCAACGACGGAAGGCGAATTGAGATAGATGAGGAGTGAAACGAGCTCGCGATTCACCAACGCATCGCTGTGCGGAAAGAGCGGATCGAATTTGGCAGCGATGCGGGCAGCGACTTCGGGTGCAGGTGGCCCCATGCGCGTGAACGCAAGCTGCCAGGCGCGCAGGAGCGGGAGCCGCAGCTCACGAGAGACCTTGGAGAAGTCCAAACGACTGAGAGCATCAATGAGGCGAGGTTGGAGAGATTTGTCGCCGACTCGCGCAAGCGCGATGAGCGCTTCGATCGCGGCCTGGGGATTTTTTTCGGTGAGCGCGCGTTCGGCCCAGCGAGCAGCTGGCTGTTTTTCGATCGCAACACGCGCGGCGAAACGGATGAAGCGGTCGGGACTGGAAAGATGGGGCCAGGCTGTATCAATGGCTTCAGCACCGAGGCCATCGGCGTGCAGCGCTTCGAGTGAGCGCCGCAGTTTTGCTTCGGGTGTCGGCTTCGGCGTGACCGCTGGCGAGGTTGATTCACTGCCGGTGTACGTGACACGATAGAGCGCAGATTGGGTGCGACGTCCGCCGACCGCGAAGTACATCGCGCCGTCGTGGGAATTGATCACGACATCCGTCAATGGCAGAGGTTTGCCGGAGAGGAACTCTTCTTTCTCGGCGCGGAAGGTTGCGCCATCCGGAACGAGGTGGATCGCGTACATCGTGCCGTAGGTCCAGTCGGCGGCGAAGAGCGCGCGTTGATAGTTCGCGGGGAATTTCGCGTTCGTTCCGAAGACGGTGCCGGTGGGCGAGCCGGGACCGATGTCGATGACCGCGGGAAGACTGTCGGCGTAGTACGCGGGCCAACGTCCTGCGCCGCTGCGCCAGCCGAAGTCGCCGCCGTCCACGGCGTGATTGATGCGCGTGGGAACGTACCAAGGCGTGCCTTGATCCCATTCCATGTCGGAGTCGTAGGTGAAGAGCTCGCCGTTTTGATCGAACGCGATGTCGAACTCGTTGCGAAAACCGATGCTGAAAATTTCCACTTCCTTGCCCTCGGGATCGGTGCGGCCGATGTAGCCGCCGGGCGCATACTTGTCTTTGGCGTGACCACGGGCATCCCACATGCGCGGAAGAAGATGATCTTCGCCCCAGGCGACCATCCGCGATTTTTCCCAATTAGTCGGCAGGTCGGTGTGATTGCCGTTGGCAAAATAAATCGATTTGCCATCAGGGCTGAGCACGAGGGCGTGAGGGCCGTGTTCGCCGGCGCCTTTCATTTCCCGCAGGAATTTAACTTCGTCGAATTGATCGTCGCCATCGGTGTCGCGCAACCTCCAGAGCCCCTTCTGCGCTTTCTGATCAATGTCGTAGTCGTTCACCATCACGTAGAGACTGTCGAAGGCGTAGAGCAATCCGTGGGCGCCGCCGACTTTCACGTTGAGCCGCTCTACTTGAGTGCCGGTTGACGTGCCGATCGGTGGAGCGGTGACGCGGTAAAGGCCGCCGTATTGATCGCCGGCGATGAGACGGCCTTTCGGATCGACGGTGAGACTAACCCACGAGCCTTGCTCGTCCTTTGGGACTGAATACAGCAGCTCGATTTTGAAACCGGGCGCAACTTGCATGGCCGAAGGCTCGGTTGCGGATTCGGGCGGAGTGTTGGTTTGGGCGTGAGCGAGCGTGAGAGTGAGAATGCCGAGCCAGAGTACGAAGGCGGACGACCGACGAAGCTTGGGTGAAGGGAAGCGGAGGAGGGGGTTCATCGGGCGATGCGGCGGGGGTCTGACGGGCTGAGGGCGGGGCGACGTGAGGGGAGGAAAGACGGAAAAGGGCGGGTCGGAGACCCTGCCCTACTAGGGGAGAACTTTTAGGCGGAGATTTTTGAACTGCACGGTCATGGGCAGGCCGGCGTGGAGTTGGAGCGCGAGCACGCCGGATTTGGCGGCGTTGGCGTGATCGAGATCTGTTACGTCGGCGGTGAGGAGGCCGTTGATGAAATGGCGGAGGTGATTGCCCTCGGCGATGATGACGTACTCGTTCCACTCGCGCGGGTGAATCGCAGCGGTGATTGCTGTGACAGGCGTGGTGACGCCGGTGACTTCGAGCTTCGGCTTGCTCTCGGCGGGCGTGATGCGGATCTGCTGTCCGGGCATAGCGAGAATGCCGCGGCCTTTTTCTTCATAGAGCATGCCCACGTATTTTCCGTCACCGTCCATGTCGGCCTGATACCCGGCCACGACCCAGTTTTGCGGATCAACGACGCGGCTGCGGTATTGAATGCCGGAGTTCGCGAAATTCTTTTCGTTGTTGGCAACGAGTTTGAACGCGGCGCGGAGCTCGAAGTTCTTCACTTCGCCGCCCTGCCACACGAGAAACGTGTTTCCCTTGGTGGGATGATCGGCGGTCGTCTGGCCGGTGATGGCGCCGTCGCGCACCGACCAAAACGCGGAGTCGCCTTTCCAGTCGGAAAGATCTTTGCCGTTAAAGAGACTGCGAAAATCTCTTTCGTCGGCACGAGCTGAGAGAGCGAGAGCGGTTAGAGCGATGAGGGTGAGCGCGCGGGATACGCGGAGGAGGAGAGAGGGGGAGAGTTTCATCGGAGTTGAGGTGATTCCGCAGTAGCCCGCCGCGGGAGCGGCGGGTCCCTGCGCTCACGCGCAGGGCTACGAGTTGAAAAACTATTTTGCGGCGGACGCGGTTTTCACTTTTTCCCAGCGGCCGCTGCGCGCGGATTTTAGGACGGCGTCGGTGACAAGATCGGTGGCGAGGCCGTCGCGGAAACTCGGAGCGGCGGGTTTGCCGTCCTGCAATCCTTGGAGGAAATCGGCGACTTGGTGAGTGAATGTGTGCTCGTAACCGATCTGCACGCCCGGAATCCACCAATGTTTCATGTAGGGCTGATCGCTGTCGCTGAGGTGAATCGAACGCCAGCCGCGGACGAGACTCGAATCGCGGTGATCAAACCACTGCAGGCGATGCAAGTCGTGCAGATCCCACGCAAGCGACGCGTGCTCGCCATTGATCTCGAGCGTATACAGCGCCTTGTGACCGCGAGCGTAACGCGTCGCCTCGAACGTCGCGAGTGAGCCGTTGGTGAAACGCGCGAGGAACGCGCTCGCGTCGTCGATGCCGACTTTCTGCCTTTTCCCCGTGAGTACATGCTTTCGCTCTTTCACAAACGTCTCTGTCATGGCGGTGACTTGAGCGATGCCGCCGTTGAGCCACATCGCGGTATCGATGCAGTGCGCGAGCAAATCGCCCGTGACACCGCTGCCGGCGACGTTGACATCGAGCCGCCACGTGCCGGGTCCGCCTTGGGGAACGTCGGCGTTGATGGTCCAGTCCTGGAGAAATTTTGCGCGGTAGTGAAAAATCTTCCCGAGTTTTCCCTCGTCGATGAGTTGCTTGGCGAGAGTGACGGCAGGGACGCGGCGATAATTGTACCAAACCATGTTGGGCACGTTCGCTTTCTCGACGGCTTTCACCATCTGCAGCGCTTCGGTCGGATTCATCGCGAGCGGCTTTTCGCAGAGGATCATTTTGCCGGCTTTTGCCGCGGCGATGGCGATCTCGGCGTGGACGTTGTTCGGCGCCGCGATGTCGATGAGATCAATGTCGTCGCGCGCGATGAGTTTTTTCCAATCGGTTTCGATGGACTCGTAACCCCAGTTCTCGGCGAACGCTTTGGTTTTTGCGCCATCGCGTCCGCACACGGCTTTGAGAACAGGCCGGTATTCAAGTTGGAAGAACTGGTTCGCCTGGCGAAACGCGTTGGAGTGCGCGCGGCCCATGAGGCCGTAGCCGATCATGCCGATGTTGAGGGGTTTCATTTGGGGAAAGTAGCGAGCAGCGGGTAGCGAGTAGCGAGTAGTAAGGAAACGGATATGTATCTTAGGCGAACGAAGCCGGGCGGTACGTGGGAGTAGGAAGGTGAATTTCTCCGGATGCTCGCTACTCGCTACTCACTACCCGCTACTTCGACCCGATCAGCCCACCCAGCCGTGATTGGTTCGGACCTCGATCATGGCGGAGAGGATGTCGTTCCAGGTTTGGGGCTTCATCATGATCTCGTTGGGAAACATGCAGCCGTCCCAACAGATGTGTTTGAATTTTTTCGTGACCTTGCCGCTGCCATCGCGCAGCCAGTAGCCGGAGTCGCGGGGGATGTTCAGCTTGCCGCGCGGATCGGTGGCGAGGCAGTGGCGGCCGGTCTTTTCGTGGTCGCCTGACCCGAAGACGCTGCCGTCGTTTTGCGCGACGTGAAAATCAATCGTCCACGGACGCAGCGCGGTCGTTAGCTTTTTCATCGCGCTGTGAAACGCCTCGGGCTCCCAGTGAAATTTCTTCGGCATGATGCGGTGCTCCTGCGCGTTTTCGCCGAGCGTGTAGAGAAGTGTGTGCGACATGTCTGCCTGGAAGCCGACGACCTTGGGCATGTCCACTTCCTCGAGGAGACGGACCATGTGCTTCCAACTGTGCATGCCGCCCCAACAAATTTCGCCCTCGGCGGCGAGGCGCTCACCGTGGCTCTTCGCGATCTTCGCGGCCTCACGAAACGTTGCGGCGATTTTCTTCGTATTACCCTTCGGATCTTTATCCCACTCGGTGACGGGCGCAGCGGAATCGATGCGGATGATGCCGTGAGGACGCACGCCGAGTTCGCGCAATTTCGCGCCGATGACGCAGGCCTTGCGGACCTGTTCGACGAATTTCTTGCGGTCATCCTCGCTGCCCATTGCGGAGCCGCCACCGGTGCCGCCCCACACGGGCGCTACGAGTGAGCCGGCGGAGAGATTTCGTTTCAGCAACTTTTCAGCGAGCTGTTTGAGGTCGTCGTCCGTGCTGTCGATATCGGTGTGTGGCGCGCTGAGGAAAAGATCGATGCCGTCGAATTTCACACCGTTGACCTCGGCCTTCGCGGTGAGGTCGAGCATCGTATCGAGTGGAATGAACGGCTCGGCGCCCGGGCTGCCTTTGCCGACGAGACCCGGCCAGGCGGCGTTATGGAGTTTGGGGTAGTTGTTTTGGGGCATGAGGAACGGGCGATGGACGGGACGGATTTTGGATTCGTAGATTGCGGGAGTCGGATTCGAAGGCGGTGGGTCCACCTCCGTGTGGGCCTGATCGAACGCGGACGACACGGAGGTCGTCCCTCCGCCTCGGAAATATCAGAAGTTGTTTTTTCGATACGCGCCCATTTCCGGAGCATCGGGATGAACTTCGGGGCCGAAGTAACGGAGCACGACGAGCGGCTCGACGCTGCTGGTGTTTGCAAACGTCACGCCGGCTTTCGCGGCGTCTTCGGTGCAGAACACTTCGTCCTCGGTGAGTTCGTGGAAGCGGATGAGTTTCGGACAGTCGAGCGTGAGCTTATTCATCCGGCCTTTGCCTTGAACGGTGATCAGTCCGTAAGCGCCGCCATCTTTGATGGTGCACTTCGCGCCGGGATCGACCGTGAGTTCTTTGGCGGTGAACAACTGTTCGCCTTTGATCCGCCCATAAACAATCCAGCGATCGACGTAGCCTTCACTGCGCGTGTCGGCGAGGGGCACGGGTTCGAGATAATGGTTGTCCTTGAAATTTGGATCCAGGTTTTCGTCCCAGTCGAGCTGCTCCACGATGAAGTCGAGATCGTGGTGTTTGTCTTTCGGTATGTCTTTCACGAGTAGCGCCCACGGAACTTCGCGGTCTTCGACGAGCGATTGATACATCCCGAAAACGTCGGAGCCCCATTGTGGTTCGTACGTGCAGAGGGAGCCAGGCGCGTGAAGGACGCATGGCGGAATCAACCAGCCGGTGCCCGGTTTCAGGCGATAGCCACGCGAGAGGTCGAGGATGCCGTTGTCGCCGCGATTCCAGTTTTCGAGACAGCGACGGACCTGTGCTTTCGTGGTGCCGGGTTCGAGTCCCATGAACGTGTACGGAAAATTATTTCCGACGTTGTTGTGCTGCGGCGGAAAATAATAGGACTCAGGTTTTCCCTCCTGCCCAACGAGCGCGGCCTGCGCTTTCGATTGATGCATGTGATGCGGAATCGGCCCCATGTTATCGAAGAACTTGGAGTAGACGGGCCACTTGGAATATTTTTTCCAGATCGATTCGCCGATCAGAGCCGCGCCGCATTCCGCGACGGCGTCGGCGAGGGAGAAGCGATTTCCTTTTGCGACGACGTAGCTCAGGCCCTCGTCGGGGGTGCGGTTATCGTTCGCTGCGGGCGTGGTTGATGCGAACCAGCGTTCGTCGATGCCGCCGCGATTCAGACCGAACGCGTAGAGGTCGTCGGGATGCAGCTTCAGTCGCTTGCCGGGCTGCAAGAACGAGCGCGGAACCCAGCACGGTGCGAGTCGCAGGAGACCGCCGGTGTCCTCGAGTGCGGCGTCTACGAGACCTCTTAGTTTTGTGCTAACCGTCTTGAGCGACGTGACAGAAGAGTTGGGCATTGGGGTTCCGGATGCTAAAGGAAGGCAGAACCAACGCCTAGTAAAGCGGCGGCAAGTTTTGGTGAAATTGCGGCGGAGGGTGTAGCCGCCGCGGGAGCGGCGGGATCCCTGCGCTCACGCGCAGGGCTACGCGACGGTCCACAGAGGTGCCACTGACCGCGCCGTAACCGGCACGGCTACGGGAGACGGCGTGCGGGCCGCTATCGCTGATACTGGGCGCGATAGTCGCGCGGGGTGCCGCCGATCACGCGGCGAAACTCTTTCGTGAAATGACTCTGGTCAGCGAAACCGAATTCACTCGCGACCTCCGCTAGCGTTTTCTTTGAAAACACCAACGCGCTACAACTCATCCGCACGCGGAGCTGGCGGATGTAATCGTGCGGCGAACTTTGGTAGGCGGCGCGGAATTGTCGTTCAAATGCGCGCACGGAAAGCCCGCACGCCTTCGCCAGATCCAGATTCGTGATGCGCTCGCCGTACCGC
>CBRAFL010000183.1:0-10864 GCA_967755055.1 uncultured bacterium
TTCACGTCGACCGTGATCTTGCGCGACAAGTCGCCGCGCGCCACCGCCGTCGTCACCTCCGCAATGTTACGGACCTGCCCGGTGAGATTCGTCGCCATCGCGTTCACCGAGTCCGTCAAATCCTTCCACATACCACCCACTCCGGGCACGATCGCCTGACCGCCGAGTTCGCCTTCCGTACCGACTTCGCGAGCGACGCGCGTCACTTCCGCCGCGAAACCGTTCAGCTGATCCACCATCGTGTTGATCGTGTTCTTCAGCTCGAGAATCTCACCGCGCACATCGACCGTGATCTTGCGCGACAAATCGCCTTTCGCGACCGCCGTTGTCACGTCCGCGATGTTACGCACCTGCGTCGTGAGATTGTTCGCCATCGAATTCACGTTATCCGTGAGATCCTTCCACGTGCCCGCCACGCCGGGCACCTGCGCCTGGCCACCCAGTTTTCCCTCGGTACCGACTTCTCGCGCCACGCGACTTACCTCGGAAGCGAACGCGTTAAGTCGATCTACGAGGGTGTTGATCGTTTCCTTCAACTCGAGCACTTCGCCCTTCACGTCCACCGTGATCTTGCGCGACAAATCGCCGCGCGCGACTGCCGTTGTAACACCAGCGATGTTACGCACCTGCGCAGTTAAATTCGACGCCATCGCGTTCACGGAATCGGTAAGATCTTTCCACGTGCCCGCGACACCGGGCACGACCGCCTGGCCGCCGAGTTTTCCTTCGGTGCCGACTTCGCGCGCCACGCGCGTCACTTCCGCCGCGAACGAGCGCAGCTGATCCACCATCACGTTCACCGCTTCTTTCAGCTGCAAAATTTCGCCGCGAACATCCACCGTGATCTTTTTCGAAAGGTCACCGTTCGCCACGGCGATCGTCACATCCGCGATGTTACGCACCTGCGCCGTGAGATTGCCGGCCATTTGATTGACAGATTCCGTCAACTCCTTCCACACGCCGGACACGCCTTTCACTTGCGCCTGCCCGCCGAGTTTTCCCTCGGTACCGACTTCGCGCGCGACGCGAATGACCTCCACCGAAAACGCGCCGAGTTGGCCGACCATGCCGTTGACCAACTTCGCGGTCCGGAGGTATTCGCCCTTGAGCGGACGTCCATCGAGCTCCAGCGGCATCGATTGCGAAAGATCGCCCTTCGCCACCGCGCCGATCACGCGGCCTACTTCAATCGTCGGCTGCGAGAGATCGTCCACCAGCGCATTGATCGCCTCGACCCGCTCGGCCCAGCTGCCGACCGCATCGCCGATCGGAAGACGTTCGCTGATCTTTCCTTCCTCGCCCACCCGACTACGCAAGCGCAGCAGACCCGTGTTGAAGCGCTGCATCCGCGTTGCAATTACATTCAAGCTGTCCGCCACTTTCCCTTCCAGCCCGGTCCAGTTTGACGGTAGGTGCGACGTGAAATCGCCATCGCGCACGGCGTCGAGTGCGACGACCAGCTGCTTCATGAACTCTTCGTGGGAAAGCTCTGAATTTCGTCGAGCCGGGGAGAGCGTGTTCGTTTTCATCATTACGGAAAGGCAAAGAGGAACGGGTGCCGTGGGTAATTCGGATGGCAACTAGCCGTGCAAGACGACCGGCAGGAAAGGGCGGTGACGAGAAGGCTTCCGCGCCGATTGATTAGGGGAAAGCTTAAAAGGACCTGACGCGCCCGAAGCGCAGCAGGCCCTGACGCACTCATCCATTGGTGAAGCTGGAGCCAGCACAAGAATTGAGCCGAAAAGCCCGCTCATTGTGCGCATCAGCGCATCGGGGTTCCGCGCGAAAGCAAAAATATTTTACAGCGTTTCAGGCGTTCCCCCATGTCGGATTCTTCGCCGTAACCTCACCGCGGTCCGCCTCTCACCTGATGAGAACTACGCAGGTTTTTCCGCTTGTGGAACTTGAACCGTTTTCACGGCGTCGGTTACGAACGGATACGAAGGGTCCTCTCGTCAGCCAGGCAAATGGCCAAACCCAAACCGCGCGCCCAACGCCAGGCACTCCGCCATCGAGCCGACTGCATCGGAACAGGTCGTATGCCGCAGCGAAGCCGCCGCGGCGCACAGCCCAAGTTCGAGCGCCCGCTGCATCGGCCAGCCTTCGTGCCAGCCATAAAGCACGCCCGTCGCGAGCGCATCGCCCGCACCCGCCGTGCCCGCGATCTCGGCCGCCGGCAATTTCACGCTGGCCTGCCAAGCCACCTCGCCTCCCGCCGAACACGCGCACACGCCTTCCGGAAAATGAATCACCACCCATTCGCGCACGCCGAGGTTCAATAATGCGCGTCCTGCCGCCGCCACTCCCCGAGCATCGATCTTCGCCCCGCGCCCAAGCGTGAGTCCGGTGATTTTCTCGGCCTCAAAATCATTCGCAAAAAGCAGATCCACTTCGGGTAGCAACGGTGCAACGACCGATTTGAAACGGTCGCCGTGCTCGCTGACGCAATCTGCCGAAGTCCGCAGCCCCGCCGCTCGCGCCCGACGAAACACCTCCGCTGCCCGCGGAAATCCGTCGGCCCCAATCGCATCGAGCCCGTCGAGCAGCAGCAAATAACCCAAATGAAATAGCTTTGCGTGAGTCGTCGAAAAATCGAAGTGCTCAGGCGTCAGCAACGCGTTCGCTCCCCGCTGATGGAAAAACGTCCGCCGTCGCGTCGTGATCTCCGTCATCACGTCCGTGTAAGACGTGGGCGCGGCCATCGTCACCCGCAATTGCGTGAGATCGATCCCGTGCGCGCGACAATCGTCTTGAATGATCCGCCCGCTCGCATCGTCACCGACCAGCCCGATCGCCTCCCGCGGAAACGAAGCGCCGAGTCGTGCTAAATTTTTCAGTACGTTGTAAGGCGAGCCTCCGTTGCCCCACGACTGACTCAGGATCGTCGCGAGCGCGTCTTGCGGCGGCCAAGTGTCGATCAATTTGACGTGATCAACGATCCAGTTTCCACCGGCGATTATTCCAGAGCGCATGGTTAGTCCCTGTCATTGCGAGAAGCGCAGCAACGAAGCAATCCAACTGAAGGCGGTAATGAATGGTAAGGCGAACCGTCCCGGTGAGCCGCGCGTTCCCGGCTCGGCAGGACGCCTCGCCCTACCTTCCAATCGCTCCAACTCACACCGACACCACCCGCTGTTCGCTATGCGACGTCAGCGCCGCCGCCCAAAGCTCATGATGCGCCACCGCTTCGTCAGGCGTCGCACAACCAAACCGTTCTCCCAGTTGTCCCACCCGCTCGCTGAGAAACGCAGCCCACATCTGCTGCAACAAATCAGGAAAACCCGGCTCGAAAATTCCGCCCGTGATCGTCTTGAAGGGCATCGCGAAACCGAGATCGATTTTCTCCCAGCTCTGCTCCGGCAGCCGCCGATAACGCCAAAACGTCTTCGGCTCTTTGGTCGAATAACGCACACCACCTTCCGTCCCGAGCACTTCAATCAGCCATGTATTCGTCTCGGTTGGCGCCATGCGTTTCATCTCGAGCGTCAGCGGAACGGGATGGCCATAGATCTGTGCCGTCGCATGCAGCATGGCGTTGTCCCACGTATCGCACGCCGCCATCCCACCACGTCCATCCGGCCTCTCCGTGTAAATCTTCAGGAGCTGCGCATAGAGCGAAACCGGTTTCCAGCCGAGGCGCAGCGGCACATGCGCCGCGTGCAACCCGAGGTCGTTCATCACGCCCGCTTCGCCGCAAAATTTAGCCTGCCGCTTCCAATTGATCGCCTTGCTTGGATCAAGATCACTCGAGTGCAGGAAACTATTCCGAATTTCCAACAACCGCCCCAGTTCGCCGCTGCGAATCACCTGAATCGCCCGCTGCACCCCGGGCAAAAACGGAAATTCTGACGACACGCGGACAAACCGGCCTAGCCTCGTCGCCTCATCGCGGATACGTCGCGCCGCCGCGAGATCAATGCCAAACGGTTTCTCCGCAAAGAGATCTTTGCCCGCACGCAGCACATCGAGATAAATCGCCTCGTGCAGGTGATGCGGCACCGCCACGTACACGACGTCCACCTCAGCGAGCGCGAGCAGGGCGTGATGATCCGTGAGGAAATGTCTCACCGTCGGCACCTGGCGAAACCACTCCAGCGCCGCCGTATTCACGTCGCACACCGCCGTCAGTTCCGCTTTCACCGGACAATCGAGCAACGCAAACCAGCGCCCCAACGCACTCGCTACTTCGCGGCCCATGAGCCCGGCGCCAATCACGCCGACGCGAACAAGATTTTCAGGTTTCATTAAAAATAGTTCGGATATTTACGGTGCGCTGTAGGTAGCGCGCTCGCCGCGCTACGTTCGTCATCTGTAGCGCGGCAAGCGCGCTACCTACAATTCGATCCTCCACTCGCTCACGCTCGCAGCCACACACGGAATCTCAGGCCAGAAATTTCATCGCCGTCTCGACACTCGCGTCGTCATGGACGATCGCCATCAACGCCCGCGTGATTCCGCCGGGATGCGTGTGTTGAATAATATTCCGCCCATAAACAATGCCCGACGCGCCTTGCTCAATCAGCGCACGCGTGCGCGCGAGGATCTCCGCCTCGGGCGCCTTGCTGCCACCGCGAACCAGCACCGGAATCCCGCCCGCCGTTTCAATGACTTCGTTATAGATCGACGTGTCGTCCGTCGGATCTGCCTTGATGACGTCCGCGCCCAACTCGACCGCTTGACGCACCAGCGGAATGATTTTGTCCGGATCGCCATCCACCATATAACCACCGGCTTTCTCGTTGGGTTGAAAAACCAGCGGCTCGATCATCAATGGCATCCCGTAAAAATCTGCCTGCGGTTTTAAGCGGAGAATATTCTGGATGCACTGGTCCGTGACTTCCGGCTGATCCGGAATCCGAAATAGATTCACCACCACGCACGCCGCATCCAGCCGCACCGCCTGCAACACCGCATCCTCGATCATCCGCGAAAAAAGCGCCTTTGGTAGCGCCGTCCCGTACACGTTGGCTACGTCCGTGCGGAGAACGAGTGCAGGCTTTCCCTTCACCGGAAGTTTTTGGAGATGCGGCGCCTGCCCAATCGTCAACTGAATCGCGTCGGGTCCCGCGCCTACCACGGTCGCGATTGCCTTCGGCAAATTCTCAATGCCTCCGAGAAATGAGCCTTCGTTGAAAAAGCCGTGATCGAGCGCGACATCGAAGCACCGGCCGGTTTTAGGATTAAACAAACGACTGAGACGGGCGGTTTTCATGAGATTTCGATTCACGCGCGAACGCGTTTAATCGACGTACCTATCCGCTCATGTTTTTAGCGCGTAGACCAGCACCTTCATACTACCCGGAATAATCGTGGGGCGCTTGCCGTCCACCGCGGGCTGATACTTGGCCGACGCGAGATAGAGTCGATGCGAGACGAGATCGACGATCATCGTACGCGCGCCGAACTCCGTCTTCAGCGTTTGCACGACGGTGAATTTATCCGGCGTGTCTTCGCGCACGATCGTCACGGTGCCGTCCGCGCCATTCGAGGTGAACGCAAGTTGTGTCCCCGGATCAAACGCCGCCGCATCGATCCCCTTCCCCGCTGGAACGTCCGCGACGACATGGCCATCCGTGCTATCGAGAACCATCAATCGTTCGTTACTGCAGCCGACGAAGATGCGATGGTGCACAAGATCGATGTCCATGCCCGTGGGTTCTTCTCCTGGCGCGAGT
This sequence comes from uncultured bacterium, assembly GCA_967755055.1. Lineage (GTDB taxonomy): Bacteria > Verrucomicrobiota > Verrucomicrobiia > Opitutales > Opitutaceae > Opitutus. The sequence goes on from CBRAFL010000183.1 coordinate 5,676, forward strand.
GCCCAGTGATTCACGACGGCGTGCGTCTTGATATCGATGGCTGACACTTCGTTTTTGTCCTCAATGTTGACGTAAATTCGCCCAGCCGTCGCGTCCTCCTGGGCAAACTCAGGTTTCCCGCTCAGCGGAATCGTTGCCACCACCACGCCGCTCTTCGCGGAGATCACGGACGCGGACTGCCCGCGGCCATTGAACGCGTACACTTCCTGGTGGGTGGCCTCATAAAGAATCGCGTCGGGATTCGCTCCGGTCTCCACCTTCGAGAGCGTCTTGAACGTCGTGAGGTCGACGACGCTCACCTTGTTTTCTTTTCCATTGCTGGAAAACCCGCGTCCCGAACTCGCGGCAATCGCGATGCCGTGCACGCCCGGCGTATCCGCGATCTCGCCCACCACCTTGTTTGTCTGCGTATCGATCACGACAATTTTAGTCGCGTGCGAGACATAGAGCCGGTGACTCGCCGGATCGACTGTGAGATAGTCCCAGCCACCTTCCCCGCCGATGGAAATTTCGGTAAGCGGCTGATATCGATCTTGAGCCAAGACGGCGGCAGTAAAAGCTGTCCCGGCGAAAAGAAAGCCGAAGAACCAATGTTGTTTGTTCATGTGATGAACGTGGAGGTGGGGGAAAGACGCGCGCCAATCGGATTGGTGACGTGATCGCCCCAATCCGATTAACCGCAGATGTCGCAGATGAACGCAGATTCCAGACAGTAAAACCGCAAGCAGCCTGATGCCTTTTTCTCCTCCGGTTTTTATCTGCGCCCTCTGCGTAATCTGCAGTTCACTTCCGACCTGTTCGAGCCCAACCCCTACGGATGAGTGGTGACGCGCTCGCCCGCAATTTCTCGCGCGTCATCGCAGCCACGTCAGGGCTTGCGCAGTCGAGCCAACTCTTCCTTCACCGCATCGAAATCCTTTTGGAACGACGGGCTCGCGAGAAAAGCACGCGCCAGGGCCTGACCGAGCACGCGCCCAGCGTACACGTCGGTCGGAAAATGCACGCCACCCTTCACGCGCAACCAGCCGGTCTCATATCCTTTGGCGAGCAACGCGTCTCGTTTTTCCGGAAAAATCTCCGCCAACAAAAGCGCATACGCCACTCCTCTCGTCGAGTGGCCACTCGGATAGCTGTAGTCGGTCCGGTCCTCGTGTTCGACCGCGTGCGAGAAACGCGCCGGGTCCGCGTGGTAGGGGCGAATACGCTGCCAGTGATTCTTCCCCATTTTCGCGATCGTCCGGGCTTCGGTCTGAATTTGGTCAAACAGCGCTTCCGTTTTCGGACATTGCGCCGGCACAAACCACGCGCCCACGACCGGAGCAAAGTGAAAGACCGAGAATTTCACCTCATCAATCGCACGAGCGTGCTCCTCCGGCGTCGCGCTGCTGTAAATCCGAAACGCCGTCTCAAGTTCCGCCGCTCTTTCTCCTGAATCAATTGCGGGCGGCGGAGGCAGCAGACTGATGGCGTCGACCGCGGCGGGCGCGAGATAAACGAATAACTGCTCTGCCGCGCGCAACGGAGCGCTGGCGACGAATGCGAACAACGCGAGCGATACGAATGAAACGCGAAAATTCATGGAAGAAATTGATACTGCTCAGCCGGAACGATGCCTGCGAAGTCATCTCGGACTGCGCAGATTTCACGAGGAATTTCTTCGGTGCTCGCGAAATCGCAGCACAGGAACCACACGACCGCGGACCAGGCTACCCGTCGCCAATGAAAAAATCCGCCGCTAACGCGCCAGGTGCCGCGAGCTGATCAAAGAGCCAAACTCACCAGCGACGACGTACCCCAGCTACGCGTGCCGGCCCTTAAACGTCAGCTCCGCGATCCCGCTCTTGTCGAGCTGACCCAAACCGAGCGCGACCATGCGATCGTATTGCAATTTCGTCGCGCTCGCGAGCGGCAGATTGAGCCCGGCTTCGCAGCCAAGCACCCACGCGATCGTGCTGTCCTTCGCCGCATGCGCTGCGGAAAAATAACAATCGTGCGCGCGCAGCTGCATGTCCTCGCCATCCGTTTTCAGCACCTGCGAGTTCGCGCCCGTTTGAAGAAATACTTCGCGCAACATGTTCAGTTCGAGCCCGAGCGCAGAGCCGAGTCCCAGTCCTTCTGCGAGCGCGGCGGTATTCATATTCATCACCATGTTCACGAGCGCCTTCACTTGCGCCGCCTGGCCCGCCGGACCGATGTAACGCAGCGCCGAACTCAATTTTTCCAGAATCGGCTTAACGCGATCGAACTCTGCGCGTTCCCCGCCGCACATTAAGTAGAGCGTCCCGGCCCGCGCCTGCGGAATCGAGGAAGCCATGCACGCCTCGAGCGTCATCGCGCCAACCGCCCGCGCCCGCCGCTCGACCTCGACATGGACCTTGGGCGAAACCGTCGCGCAGTTGATGAACCGTTTGCCGTTGGCGCCTTTCAAGAGGGAGTCGCCTGCCTCACTGAAAACGCCCAACTGCGCAGCATCGTCCGTCACAACCGTGAACACCACGTCCGCTGCCGCCGTGACCGCCGCCAGCGTGGTCACCTGAGCGGCCCCCAGTTCGTCCGCCAGCGCCACCGCCGACGGAGAATGGACATCGTACACTGCGACGATCGTGTAACCGCACTCTTTGAGCCGTCGCGCCATATTAGCGCCCATCCGACCGACTCCGACGAAAGCAATTTTTTCAGGCATAGGGGAAATTGGTTTGAATCAACGTGAAGTGACCCAGCCCTCGTTGTGAATCAAAACCGGGAACGATTTTTCCCGTTTTTCGCTCCTCCGCTCCCACTCACAGCCGGCAAACCGGCATCATAAATCTCCATTAGGCGCCGACTTCGACCGCGCCATAATTTTTCTAAAAAACCTCCAAGGCTGGCCCAGGACCTGCTCATATCTTGTCATCTCGTCCGCCTAGCGGAGGGATTTTGGGGTAACATAAGCAAGCAATGGGCGGACCGCTTAGGGGTAGGCGGCCCGCCCTCCTCCCCACCGAGAAACGTTAACGACGTCCCGCAGGTTGCGCGCTCACCGCGCTCTAGCTCGCCTCCAGTTACGATCAATTCGTGCTCGTGATCGTGCTCCTAATCATGATCGGTCCGACCTCGGCCCGGGATCGGCGATCGAGTAAGCATCTGAAGGTTCAAAACCGCCGACGCGCGATCACCGATCCTTCAAGGCCCGATCACGAGCACGATTGCGATCAAGAGCACGAGCCTAAGCTGAGGAACCTTCGAAGCACCCTCGCTACGGCATCACCTCTCCACCCTCGATCTTGAACGCGAACGCGTACTGACACGGCGCCGACCCTGGATCGAGGTCAGGCAGGGTGATCGTCAGCATGTTTCCGCTGCGGTGGGTTTTTAGATAACCGTTTACCCCGAGCAGCGTCACTTTCGGATTATCCGGCGAACGCACGTTCTGCAGCACCAACTCGTCGCCCGGCCAACCCACCGAAATCGCGTAGAGCGCATTCGGTTTTTTCGTGAAGAATACCTGCTTCACCGCCCGACCTTCCTTCGAGTGCTGACCCACTTGATCCAGCAGATTATACTTCACCATGAACTCGCCATACTCCTGTTTCGGCCGCTCTCCTGCGGTCCACTGACACGACCGTCCGGCGAAACGCGTGCCGTAGATCGCCTCTCCGTTCACCTTCAACCACGCTCCGATGTCCAGCAGCCGCTGCTCCATCAGCGGTGGAATCGTTCCATCCGCCGCGGGTCCGATATCGAGCAGAAGATTTCCGCCCCGGCTCACCAGATCGACCAGCACCAACACAAACTCGCGCGACGTCTTGTAGTCGTCCACGCGCTCGGCCCGATTCAGCCCGTAGGAAAAAGCCATGCCGCGACTCTCCTCCCACGCATGCGCATCGCCTTCCAATCCAGCCGCGTATTCAGTCGTCCAATATCCCCCGTGTTTGTGCCGCGTGTCCTTGCCCCAGCGATCATTCACGACCACCTCATCTTTGCTCGGGCTTTCGTTGAACAACCACGCGAGAAGCTCCTCGCTCCGCCACTCCTGCGACGTCATCTCCCACTCGCCATCACTAAAGATGATCGAGGGCTTGTAGCGTGAAACGACGTCTTTGAATTGCGGCGTCATGTGTTCCGCCACGTAGCGAACGTGATCCGTTTTCCACAGCGGATTGAACCACTCGTACAGCGAATAATAAAAGCCGAACTTCAGCCCTTTCGCCCGGGTCGCCTCGGCGAGTTCACCCAGCAAATCGCGTTTCGGGCCAATCTCCACCGCGTTCCACGGACGCCCCCACGTGCGACTCGCTTCCGCACTCGGCCAGAGGGCAAAGCCTTCGTGATGCTTCGAGGTGGGCACGACGTACTTGATTCCCGCCCGTGCGAAAAGGTCCGCCCACTGTTTCGCGTCGAACAATTCCGCCGTGAAGCGCGGCGCGAAATCAGCGTAGTTGAAATTCGCGCCATAGTTTTTCTCGTGAAACTCCCGCCAGACCGCGTCCTCCGGCTTCGCGCTCTCGATGTGATGCCAATACCACTCCGCATATTCGCCGACCTTTCCCCACGCAGGCACCGAATAAACGCCCCAGTGAATAAAGACGCCGAACTTCGCGTCCAGAAACCACGCCGGCATTGGCCGCTGGTCGAGAGATTCCCATTTCGATTCGTATACGGTGCCCGAGGAGTTCGCGGCGTGAATGGACTCAACGACCCCAAATAGTCCAAGCCAGACAGCGGAGAAAATCGGAAGAAGGCGCATACGGGTCTTGATCATGGAGGGATATTTTTGGTCACCGACCAGCGGGCCGGTATCGAGGGGACAAGCGTACTCCACCAAAGATTCGCTTTCTTTCCGCCGCAACCTTCAGAAACGTTCCGCCATGCTCTTCCCGTCCGCAAACCATCATATTACGTAATACGTAACATATAAAACGGGCGACGGAGCCCGCCGTCGTCACCGCATCCCTTGACCTCGGACGTGTCACCCGCATTGGTGCTGCTCATGAACCTGCCCGACGACGAACACACTTTCCTTCGGGAATTGGTCAAAGCCTCACGCCAAAAAATCCATCATGTGGACTGGATCGATCGCGATGGCACTCCTCGCCGGACAGCGCTCACGCAGACTGAAGTTGTCCGTCTCAACACGATCGCCCAACGCCTTAAAATCTCGAAAAGCGAAGTCCTCCGCCAAGCCGCCCACATTCCCGTCGCGAAGTAAT
>CBRAFL010000184.1:0-10864 GCA_967755055.1 uncultured bacterium
ACCCGCGTATCGCGACGTTTGATGGACGGACCGTTCGCCAGTTTTCCATCGACGAGCTTTCTCCAAAACAACTCAGCGGTCGCGAAAACGGTGACGAAAAATCTCTTCAACCCGCGACCGCCGTTTCGACCGCTCCACTCACGCCAACAGTCGTGTTCCAGCCCGTCCTGCGGCTGAATTTTGGATTTGGTCAAAGCTGTCATTGGTCTGGTTCCGGTGGCTAAAAGCGTTTGGGCTGAGTCTCGCCGCGGTTCTGCTCGTGCAGACAATCTGGCTCCGTCGATTCCGACTTTGGTGGGGGCTGCGTGCGTTTTCAGTTCGACGACCGCGGACGACCCTCGCCGTTTGTGCAGGCGTTGCGGCAGTGCTCTCGTCTTATCCCGTCGTCTTTTTTGGAAAGAGTTTCGTTTCGCCCACGAGCGGAGTTCGGCTGCTTTATCAGGAGAGCCCGACGTTGCCCGGCTATACTGACTTGTATGTGGAAGATACTCGCGGCGCCGATGTCGGAGCGATGGCATGGGCGCATCAACCGTACACGGTGGTGGAAAACCGGGCGCTATTGCAGCACCACACGCTGCCGTTGTGGAATCGATTCAATTCCTGCGGCGTCACCCTGCTGGGACAAGGGCAGTCGATGTTCGGGGATCCGCTTCATTTTCTCGTCACCCTCGTCGGCGGAAATGCGTGGGCCCTCGATGCGAAATTCGTGCTTTGCAAAGCGATCTTCAGCCTTGGCCTCGGCTGGTGCGTGTGGTTGCTGACGCGCGATCTTGCGGCCTCCGTGATCGTCGTTGTCGCCGGCGCGTTCATCGCGTTTTTCAACTACCGGGTAAATCATCCGGCGATTTTCAGCGTGAGCTATGCTCCGTGGATTTTGGCCGCTTGGCTGGAGATGACTTTCGCTAAAGATGGTCGCACCCTTTCAAAAGCAATTGCCCTGTGGTTTGGCGCCGGCTGGTTCCTAATTAACAGCGGCACGGTAAAAGAAGCTTATCTCCTGTTCGCTTCACTCAATCTCACCGGAGCGATCGCATTTCTCCTGTCGCCCACATCGTTCAAATGGAAACTGCGGCAGGGTGCGCCAATCATCGTCGCCATACTCGCGCTCGGGCTGGCTACCGCGCCAGCTTGGTGGACGTTCTTCGATGCGCTCAGTCACGCGCGCACGACGTACGATACACCGTTTGTCCTGCAGAATCCGCGCGGATGGTTGATCGGTCTCTTCGACGATCTCTTCTATCTCGAAGTGCATCCCGGCCGACCGGTTTTTGCACCCGCCGCAAATTTCCTTATTCTTTTGGGCTGTCTCTGGGCCGTGGCGCAAATCCGACTGCTCGTCGCGAATCGCATGATTCTCGCCCTCTTCATCGGTCTGTTGGCCGCAATCGCTGTAGCATTTGCCTGGATGCCGGCCGCTTGGTTTCTGAAAACGCCGTTTCTTCGTAACATTTATTACGTGAACAATCACTTTTCCTGCATCGCGATCGTGCATGCCGGAGTCCTGGCAGGTTGGGGATTCGCCGTTGCACGCCGCGAGCTGGTTTCAAAGCGCAAGGGCTGGAGCGTATCCGTAATCGTAATGCTGTTCGCCGGAATGTTGCTGGCCTATTTCACGAATCGGCCGGGTTTGTGGACGGACGGACGCGGCTTTGCCGGCTGGCAGGATCTCCTGCCGTATCACGCTTTCATCTACGCAAACGTACTCTTGCTACCGCTGGCGCTGGTATGGCTGACGATCGCTGCGGCGCGTCATCTTCGAGGCCGGCCAATGACCGTCGGCGTGTTTTCAATCTCCCTTCTCGCGATCATAATTATTCTCGGCCGGCATGGCCAACACCTGGCTCCAGGTTTTCCGACCGACCACTTTATTACGTCTCCGGGGAGTCGGGCCGATTTATTAGTGCGCTCGCCAGCCACTGATTTCCTCGCGCATGAGACGGCGATCACGCCCGGCCGTGTCATCGGCACCGAGGATACGCTCTTCCCCGGATTTATGTCCGTCTACGGTCTTGAAAGTATTAACGGACCCGACGCGATCATCAACGGCCACCACCGCGACCTGCTCGATGCTTCCGCGTTGGCGCCGTCCATGGGCTGGCGCTTTTCACTCATGCCGCAGTCTGCTTCCATCTGCCGACCGTTGCTCGATTTTTTTAACGTGCGCTACGTTGCCACGCCGCGCGGCACGACTTTGGACGGACACGACTACCAACTCGTCGCCTCCCTCAATCTTGATATTTATCGCAGCGAAACCGCGTGGCCCCGCGCATTCTTCACGGACCGGCTTGAGTCGTATGAAAACGTCGCCGACCTCCTCGCCCAGTTGAAAGACCGCCCCGCCGGCAGACCATTCGCGGCTATCCAGAAAGGTGATGCCAGCACCCCTGCACCATCGCTTGACCGCAAAACGCCTCCGATCGTCACAGCGGCCACGGACTATCAGCTCACCAACAACACGACCGCGTTTACCGTTTCCACTCCAGGTCCCGGTTTCATCATTCTGCATGAAAACTGGTTGGCCGATGATTTTCGCGTGACGCTGGATGGAAACTCCGTGCCTTACTTTCGGGTCAACCACGCGTTCAAGGGAATCGCGGTGACGGCCGCCGGGACGCATCGTGTCGCATTTAGTTATTGGCCTCGGCATCTGACCGCAGCTCTCATCATGTGCGGACTCGGGTTTACTGGGTTTACTGTGCTACTACTCGTCCTCAGGCGAAAAATATCTTCCGATACCTCGTTCGTCCCTGACATTCGCTCGGTCGGACGTACCGGAGCCGATGTGCAGATTTGATTTATATTCAGAGCTTGCGCAGTACACCGAGCGACTGCCCTAGAAATCCACGGCCTCTCATCACTTGGCCATATGCATAGATGATCTCTTCCTCGATCGGAAAGGCGGGTTTGTCTCCATCCACCAACGCCGAAACCTCATAACCGAGATCGGACGCGAATCGCGTGATCGCATGTCGGTCCAAAAAAATCACCGGAACTGAATTTACGCCGAAACGTGACGTCGCTTGCTCAAATTCAGTCCAGTGTGAAGGAATTGAGAACTCCAAAAACGTGAACACAACCTTCCCTCCCGTCTTTAACAGCCGGCGCGCTTCCTTGAGATAGAGATAAGTGTGTTCGTGCGTCAGGTGCGTGAATACAGAAAAAAAGCAGGCGAAATCCGCGACCGCATCCGGCACGGTGATATGCAGGCCATCCGTCAGTCCAAACTTCCAGTCCGGACGCTCACAACCGTCGCGGGCATGCGCCAGCGCCGATCCCATGATATCGAAACCCGCGTAGTGTCGGTGCCCACGTCGGGCGAGCTGATAGGCCAGCCGTCCCGTGCCACAGCCGATGTCGACGACGAAATGTTCCGATGACAACCCGTGCGCTTTCAGCGCGTAAAACTCCAGCGCACCGATTGGTTCGAAATCTCCGCCGACGGCGAGTTGAGCGGCCCGAAGCGGCAGATGATTTTCCCCAAGCGTCGCGTAATGTTTCTCATAGCGGGTGTGTAGCTGCTTTAAATCCATCGGAATATCGCTTCGGAATCCTGTAAACTGGACAGTTCGGCTGGGTAGTGTCGTCGTATCCATGAGATAATTCACCTCTACGACCCTCCAGGCCTTCCGATCCGCTACTCGCACCCACATTTTCTTTGGGAACCAGCTTACCGTCGCGCGCTCGTTAGCTCGGACCTGCGCTCGCCAACAAGCTGCCCGATCTGGAGAATCCTCTGGTCACCATCCGTCAGCATCGTTTGCCTCAGGCCACTTTCATCCATTCAATCACATGGCGAAAACTCTCCTTGTTACCGGTTCCTCCGGTCTTATCGGCTCCGAAGTCTGCGTCTATTTTGCGCGCGAACTCGGCTATACCATTCACGGCGTGGACAACAATCAACGGGCCGTCTTCTTCGGCCCCCAAGGTGACACCCGCTGGAATCAACACCGTCTCGTCAGCGAGCTGAAAGGTTTCGTTCACCACGAACTCGACATCCGCGATCGCGCCGGCGTGCTCGCGTTGGTGAAATCCGTCCGACCGGACGTGATCGTTCACACCGCCGCACAACCCAGCCACGATCGCGCTGCAGCGATTCCCTTCGACGACTTCGACACCAACGCGGTTGGCACGTTGAACTTGCTCGAAGCCACGCGACAAGCTGCGCCTGAATCGCCGTTTGTGCACATGAGCACGAATAAAGTTTATGGCGACGCTCCCAATCGTATCGCGCTCAAAGAACTCGAAACCCGCTGGGACTACGCGGACTCCGCCTACGAACACGGCATCGCTGAAACGTTCACCATCGATCAGTCCAAGCACTCACTCTTCGGCGCATCCAAAGTCGCGGCCGACGTCATGGTGCAGGAGTACGGACGCTACTTTAATCTGCCCTGCTGCGCCCTTCGCGGCGGCTGCCTCACCGGCCCGAATCACAGCGGCGTCGAATTGCACGGCTTCCTGTCCTACCTCGTGAAATGCAATCTCGAAGGCCGTGAATATAAGGTTTTCGGATACAAGGGAAAACAGGTGCGCGATAACATTCACTCGCTCGACGTCGCGCGCTTCATGGCCGCATTTGTCAGCGCGCCGCGCGCCGGCGAAGTTTATAATCTCGGCGGCGGCAAGGCCAACAGCACCTCGATTCTCGAAGCGTTCAAGATCACGGAAAAATTCAGCGGCCAGGCACAGAAATACACGTACCTCGATCAGAACCGCGCCGGCGACCACATCTGCTACTACTCCGATCTGCGAAAAATGCGCGCGCATTATCCGCAGTGGGACATCACGCAGTCGCTCGAGGAAACCATTCGGCAAATCGTGGAAGCCTGGAAAAAACGGCCGAAAGCCGCGTAGCGTTTCGCAACAGCCGGGACATCGGAATTGCGCACTCCGTTGTCCCGTCCGTCAGCCCTTCTCCGCTCCACCCCCAACTGCGCCTCGTCCATGAAGCTTCGCTCGCTCGTATTCTCCACTCTGGTCCTGCTCTCCAGCTGGCCAGCCGACACCGCCTTCGCGATGTCCGTTCGACCGCCAACATTTCCGGAACTGGTCGCGGAAGCTTCCACTGTCGTTCGCGTCCGAGTGGTGCGCATCGACAGCCGCGCCGTGATCGCCCCCGATGGCCAGCGGGTCGTGAAAACGTTTGTGACGTTCGCGACGATCAAGCCCGTCAAAGGCGAATCCGCCAAGGAATTCACCCTCTCCTTTCTCGGCGGAACGGCCGAAGGCGAAACCTTGGAAATCCCCGGCATGCCCGTTTTTCGTCCCGACGACGAAGAATTCCTCTTCACCACCGGCAAGCAAACCATCTGCCCACTCGTCGGTGCGATGCACGGCCGCTATCGCGTGCTCAATGACGCAGCTGCGGGACGCCGCTACATGGCTCGAGACAATTCCGAGCCGTTGACCGCGACCGCCGAGGTCATCGAACCAAACGAGCCTCCAGCACCGAACCGTCGCAGCGCCGCCGCCATCGCCGCCGCGCTCACCCCGGAACAATTCGAACAAGCCGTCCTCGCCGAGATCGCCCATCCCACACGCTCTACCGCCAACAAATGAAACGCCCTCGTTTTTTTAAACCGTGGGCATGGGCAGCTTTGGGACTCAGCCAACTGCTACCGCTGCATGCGTATGAATTTCTTGGTTACAGCTGGCCGAATGGCAACATCCCGCTGCAACTCCAGCTCGGCACACCACCCGCGACCTTGATCGATGGCGTCAGCAATTGGGACGATGTCGGCGTGACCGCGCTCACCGCATGGAACGCCGGCCTGGTGCGGAGCAAGTTCACGTACGTCAAGGATTCCACCGCCGCGAAGTCGGTCACGAACCGGCTGAACAACGTCTTTTTCGATTCAAAAATTTATGGTGAAGACTTTGGCGAGCGCGTGCTCGCGGTGACCGCGGGGCGCTCCTCCGGCCTCACGCGCATCGAGGCCGATGTCGTCGTGAACACTAAATACACGTGGAACTCCTATCGCGGTACGCTGCGCTCGTCGCCGTACGATCTCCAGCGCGTGTTGTTGCACGAGTTTGGTCATGTGCTCGGGCTCAATCATCCCGATCTAGCGACGCCCCCTCAGAGCGTCACGGCCATCATGAACAGCGCGGTAAGCAACACCGATGCGCTGCAGAGCGACGATCTCGCCGGCGCTGATCAACTCTACGGCAACATTCCGCCACCCGACCCAGCCGGTAATCTCGCCAACGTTACGGTCGCCGCGGGTTCACCGCTGTCGCTCGCGTTGACCAACACCTCCAGCGCAAATACGCGCTACACTTGGACGTTCACCCGCCTTGGCGGCTCGACTCGCATCCTGCTCGATGGCGATGGCAATCCGTGGACCTCATCAGCGTTCACCCTGTTCTCCGCGCAGTCCTCCGACGCCGGCACCTACTCCGTCGCCGCCATCAACGGCTCACTCACATCCGCCTACGTTTCAGCGCAGGTCAACGTCACCGCCGTCAACACCGTCGGCTCACGCCTGCCCAATCTTTCCGCCCGCGCCCGCGCCGGTTCAGGCGACGACACGTTCATTGTTGGTTTCGTCATCAACGGCAGTACGGCGAAACGCGTGATGATTCGCGCCGTCGGCCCCACGCTGGTCGACAGTGGTATCGCCTCTCCGTTGGCAGATCCAAAGTTGAAATTATTCAAAAGCGGCAGCGACGGTACTTCCACGCAGATTGGCGAAAATGACAATTGGAGCGCCGACGCCACCGAAGCCACCGCTCTCCGCACCACTGCCAGCCGCCTCGGCGCGTCCGCGCTGTCCAATGGAAGCAAAGACGCCGCGATGCTCGTCACGCTCGTCCCCGGCGTCTACTCTGCGATCGTCGATGCGCAAGGCGGCCAGCCCGGCATCGCGCTGGTCGAGGCCTATGACGCCGACGACAGTGTGGCGCAGGGACTCACCCGACCTCTCGTGAATGTGTCGACCCGTAGTTATTCCGGTACCGGCGATCAGGTTCTCATCGCAGGATTTGTGATCGATGGTCCGGTCCCCAAACAGGTTCTCATCCGCGCCGTTGGTCCGGGTTTGCTTCAGTACGGGATAACCACTGCGAACACCGACCCCAACCTTCTGCTCTTCAAAGGTTCCACGCGCATCGCCGACAACGACGATTGGTCGTTTTCCAACCAAAGTGATATTCTTCCAGCCGTATTCACCAAGATCGGGGCCGGTCAGCTGACCAGTGGCAGCAACGATTCTGCTCTCTTGATCACCCTGCCGCCCGGCGTCTACTCCGCGCAAGCCGCCGGCCGAAGAGATCAAACCGGAACCATCCTGCTGGAAATTTACGAAGTAGCTCCGTAATCCTCGGTGTTGGTTTGCCCGCGCCCTCCAACCGATTTTTTATTTGTTGAACGCTCCGTTGTCGGCAGTGTCTTCGGTTAATAGCTGACACTTATCGGCCTTCTCATGCACCCGCCCATTCGCTCTTTCAAGATAGTTGCGACGCTTACTTTGATGACCATCGCGAGTGTGCTCGATGCACAAACGCCGATCAAAGAATCCCCGTTTCTGCCTCCCGCCAACTCAGGAACCCCGGCGACTCCCGGTGCCACCGCATACGAGTTGACAGGAATGAGCGTAGCGGGAAAAGCCACGCTCCTCAGCATCACGCGCGTCCGCGACAAGCGCAGCGTTTGGGTGCCCGTAGGCAAAAGCTCCGGCGAGATCACCGCGATTAGTTACGATCCGAAAACCGACCAGGCCACAATTCGCGCGGAAGGCAAAGTTCTCACCTTGACGATGAGAAAATCCGCCGTCGTAAGCGGTCCTTCAGTGAGCCAGCTTCAGCCGCAGCCCTCTTCAGCCCCGGTTGCAACAAAGCAGGGGACGCCCGCTCCCCCTGTCGCCATCCCGCCGCCGCCGGCAAACGCGCAGGAAGAAAAAGAAACCGAAGCACGGATGCTCGTCACCGACTTGCTTGAAATTGGACAGCAGCAACGCAAGGCCTACGAGGAGGCTCAGCGGCAAGCCGCCGCGAAGGGCACCAAACCGTCGCCCACTCCTGCGCCCAAGCCGCCCGGCACGAATTAATTGTCGAGCCGAGCGACATGAAACTTCTCATTTCCGGCGTGTGCGGCTTCGTCGGCAGCACACTGGCGCGCACATTCGCTGAATCGGGCCACGGCTACCAAATTTTCGGCTTCGATAATTTCATTCGACCCGGCAGTGAGATGAATCGCGACGCGCTGAAGAAGCTCGGCGTGAAATTGTTTCACGGAGATCTGCGCGCGCCCAGCGATCTCGAGACGTTACCCTCCGCCGACTGGGTAATCGATGCCGCCGCGAATCCGAGCGTTCTCGCCGGAGTCGATGGCAAGACGAGCTCCCGCCAGCTCATCGAGCACAACCTTCTCGGGACAGTGAACATGCTCGAGTACTGCAAACAGCACCGTGCGGGGTTTGTATTGTTGAGCACGAGCCGGGTTTATTCCATTCCTCCACTGGCAAATCTCACCGTCGAAGCGGCCGGCGGCGCATTCCGTCCGTCAACGAAATCCTCGCATCCGGACGGACTCACTTCGGCGGGAGTTAACGAAACCTTTTCCACCGCCGCGCCGGTCTCTCTCTACGGCTCGACCAAGATCGCCTCGGAAACACTCGCGTTGGAGTACGGCGAGACGTTCGGCCTGCCGATTTTCGTGAACCGCTGTGGCGTCCTCGCTGGAGCCGGTCAATTCGGCAGGCCTGATCAAGGAATTTTTGCGTACTGGTTGAACAGCCATCTTCGCCGCCGCCCGTTGAAATACATCGGCTTCGGCGGTCTCGGTCATCAAGTGCGCGACTGTCTGCATCCTCGCGATCTCGCCCCGCTGCTCGAGAAACAATTTGCCGCGCCAAAGCTCTCCGCGACAGACCGCATCGTGAATGTTTCCGGCGGCATCGCCTCGGCACGCTCACTCCGCCAACTCACCGACTGGTGCGACGCGCGTTTCAGCGCACATCCGATCGCGGTCGATGGCACTCCACGGCCGTTCGATATTCCCTGGATCGTCCTTGATCACGGCAAAGCCTCGCGGGTCTGGAACTGGCAGCCGCAGACGACCACAGAAACCATTCTCGACGAAATCGCTGCGCATGCGAAGGCTCATCCCGACTGGCTCGACATCTCCGCACCGCTCTGATTCTCGTTCGAGCAAACATGTCTGTTTCGAGCCCGTCTCTCAACCTGTTATCCGTCATCATTCCCGCGCGGGATGAAGAGGAGTCGCTGCCCGGCACGATCGAGGATATCTTCCAGACGTTCAGCGCGGAAAAAATCCCCCACGAAATCGTTGTCATCGACGACGGAAGCAAAGATCGCACGTGGTCGGTGCTGAATGACCTCCGCCAAAAATTTCCGACGCTTGCGCCCACGCAAAACACGGGTGATCACGGATTCGGACGCGCCGTCATCTGGGGCTTGGACCACAGCCGTGGCGATGCCGTGGTGATCATGATGGCCGATGCATCGGACTCGCCGGCTCACGCGGTGAAATACTGGAGATTGCTTAACGAAGGTTACGACTGCGCTTTCGGCAGTCGCTTCGTCAAAGGCAGCAAGGTCATCGACTACCCGCGCGTGAAACTCCTGGTGAACCGTCTCGCCAATTTTTTTGTGCGCATCGGTTTCAACATTCCGCTCAACGACACGACCAATGCGTTTAAGGCGTATCGTCGCACGGTGATCGACGGATGCCGACCTTTTCTCGCGCCGCATTTTAATCTCACCGTCGAACTTCCGCTCAAGGCGATCGTGCGCGGGTTTACTTACGCGATCACGCCGATCTCGTGGCAGAACCGCAAATACGGCGAGGCCAAGTTGAAGATCAAAGAGATGGGCAGTCGTTATTTTTTCATCTGCGCCTACGTGTGGCTCGAAAAATATTTCAGCCGCGGCGATTATCGCCACCACTGAGGGCTGGAGTAGCGCGGGCTTCCAGCCTGCTTCCTGCAACGACAGATGCAGGCAAGATGCCTGCGCTACGTCGACCGCCAACGAGATGCGCGTTTCCAGAGAGTCGGCCTCCAGAAAAAGCCTTGTTCACCGCCTATCACTTACGTTTCACTTAGCTTTCCATGATCTATTTGCTCGGAGGCTCCGGTTACGTCGGCCACGCTTATCAAGCTCTGCTCACGCGCAAAGGCATCCCCTTTCGCAATCTGCAGCGCGCCGAGGTCGACTATACGAATCCCCAGGTGCTGACTGCAGCGCTCAAGGCCGATCGCCCGGAATTCCTGATCAACGCCGCTGGCTACACCGGCAAACCCAATGTCGACGCGTGTGAGCTGCATAAGACCGACTGTCTTTTCGGCAACGCCGTGCTGCCTGGCTTGATCGCTGAAGCCTGCTCCGCCGCGGGCGTTCCGTGGGGCCACGTTTCCTCGGGCTGTATTTTCACCGGCTCGCGCCCTGATGGAACAGGTTTCACCGAGTCCGATGCGCCCAACTTCACCTTCCGCCAAAACAATTGCTCGTTCTACAGCGGAACGAAAGCCCTCGGCGAAGAGACCCTCGCCGGCGTTCCCAACGTCTACATCTGGCGCCTCCGGATTCCGTTCAACGAGGTCGATAGCCCACGCAACTATCTCACGAAGCTCCTGCGCTACTCGCGGCTGCTCGAAGCAGAGAATTCAATTTCGCAGCTCGAAGAATTCGTCGCCGCCACCTTCGCGTGTTGGGAAAAACGCGTCCCGTTCAGCACCTACAATGTGACCAATCCAGGTCATGTGACCACGCGCCAGGTCGTCGAGTTGATCAAAGCGAGCGGCGTATCGAAAAAAGAATTCTCGTTCTTCGAAAGCGAAGACGAATTCATGCACGTCGCCGCAAAAACCCCGCGGTCCAACTGCGTGATGGATTCCAGCAA
>CBRAFL010000185.1:0-10834 GCA_967755055.1 uncultured bacterium
TGTAAACGTATTTATCGATTGCGGCCGCGACGAGAAATCCGCCGTGGGCCGAATAGTACGATGGAAGGTCGGTACCGCCGCCGCCGAGGGAAACACGGAGCGGAGAGCGCGTGATGATCATGCGAAAAAGATAAGGGGAAAGAGTCTGGGAATAACGACGAGAGCGGTTCGTTGCGTTTTACAGGCCGACGGTGGAAACGGGGTAGCCGCTGAGCCGATAGATGGTTTCGACTGTATCAAGGATGTGGATAGCGTCGTCGAGGCCGGGCGAGGGATTGCGTCCGAGCTGAATATCCTCGACGAACGCTTGCAGCTCCAAAGACCAGGAGTTGTCGCTGTGGGGATATTCCCAAATGGTTGTCTCAGGCGGACCCATTTCCGGCAGCATGCGGTAGTAAGAGAGCCGCTCGATTCCGTAGCTCCCGCCAAGGCCGTCGATTGCGATCTTTGCATCGCGACCGTAGAGTTCGAAGGAGAAAAGATTCTTCCACTCGGTACAACTGACGTGAAGCCACGCCGTCTGATTGGTCGCGGTGCGCAGGCTGAGGAAGGCGTTGTCATCCACTGGCATGTCCCAAAAAGACGTGGTCGCGTGGCCTTGCACGGAGGTGAAGCGACCCAACAGCCAGCTCGCCAGGTCAATGAGGTGCACCCCTTGGTCGATCAGTTCGCCGCCACCAGAACGCGCGGGATCCGCGCGCCATTCGCGGTCATAACCCTTTCGACCGCCGTGGCCGTAGCGAGCGCGCAAGAACATGAGCGGCCCCAAAGCACCGTCGGTCACGAGTGCGTGCATTTTTTGTAGAGCAGGATGAAAGCGATGATTGTAGCCGAGCCGCACGCGCACCCCACGAGCGAGCGCGGCGTCGCGAACTGCCTGAAGTTGTCCGGTGTTCAGAGCGCCGGGTTTTTCAATCAGGACGTGCTTTCCGGCGTTAACAGCGGCGAGGGCGATCGGCGCGAGGGAGTCGTTCAGTGTGGACACAATCACGGCATCGACCCGCGGATCATTCAACGGCTTGGAATAATCTACAGTGGCCTGGCAGCCGGTGTGGCGGCTCGAGACTTCGTCCGCGCGGGTGGGATCGAGATCACAAGCGTAGAGAAGTTGTCCCACGCCCTTCAGGGCGGCGGCCCGCTTGCGACCGATCAGGCCACAGCCAATTTGAGCGAAATTAAGCATCGAGGGAGTAGGTGTATTCACGAGCGAATGACCGACGATGGAAGCTGACTACGTGATCCATTTTTTGCCCCGTTCTTCGGGAGTGATGCGACGCAAGGTGTAAATATCGGAGTGGTTCAACTCGTCGCGAAAAGTATCAAGATCGCGCCAGGGATCCCAAGGTGCGCTGAGCAAACGACCGGAGATTGAGTCGCTCGCTGGCGACAGGAGCCAGTCCACCAGATCGAGTGCGCGATCGAGTGATGTTCCGCCCGAAGATTTTTGCGCCAAGGCCGAACGGTATTCGGCCTCTCCGACGATGTCGGGACCTCGGGCGATGACTTCGTCGGTCATCGGCGTGTGAATCGCGCCGGGGGCAATGGCATTGATGTCGAGGGCAGTGGCGCTCTCTTCAACCGCGATGGTCTCGACCAACCGCACGACGGCAGATTTGGCACAGCCGTAAGCGGAAAAATTTGGTCGCGCTTTCGTGGCGCCGCCGCCGGAGAAGCAGACCACTTTTGCGCGGCGCTTTGCGCAGAGAAGGAGAGGCCACAACGCGCGAATGGGATAAAAAGTACCGTCCAGATTCGTGCGCACGGTCGAGACCCAGTCTGTGGGATTCACCGCCATGGCGCGCCCGATGGCGCCTTGAGTGCCAGCGCAGGTGATCAGGGCGTCGAGCGACGGCCATTGTTGCGCGATCTCGGCGGCTGCTGCCATCACCTGTGACCAATCGGAAACATCGCAGCGCACCGAACGGAAATTCGCCGGGTACTTGTTGCTCAGCGCGGACTGATCCGAACGCGCCAGGCCCCAGATTTGATGGCCGTTGGCGAGCAGACGCTCCGCGAGCGCGCGGCCGATGCCCGAACTGGAGCCGGTGAGAACGAGATTCATGCGGGAGCCGGAGCAAACGGAGTTCCTTAGCTCGGGTAAAGCTCGTTGCGTACGAGGCCGTCAGAGCGAGCGGTCGAGCGGATGGGGAGCCGGCCGCTGCGATCGTCGCGACGTATATTTCGTTCAGCGCGCCTCAAGCACCCACGGGTTGACTTCGAGCCAGCGCAACGTGCGGAGAATACCTTCGCGAATAGTGAGCTTTGCCTGCCAACCGGTAGCCTGGATTTTTTTTGTATCGAGAAAGATGAACGGATTGTCGCCGATCCAGCCGCGATCGCCACCGGTGTAGTCGAGTCGCGGGGTGAGATTGAGCGCCTCGCAAATGTAGCCGATGGACGCGTTTACCTGCACGTATTCGGGCGTGCCGAGATTGTAGATTTGCGTGCGATGTTTCGCGGCGCGGGCCGTGCCACGACTCATCACGTGAAAGATCGCGTCGATACAGTCCTGCACGTAGAGATAACTTTTCCGCTGCTGGCCGTCGCCGAGGACTCGCAGGTGATCGGGATGCTGAAGCAGTTGTTTATAGAAATCGAAAACGTGACCGTGCGTGTAGCGTTCGCCGAGAATGGAGACGAAGCGAAAGATATACGCCTCGTCGAGTTGGCCGCCTTCGGCGTAGGACGAGATCAAGCCCTCGCCGGCGACCTTGGAGGCGGCGTAGAGTGACGTTTGAATGGGAAAGGCATCATCTTCGGGCGTCGGTCGGTCCGGCGTGACGAAGGCCTCGCCATACGTCGAACCCGTTGAGGAAAACGCAATGCGGCGAATCCCGTTCGCGCGCATCGCTTCGAGGACGTTGAAGGTCGCGATCGTGTTTTGTTCGAGATCTTTTCCCGGATGCCGCCAGCCGTCTTTGATATCGGCGTTCGCGGCGAGATGGAAAATCGTATCGCACCCCGCCATCGCCTCGGTCAGCGCGGTGAGGTCGAGATTGTCGCCGCGGATGAGGGTGAAGCCCGCTTGTTGAACCGCGTTGCCAAGAAATTTTTCCTGACCGGTGGAGAGATTATCCCAGCCGACCACGGGGACGCCTTCGGCGAGCAGCCGATCGACAAGATTGGAACCAATGAAACCGGCTGCGCCGGTGACGAATGCGCGTTGCATAAAAAGGTAGGCGAAGTTCCGCTCAGCGAACCGCAGCGGTTTCGACGACCGTGGCTGCAGGCCGCTCTTCGGGTTTGGCCCAGCGCGGAAGGTGCACGAAACGAAAGCGCACGACCGCCCGGAGCCAGGTAATCGGATCGCGGATGACGGAAACTTTTTTGCCTTCCTTGAAGGAACGTGACCGGTAGTTGACGGGAATTTCCACGGGCACATAGCCGCGGCGGATCAGCTTGATGACGAGTTCCCAGTCAAAATCGAAGCGGTTGCACTCGAAGGGAAGGCCGTGAATGCAGTCGCGCCGGAAAATCTTGTACATCGTAAACGGGTCTTTCAACCACACGAGGTAACAGGCGTTGAGTAACGTAGTGAAAAACCAATGACCGAAGTTCATCGTCAGTGACGTAATCGGCTGTCCGGTGAACTGGCGCATTTTCCACGCCCGGCCGCCATGGCGTGCGCCCAGGACGAAGGCCTCGCGATTGTTCAGCAACGGATCGAGCAGCGCGTCGTAGTCGTCGAGATCGTATTCGAGATCGGCGTCCTGAATTGCAATGAAATCCCCTTGGGCGGCGTTCAGACCTGCGCGCACGGCGTGGCCTTTACCGCGCGGACGGTCTTCGAGGATGACACGAACACCGGGATGGCCGACATATTCGTTGACGATGGCGCGCGTACCGTCCGTCGAGTTGCTTTCGACGATGATGTATTCGATGTCGAAAGCGGGCAACGGGTGAGCCAGGAGGCGCGTGAAAGCCTCACGGAAAGTCGCGGCCTCGTTGAAGACCGGCATTATAATTGAGAGCTTGGGGCGCGTGGATTTTTCCGCGCGACGGCCCATGATCACCATGCCGCTGGCCACAACGCGGCATTCGCGCGCACGCCAGCTCGCAGGCAGGCAGGCGCCGAATGCTTTCACGAGCGCGGTGAAAAATGGTACGGGGAACTTCTGGAAATGCTCCTGAATGTAATCGTAGTTGAGAATCTTATACCCGGGCTGCCAGGCGAGGGTGCGAAAACCCTCCGAGAAGAGCAGCCCCTCGAGTGTCTTGCGGGTGAAGTAAGAGAGATGCTCCGGTTTGAACTCCATCCACCGCGTGGACATCGCCTTGGCGGACCAGGAATCCAGCGAAGGTGTGGCAATGAAGATTATCCCACCTGGCCGCAGAATTCGATGCACGATCTGCACAAATTGCCGGGGATCCCGTACGTGCTCGATCAGATCAGCCAATACGCAGGCGTCGAATTCGCCGACGCGATGGGCGATGGCGTCGATTTCACCGCAGACCACCTCGCCTGATAGACCCTCAGCTGCTAATCGCGCACGCGTTGTCGTGCAGGCGTGCTCGGAATATTCGACACCCGTGACATCATATCCACGGCGTGCCGCGGCCACGAGCAACGCGCCGCTGCCACTGCCAATTTCAAGCAGCCGGCCTTTTTTCAGTCCGCCATAGCTTTCGAGCTGGTCGAGGTACGAGTCAGCTGTGCGCAGTTTGAGCTGCGCGAACGCAGATTCCTTCGTCTCGTCTCCGCTGCCGAGAAAATAGTTTTTGCTGTAGATGGCTGCCAGCTCGCTGTTGCTCGGTTGGGGATTGAGGAGCGTGAATTCACAATCCGTGCAGCGCAGCAGACGATGTTGCTCCACCGAAAAAAGGTAGCGGAAACGGTGCGCGCCGCACACGGGGCAGACTGGCACAGGAAATTTCCGGTCATCTTGAGCTTCCATGAATGACAGCAAGGAGGGCGGTTGAATTATCCTAGGCAATTACTTTCAGCGAGCACCCCGCGGCATCTCCCACGCGTGTAGGTAAAAAGATCCGACAAGACGCGACGTGCGTAATGCTCAGGAAGCCGTTCGCCGCCATGCAAAGCTGGCCAAGCCCGCAATTAACAGGCACGAGCCGGCTATCGTAACCGCGAAATGGCTTTTCAGCAGTTTGCTGGCGAACCAGGACCAACGTCCGACCTCGACCGGTTCGGTGAAAGCGAACCAGCCGGTGTGATCTGCATCGGTCGCTTCAATCCACCACTCTCCGTCAGGCCGAAATATATTTACGTTTTTCCAGCGCCCGGGGACCAGCGATTCGGCCGACACTGTCGTCTCGGAGGACGCGCTTTTTATGACCAACTTCAACGCCGGCCGGTTTGCGCCCAGATCGCCCGCCACTCGGAAGCGCAAGACCGGCAAAATGCCGGCGGATTGTTTTCCGCTGCGCCAGAGGAACGTCTTATCGTTCGGTGGCAGCGTCCACGTACTGACCGCGATGGGATAGGGTGCTGACTGAAAATTTGGCGGCATCGCCCACGGTGCGGGAGGAGCGCCGACTATCACTGGCACGGGACGACGTACGCTGGGTGGCAAGATCTGTCGAATAGCCGGCGGGGACAGTCGTTGGATGAGCACGTCAACACTGGGGTACGGCACGTCCGCGGCTGGGCTTCTCCGCAGAAGGGTGGCATCGTTACTGGCGAGAAATGCGCGCACGTTGTCTTCCTGCCGGCGGTGCTGCGCAACATCCGGAACGATGGCGCCTTTCCACATTTGATCACTCTGTTGGAGAAGGCCGAGGGCAATCGCGATGAACCAAAAACTGGCGGCGACCTGACGGGTTCGACCGGACAATTCTCTCACGACAAAAACAAATCCAAGTGCGATGCCGATCGCGAGCAGGTCCAGGTAGCGCGATGAAAGTGGAGAGGCGTTCCCGCGGGCATAGGCCGTTGCGAAACATTGCAGCACGACCCAACCGAACAGACCCAGCAGCACGCTGTCGTCAGTCGAGGTCTCACGCTGCCGCACACAACGAATCAGGAACAAGACGGCGGGGGCGAATAGTACAAGCGACCACGGAAAAAAATCCGAGCCTGGCCACGCGAGCAGGAGAAGCACGCGGTGCATGAACTGGCCGAAGGATTGTGACTTCAACGCGTCGTGAGCCGGCACTTCGGTTTTCAGCCAACAGCCGAGCGCGACCAGTATCAGGCAGAAACCGACGGTGATGGCTTGTTGAGCGGTGAGGCGGCGGGTGTGTCGCCACTGCTGTAACATTGCCGCTACTACGGCGATGGCGGAGAAAAAGCCCGAGGCCATGCTGATCAAGGCGAGCACGGCGGCCAATTGGCCGCCGGCCCAGCGCCATGTGAATCGATCGGACTCAAGAGTGAGGAAGATATGCCCTCCCGAAAAAAGAAGCAGAAAATAAAACTGAACCTGAAATCCGCCGAGTGTATTTTCCCACCCGAACGGTAACGAAAACAGTAGGAGAACGAGGATCGCAAACGCCAGCCACCAGCCGCCCTTCAGCCAACGGCTGGCGAGCAGCAACAACAGAACTGCACAGAACGTGTGAATCGCCGCACTCGCCGTGGTTTCGACCAGAACGTCCCACTGGCCGTTGGCGATGAACAGGCCCAGCACGTACAATTTGGTGGTGATGAGCCGATGTTCGTTATGGGGACTGACGATGTCATTGAAAGTAAGCCGTCCTTCAACCCACGGCCGAAGTACTTTTTCGCCTTCGCCGTCCCATTGATCCGAAACCGGGAGATCGCTGCCGGCAAAATCAACAAGCCAGAGCTTGCTGCCGAAAATCAAGAGCGCGAACCCGACGAAGAATAGCGATCGGCTGAGGCTTTTCATGTGGTAAGGCCAGCTGGCCACGCGGAGTTTTTTTCCACGAGTGATCGGTGTGGAATGCGTCGTTCCTCAAACTTCGCAGATCGCGAAGAGATGGTTGTGGAGGGTGAGACCTTCGGGCGTTCGGAGCGGGATCGGCGCATACGTCACGACTTCCACATTCCGAAAATAACTGCTCAGGAGGACGCGAAGGCTGCGGCGCGTGAAGAAATTTTTATGATCACCCTCGAGCATGTGCCACGGCACTACGGCGTAGCGGTGGAGATAAGGAATCAATTCGAGATTGGGCACCGACACGAGAAAGCGCCGTTGGGTCACGCGCCGGATTTCCGCGAGAAAAGGCGCGGGCTCTGCGACGTGTTCCAAAACTTCCACGCAGATTGTCGTGTCGAACGTCGCGTCGGCGAATGGCAAGGTGTGCCCGTCGACTTGTTGATGCGGCAGACCGAGCCGGGCGAGTTCGACGCAGTCCGAGGGTTTCACCTCGACGCCGAACCAGTCGTAGCCCGCCGCGAGCAAAGCTCGACCGTATCCGCCAAAGCCGCACCCGACGTCCAGCACCCGAACCGACGGAGGGCCGAGATAGCGGCGAATGAGCTCCAGGCAATCGGGATTGATCTCCGAGACGGAAGCACCGGATGTATAAATGTGGTTGCGATGAAACAGCCGCGATTCGTCGGACTTTAGCAGCAGGCCGTAGTGATTTTCGCGATGATCGTGGGTGATCAAACGGATTTCTCGAGTCGCAGTTCGAGCCGTCGTGCCGTCGCGAAAACGACACCAAACCTGCAACTGCGCCGAAGCGCGTCCGAACAGCTCGGGTGCGGTTGCGAGCAGAGAAAACCCGACAAGCGTGTTCTGCGGGAAGCGGTGAACAGAGGCGACGTCGGCGCGCGCAACGAGGATCGTGGTTTGGCCGACCAGTAGGTCGTCACAGCGAATTTCGATCGCTTCCAATTCTTGGTGTCGAGCGCTCGCGTAGAGCCATCCGTCGATTCGAAGAGAGAGTGGATCGTTCAGCGAACCAGCGGCGGGCAGGTCAATGTCGGCGAGAATTGGCATCGAGCGTAGAGAGAATTACCAAGGCTTCCGCTGCGAGTGCGATTCGCGTTTATACTTCGCAGATCGCGAAGAGATTGTGCGGCAGCGCGAGCCCGTCCGGAGAAACGAGTGGCTGCTTTCCGTAGTCGATGATCTCGACGGAGCGAAAATATTTTTTCAGCAGCGGCCGCAGATTGAAACGGTTGAAAAAATTGCGCTGGCGGCCGTCGAGCAAATGACGGGGCACGAGCAGACGATCGGCTAGAAATGGAAGCGTCTCCACGCTCGGAACGGAAAAAAACGCATGCCGTTTCGTGATTCGGGCGATCTCGGCGAGAAGGAGATTTAAGTCGCGGTGGCGTGCAAGCTCGTCGATGCAAAGAGCGGCATCGAACTCACCCGTGGCGGCAGGGAGTTTGAAGCGCGACCACGGCCAAAATGGTCGTTTAATTGCGCGGTGCGGACGGCTGTGCAGAGCGAGACGGTGCAGACAATCGATGCTCGTTTCACAGCCGATCCACGAATGGCCGAGGATGCGGAGCGGCTCGCAGTAAGCGCCCACGCCGCAGCCGATCTCAACCATGCTCGCACCGGGCGCGAGATAGTCCGCAAGGAGATCAATACATTCCCGGTTTGGTTGCTCGGCCGGCGGATCTTCTGCGAAAAGTTTTTCGCGCTGGAGTAGCGTGGTGTGTTGTGGATTGCAGAGATCACCGTAGGCGCCGCCGGTGAAATCGTCGGGCAGGAGTTTTATGTGAATGCCGGCGAGAGGCATGACACTGCCATCGGTAAATTCGGCGCGAATCTCGATTCCCACGGTCGGCGATCGCACCGGATAAGCGTCGAAGGCCGCGACAAAACGAAACCCGGTGCGCACGTCGGGGCCGAGGTGCAACGATTCCGCGACGTCTTTTCGGCGGAAGAAATGTGTGGTCGCACCAATCTCGCCGGACGGAGCGTGAGCAGAAATACGTTTGAGGCGCTCGTGGCGGTAGTCGCCGAATGCCCAACCCTCGACCGGGATACGCTGGCGGTAGTAGGAAACTCCGGCGACCGGTTGATCAATGACGCTTTTAAGACTCATGCGGCGGGCGCGAGGGAATTTGGTAGGGCGAACCGTCCCGGTGAGCCGGGACGCGGCACGGCGGGGACGCCTCGCCCTACCTGCGTATCCAGAACGGCGGATTTGTTCATGTAGGTTGCGTGCTCGCCGCGCAACGGAGCGCCAAGCCGTAGCGCGGCGAGCGCGCTACCTACAAGTTCTCGCTTTTTAGCGGTGTTCATCCGTGCTTGCTTCACCGCGGCGGGAACGAGAGCGAGAAATCCTCGTGCTGCAGACTGAGGTTCGAATTGTAGGCGGGATCGTTGTCCAACAACGGTCCCCATGTCCGGCGCATGTAGACAACCTCGCTCTGAAAACGAGCAATCTTTTCCGGCGTATCCTCAAGTCCACGACTGGCCGATTCGTGATGATAGAATTCGGCGAACGGCGTCCACAGATTGCGGAATCCGGCTTTACGCACGCGGAGGCAGAAATCGATGTCGTTAAAGGCCACCGCGAGATCTCGTTCGTTGAAACCGCCGACCTTTTCAAAGACATCGCGGCGAATGACGAGGCACGCGGCGGTGACGGCCGAATAATTTTGCACGAGGCGCAGACGGTTGCGCTGACCTTCCTCGCCGCGCTTGAAGCTTTTGAACGCATGGCCTGCGACGCCGTCTTTTCCGGCGGGGCCGGTGAGTCCGAGCACCGCACCGGCATGCTGCACGGTATCGTCCGGATAGTAGAGCATCGCGCCGACGGCGCCGATCTCGGGTCGCAGCGCTTGTGCTGCCATCTCGTCGAGCCAGTCGGGCGAGATGACTTCGAGGTCGTTGTTGAGAAACGCGAGCAGTTCGCCGGAGGCTTCCCGTGCAGCGAAATTATTGAGTGCGGAAAAGTTGAAGGGTTTGTCGTAGTCGAGCACGCGAACACCGATGCCGCGGAGTTCTTCGAAGTAGGCGAGCGCGGCGGGTTCATCGGAGCGGTTGTTAACCACGATGATCTCGAAATTCGGATACGGCGTCTTGCCGAGGATAGAACTAATTGTGAGCCGGAGCAGCCCCTCGGCATTGCGCGTGGGGATGATGATCGAAACTTTTGGCGCGCGAGCGGGCAGGGCGCGCTTCACGCGCCAGTGATAGCCTGCGACCGAAACGAGTTCGGCGTCGACGTGAGTGCGCGCGAGGTGGTCGGTAAGCGCTATTTTTGCGGCGATGAATGGATAGTTGTCCTTCTGGTCGATCACGAGTGCGGTCGATCCGGGGATCGCGCGCCAATGATAGAGCACGCGCGGGATGTGATGCACCTGTGAGCCGTCGAGTTCGGTGACGGCGCGCAACGTGAGATCCCAATCCTGACTGCCTTCGAGGCCTTCGCGGAAACCACCGATGGCGCGAAGTCGCGCCGTGCGGAACACCGACAGATGGCAGGTGTAATTCTGGCCGAGGAGAAGGTCCGGGTTCCAGTCGGGTTTGAAGTACGGATCGAAACGGCGGCCGAGCTCGTCCATCTTGTCCTCGTCGGAATAAATAAATTCCAGCGCCGGCCGCGCGTTGATCGCGAAGACAATTTCCGCGAGAGCATGAGGAGCGAGTTCGTCGTCGTGATCGAGGAGTGCGGTGAAGTCACCGGTGGCGAGCGCGAGAGCGGAGTTGGAGGCGGCGGAGATGTGGCCGTTTTCCTCGCGGTGGACGACTTTGATCCGGGTGTCGCGGCGGGCGAAATCGTTCAACACGGCGCGAACGTGCGTCGCCGTGGAAGCGTCGTTGGCGATGCAGAGTTCCCAATGAGGATAGAGCTGTGCACGCACGGACTCGATGGCTTTTACCAACCATTTTTCCGGGGTGTTGTAGACCGGCATCAGGACTGAAATGAGCGGGCGCTGCAGTGAGGGGAGAGCTTCGATTTTTGCGCGCAGCGTGATCGTTTGCTCGAGTGTCAGTGT
>CBRAFL010000186.1:0-10829 GCA_967755055.1 uncultured bacterium
TGCCCTGCTCGATCGCACTCGGATTGACGGTACGGGATGTCGCGCACGCGCGCGCCACGCTGCGCCAGCTAATCGATGGCGAGCTCTCGTTCGGCATCGGCGCCACGACGCGCAGCGGCCGGGCCGTGCAACTCTTGCTGACGGCGCAGGGGATTCTTGCCTTGGGCGGCACTGAAACGGATCTCGTTGGATTCAGCCGACAATTTCAGCAGGGCGTTGTCACTCCGCAGCGCAGTCGTGCGCTCGGCGATGCCAACCGAAGCGATCCGGCTGAGTGGGCGTGGAGCGACGGCGGGTTTCATGCGATGCTCCTGATCTACGCAGCCGATCGCGCTGCCGCTCAATCCGCGGCGGATGAAATTAGCGCGCGTTTCGCGGCCGGCTGGACCTCGATGTTTTCGTTTCCGTTCGAACTGCCTGCCGACAATCGTGAGCCGTTCGGTTTCCGAGACGGCCTTTCCGTGACGCGCGTGGATGTGGGAGACGGCCGCCCGGCAAAACCGGGTGAAGCTCTACTGCCGCCAGGCGAAGTAGTATTGGGCTGCAAGAATGCCGCGGGCGTTTCGCCGCCAGTGCCACCACTCGCGGAAAATGGTTCTCACGTCATCCTCCGGCTGCTCGAGCAGGACGTGCAGGCATTCTGGAATTTCTGGCGCAGCCAGGGCAGAGACGAACAAGAGGCCGTGTGGCTCGCAGCGAAAGCACTCGGCCGCTGGCCCAATGGCATGCCCGTCGACGGTTCCGCATCGAAGCCCGAGCCGGCATTCGACGAAGCGCAGGCGCTGGCCCCGTTTCAATTCAGCTCAGATAACCACGGATTGAAGTGTCCGTTCGGCGCGCACGTACGACGGGCGAATCCACGCGATGGACTCGGCGATGATCCCGCAGCGTCACTCGAAGGCGTGCGTCATCATCGGATTGTCCGCCGCGGCCGAATGTACGGCCCGCCCGCGCCCGCCGAGTGGTACCCGGCCTGTATCCGTGATTCGAAGTCGACCAGCGGCAACGAGGCCTCGGCCGCTCCGCGCGGGCTGCTCTTCATCGCTCTCTGCGCGGACATCGCGCGGCAGTTCGAATTCATTCAGCAAACGTGGCTCAACAATCCGAAGTTCGCCGACCTCTACGATGAAGCGGACCCGATCGCAGCCGGCCACGGTATTCCAGCGGACAGCCATCGCTTCTCGATTCCCCGCGCGCCGTTACGGTGTCGCGTAAACGGCGTGACGCGTTGGGTCCGGGTCGGCGGCGGCGGTTATTTTCTCCTGCCCGGGAAGCGTGCGCTCCAGCGATTCCTCGCGGTGAGGTGAGAGCCTCACGCAGTGGAATTGCCCGAAGTCCGCTTCCGCATTACCATACCAAAATCGAAGGATTTGAGATAGACACCGGCCTGCGTCGTTGACGAACACAAGGTCACTGACAACCTTTCAATCATGACGAACCTGACTCTTCGCGTCCCCGTCAAGTTGAAGCGTGCGCTCGCCAGCGCCGGACGGCGGCACAAACGCAGTCAGAGCGACATTGCCCGCGAGGCGATCGCCGGCTATCTTCAGCAACGTCGCGCATCGATCTCGTCCAAGGCGAGAATCCCGCGGCGACCGGTGGGTTACTTCCAGTTTGACGACGACCTGACGCAGCTGGCCAACCAAGCGCGGCTCTCGTTCACGCCGCCGAATGAAGATTGATCAGTGGGATATCGTTCGCTTTCGCATCGGTCCGGCGGATCGCGACCTTCATCCCGGTGTGATCATCTCGGCACCTGAATGGTGTGCCGACGAAAGAAAACTGCGGCTCAACGTCCTCGCCTGCTCAAAACGCGTTCCCGCCAAAGGCGCGCGAACCCACCAAGTCCTTCTCAACGGAGCCGATGGCCTCGACTTTGCTTCGGTTTGCGGCTGCGAGTTCTTTCACGTTATTAGTCGCGAAAGTGTACACGAAATCGTTGGACGCGTAACACCGGCTCGTCGGCGCGCAATCGGGCGCAAGCTCAACGAAGTCTTACGCCTGCCTCTTTGAATTGTTCGCACCTGCTGGTTCAGATCTTCCGATAGTGGTCAGCGACGCGGTAGCGCATCGCATACAGGCCGAATGCGAGGGCGGCGACGAAGGCGAACGCCGCGAAGAAAAACATCTGGAACGCGGTCACGCCGAAGCCGGTCGTGCCAATGAAGTTCGTGACGGTCGCGTTTTTCACCGCGGCGTTCGCAATCAGCACCCACAGATTCCCAACGGTCACCGATAAATTCCAGAAGCTCATCAGCGCGCCTTTCATCGACAGCGGAGCCTGGCTGTAAGCGAACTCGAGGCCCGTGGTGGAAACGAGCACTTCTCCCAAGGTCAGCAGCATATACGGTAAAATTTGCCACGTGATGGAAAACGCGTGACCACCGTCGAGTACGACCTGCATCGCTCCAACGACCACCCACGAGAGGCCGGCGAACGCGATGCCCATCGTCATGCGCCGCAACGCCGTCGGCTCCACGCCAAAGCGCCTCAGCGCTGGATAGAGCACGAGATTGTTGAGCGGAATCAGCAGCATGACGAGCAGCGGGTTGAGCGCTTGCATCTGCGAAGCTTGAAACCAATGGGGCTTGGTCATCGCGTCCGCCTGCAAAACCCAAGTCGATGCCTTCTGGTCAAAAAGCGACCAGAAGGGCGTCACCAGGAAAAAAAGCACCAGTACGCGCAGCACCGTGCGCACGCCTTCGATGGCCTCGTCGGGATGACAGCCCCGCGCACGTTCGAGTTGAAGCCGCACTCCGGCGCCGCCGAAACCAATCACCGCGACGAGCGCCACGCAAAAAGAGATGACAAAACCAAACGTGGGCATCAGCACGAAGGATCCGAGGCCAACGGCCACGCCAGCGCCGGCCAGCACGAGTCCGGGCCGACCGGACGAGAGCGCCGTCCACGCGACCCGCAGGAACGAATTCGGATCATGCGCGGCGGGTGGCAGCAGGACGTAGCGCTTCCGCCCGATCCAGAGGATCAGAGTCGATATGAACATGAGTGCGCCCGGAATGCCGAACGCAATACTCGGACCGAAACTCCGCAGAAACACCGGCATCGACAGCGACGCGAAAAACGAGCCGAAGTTGATGATCCAGTAAAAAGCTTCGAACACCACTTTCGCGCGATGCTTGTTGGACTGGTCAAACTGATCGCCAACAAACGCCGACACGCACGGCTTTATTCCGCCCGAACCCAGTGCGATCAGAAAGAGGCCCGTATAAAAGCCCGGCCGGTTCGACTCGAAGAGCGAGAGACACAAGTGCCCGACGCAATAAATCAGGCTGAGCCATA
This sequence comes from uncultured bacterium, assembly GCA_967755055.1. Taxonomy (GTDB): domain Bacteria; phylum Verrucomicrobiota; class Verrucomicrobiia; order Opitutales; family Opitutaceae; genus Opitutus. Next base: position 3,301 of record CBRAFL010000186.1, read on the forward strand.
AAATCGTGCGGTATTTACCCAGGAAGCGATCAGCGAGCCATCCCCCGAGCAGCGGAAATAAATACACGCCGATCACGAACGTATGGAAGATGTCTTTCGCTGCCGCGCCGCGGTCTGACTCCGGCAAATACAGCAACAGCGAAGACACCAGAAACGCCGTCAGGATATTCCGCATGCCGTAGAAGCTGAAGCGCTCGCACCCCTCGTTCCCGATAATATAGGGAATCTGTCGGGGGATACGCGTTTGGGGCTGCGGCGCCAAAGCGCTCACGGTATTCGTGCTCATTAGATCCGGTGCCGTCACGCTGCCCGAGCAGAACCGAAGAGCAAGGGTGCGCGCGTTCGATCTGAGCAGGTCGCCTCATTCGTTCTCGTTCTCGTAATCTTTCTCGTTCTCTCCCTCTCCGGCTCTCCTGCTCCGGATGAGCAATCCACCGGGGGCGAGAATGAGAACGAGAAAGATTACGAGAACGATGATGTTTCCAAGTCGCTAACTTTCGGCGGTTCGCCAGATCCGAACTACGCGAGAGGTGTCTCCATGTAACCCTTACCGACCTTTGACCGAATCAACTTCTCTTGTTCGCGTAACGCGGCTTCGGGAGTGGCGAATGACTTGGTCTGACTCTGACCCTTTGTACCGATTCGGCCAAAACGAATGGTCAAGTCGCTCGCGTTAACCAGCACTTCCCAGAACTTACTCGATCCGTCCTCGGTGCATGTGAAGTACCGCGGGACCGATGGCTCGCTCAGCGCAGCAGAGGTGATCGGCGGCGGTGAAACGCGTTTCTTTGCCTCGGGCGCGATGACTTTTTCGGACGTCGCTGGCTCGGAAGCTGTAGGTGTCTCGACGACCGCGGGGACGATCTCTGCGACGGCCCCCGCGATCGCCTCTGGCTCGATACCTTCGAGCGCGTCGTCGATTTGTCGCAGCACGGTGTCGCGATCCTGCTGCCAGTCTTTCGTGAATACTTGCACCACGCGCCAGCCGAATGCTTGCAGCACGCCAGGCCGAAGCAGATAGCGCTCGAGCACGTCGCGTTGCGCATAGTGCGCCGCGTCATCGATCAGAATGCCCAACGTGTGCGCGTCACTGGCGCGCCGCCGCACCGCGAGCGGCAGCCGGAACGTCGATTGTCCCACGTCGGTTTCGATAAATAATCCTCGCTTGCGCAATGCCGCTGCGATCTCCGCAGCCACTGGCTCCGTCACCGCCAGCGGCATGTGTGTCCCGCCCGACGGATGCGACGCATGCACCACTCGGCGCGCCGTGGCCATGTCGCCAACTGAACACGCGGCGGAGTATTCGAGGAAATTGCGCAGGCAGTTCGCGCCATCGTTGTACTCGTTGGTGATGTCGCCGTGCCGGATCGAGCTGATCACCGCCATGTGCTGCCGCGCGCGGGAAAAAATCACATTGAGCCGCTTCTCTCCCCCGCGCTGATTGATCGGACCGAAATTCATCATCATTCGGCGATTCCGGTCGTAGCCGTAGCACACGCTGAGCAGGATGATGTCGCGCTCGTCGCCTTGCACGTTCTCCAGATTCTTCACGAATAGCCCGCAGAACTGACCTTGCTCCTCGCGCTCGTATTCCGTTTCGAGTCGGTTGCGGAAGGTCGCGTCTTCCGCGCCAAAACGTGAAAGCGCACTCTCGATTTCGCCTTGTTGCGCCTCGGAAAACGCCACGACCCCGATGCTCTTTCCCGTGTTGCGCTCGAGCAGTTCGCGAACGATGTGCGCAATCGTATCCGCCTCCGCGCTGTTGCTGCGCCGCTCGTAAACCGCTTCAGGATGAAACTGAAAACTGATCGCGCGGGCGAGCAGCGCATTCACGTTCGCCACCGCATCCGCCGGTGATCGCACGACTAGCTCCGGCTGCACCGCGCCGGGCAGCTGCCGGTCCGGAATCGTCAACAGCCGTCCTTCGTAGAACGCGTGATTCGAAAACCTAATCAACGACTCGTAGCGGCTCCGGTAGTGCCACCCCAGCATCGTCGACGGCAGGTTGCGCGCGGACTGCGTTAGAAAACTATCGGCATCCAAATCCTGGACAGCCGACTCCGCCTCTTCGCTTTCGAGCAGCGGTTCTTCCTCCGATCGAGTCGCGGAAAAGAAATTCGTCGGCGGCAGCTGCATTTCGTCGCCCACCACGATCACCTGCTGCGCGCGGTACACCGCCGGAACCGCTTCCTCGACGAGGATCTGGCTCGCTTCATCGAAGATCACGACGTCGAACGCATCCACCGCCAGCGGCAACGTGTCGGAAACACTCAGCGGACTCATCAGCCACACCGGTTTCAAATCGCGCAACACGATGCCGGTTTCATCATCGGCGAGATCGCGAATCGACCGGTGTCGCATCGTCTTCGAGAACTCGTGCTCCAACTCGCGACGACCCGTGGCGTAGAGGCGCTTCAATTCCTTCTCATCCTCCGTCAGCACTGAAGCGGAGGCGGCCGACAGCTGCACCTTGCGGAGAAATTCCCGGCGCACCTGCTGGTGAATCCAGCGGGCATTAAGCGCGAGCCACTCGTGGTGGCTCGTCTGCAGCCGCGCCACCCGTCGCGCGAGCATTCGCCCGTCCGTCGCCTCGAATGCGCGATCGGCTTGGTAAACACCCGCCAGACTCTTGCGCACCATCGCGGCTTCAAGTTGCGCGTCGGACAACGGCAACAACCGGAGTGCCTGCTGGAGTTCCGCCGGCAGCTGTAGTGCTTCCACGAGCACGGGGAGCATATCGGGCAGCCACACAAGATCCGCCCGAAGCTGCTTCAACTCCGCCGCGAGCGCGCTGCGCTTCAGCCGCGCGTAGTCGGCGACCACCAAGCCCAGACATTCGCGCAGCCGCGTCATCGTAGGCTGCAGCGCGGCGAGATTTTCGACGATGTAGGTCGCCTCTGAATTTTCCAACAGGTAGTCGTGCAACATCCGCGCGGCGGACGGCAATGAATCCACTCGCGTCGGCAACGCTTCGATCAGTCGCACGCCTTCGTCTGGATCCAAATCGCCAAACGCCTCCGTCATCACGCCGCGCGCCTGCTCGCGGCCCGCGAATGCAGCGTGCTCGGAATCCAGTTCCTGTAACAGCTGCGACCACGCGGGCATAATCGCGTGGCTGGAAAAATCGTAGCTCGTCTGCATCACTCCGCGCAGCCGCCAGAAACCAGGACTCAGCCATTTCAGCGATGAGGTTTCCACTGAGCGTGCCTGTGCCAGCGCCGCGGTGGTGTCCTGCGGCGACAACTTATTTTTCCAGTGCACGGTCGCGACTTGCGCCTTCGTCAGCGTCTGCTCAGCGGCGCGCCACTCGCGCACCAGCTTCGCAACTTTGCGCGTACGGGTCCCGCGTGGGTTCAATAAATCGAGCGCGTCCGCCGCGGCCGCGGGCGCGATTTCCACCGCGTAGGCCACCACGGCCTCGATGTCGCTCAGCAACTGCAGCGCCACGGTTTCGCCGAGAGCCTCGAGCGGCGCGGTGGTTTTCGCGAGCAACGTCTCGCTCTCGCTCACCGCGGCCGTGATCGTCGCCAGCGGTTGCGGGCTGGTCAGCGCACGTTCACTAAGATGACGAAACGAATGCTCCGCGAACGAGGTTCCGCCATCGATGCGTTTCAACCCCGTCGAAAGCGATCGGATGATTTCCGCATGCGGCGTCCACATCGCGTAGGATGGCACTTGCTCAAACGCGAGTGGGTCGAGCTCAACGGTGTGCGCGCGCAGCTCGATCAACCGCGCCAGCAAATCGCGCACGGTCAGACTGCATCCAGGGAGCTTTGATTCGAGTGCATCCGTCCAGCGTTGCAACGCCACGAGCTCGGCATCCATCAGCCGCACGAGTTCGGCCCGGCGCGTCTCCACCGTTTCGTCGATCGGCTGGTTGAGAAACGTATCGTAGGTCTGCTTGAGATTGCGGATGAACTCACGCTTGTCGGTCTGCGAGTCGTGGATCAGGCAGCAAAGTTCGTCGAGTCCCTGGCGGCCAAGGCGGTGAAACACGACGTCGATCGCGGCGCGCTTTTCGCAAACGAAGAGCACGCGCTTTCCGCGCGCCACAAAATCCGCGATGAGGTTCGTGATCGTCTGGGATTTGCCGGTCCCCGGCGGACCTTGAATAATATAGCTCTGTCCGTCACGCGCCCGGGCGACGGCGTGCATCTGCGTGGGATCGCACTCCACCACGGGAAACTGCTCGCGCAATGGCAAAGCCGCGGGACCAGCATCGGACGGCCGCGGTTGCAGCGAGAATATCGCCTCAAACGCTCGGCCCGGCAGGTCCTGCTCCAGCAACGCCGCGTAGTCCTGGACCAGCGACATTTTCCGGTAGTTGAAATTGCCCAGCGTCTGGCTGCACAGATCAAAATCCCATTGGTACGGATTCCCAGAACCCTGCGGCTCGCGCACGGCGTAGAGCTGTTGCTCTTTTTCGGATACGCGCGGCGCGGCTTCAACGTTCTGCGGCGCTGTCGGCTCGACAATGTTCGGTTGTCGCGGCGCCGGCGGCTTGCCAGTGACTTCAGCAAACGGTGCGCGCGCCGGTTTCACTCGCGCGTTAAACAGCTGCAACCCGAGCGGACGAAAACGCTCCCGATCATAGCTGTAGTCAAACGACTCGAACTTCCGCTGGCCGCGCGCTGCGAGCCGCTGCCGACGCCGAAATTGATCGAGCCGCTGCCGTGCGCGTTCGTGGATGAGTTCGATTTGAGGACGATCCTGTTTCGTCAACGTGACGCCCGGCTCGCTGGCGCGAATCTGTTCGGCCAGCAGCGTGTGAAACGCATCGAGCGTTGTTTCCGCGAGGTTGACCGTCTCCGGTAGATTGAGCCCGTACAGCTGGCGAAGGTAATGCCGCAACGCCGGATTCACCTCTGCCTCCGACGAAAGCGGCTTCAACACATACGCGTCGCGAACGCCCTTTTTTCGCGTGAGCTCCACCGGTAGTAACAGCAGCGGCGAGTGAATGCGCTCCTGCGGCGACTCCTTGAGATTGTGCCAGCGCAGGAAACAAATCACGAGCCGCAGTTGCGCGAAACCGAACTCCTGGCGGTCGCGCCGCTCCGTGGCGATGATTTGATCGAGCACGCCGGCGGCGTAAGGCGCGTCTTCAAATCTCAAATACTTCCCGAGCACGATCGACTCACCGCCCGCCAGGGCGTTTGAAATCGCATCGTGCCATAGAAAAAGCTGCGACGGTAAGATCTTCCGGTGGTCGAGCATCAACGGCACCGAGGCCAGCGTGAGATTCAAGGTCTGCAGCGTCGGCTTGAAATAAATCAGTCGGTTGCGTCGTGAAATCTCGAACAGCCGATTTCGCAGGTGAGTGAGGATGATCTTGCCGCGTTCCGTCGGCGCGAGCGCCCGGAATCCTTTCAACTGCGAAAAATCCACGGCGTAGTCCGCCACCTGATCGCGATAGCGGCGAAGGCGTTGCACAACGAGATCGACCGTCTGCACGCGACGATGCCGATTCAGCTCGGTCATCTGCACGATCATGCTCGCGACGACCGGATGCAGCTGTTGATTCAAATCGAAGAGGTTGTCACGGCTGCGAACCAACAGCTCGAGATCCTCCGGGTCCGTCAGGTCGAGTGCGCAGGCGCAGCTCGCGAGAATCAGCCCCAGCGAAAACACATCCGTCAACTGATCGTGGTGACCAATTCGGTGCTCCCACGCCACGTAGCCTGGCAGATAGACCGGTCGCACCAAGTCCGTGCCCGGTTCTCCGATACGCAGATCGCGCTGGTCGAGCGTGCCGTCGTCAACATCGGCCATCCGGTGCGATTCGCCCACCACGTCGAGTGCAGTCGACCCGGATTTTTGCAGCGACTCGATGCGAACCGGATTTTTTCGCGGCGCGCGAAATTTCGCGGACGCAATTTTCAACACACTCTCCTCGACGTGCAGCTCTGCGATGCCATCAAGCGGCGCGACGAGTTGCTGTTGGTGCGCCTGCGCGACTTGTTCGAACAGCGGCAGCAGCGCGGCCAACACGTCATCCGTACCGAAGCCGCCGGCGTCAGCACCGCGTTTTAGAAACGCGAGAAAGGGCGCGGGAGTTTTCAAATCACTCATCGATCACCTCGGTTTCTTCGATCGTCTCGACTGCAGGAGTGACGGTTTCTTCGCCAGTGGAAGCGCGCGCCTCGGCGCGCAGTCGTTGCGCCTCGCGTTTCTTGATTTTGAGTTCTTTCACCACGAGCGACTCGAGCCGTTCGTCCCAGCCGAGTTCGCTCGCCAGCGCGAACGCCGCCCGCACGGGCTCCAGGTCTAATTCAGGATCCACCGCCGCGAGGTCCAGCAGGAGATAACAAAAATAATCGCGAACGCTCGTACCCGCACTGCGCAGCTCCTCCAGCAGTGCGTCATCGCGGTGTCCCTCGGTCACGAAATCGAATTCGGGAAAAAACATCCGCACGTGTCCGCGCACCGCGTCCGTGCGAAACCACGCGGGGCGCAGGAACAACTGGAACCATCGTTGTGTGAGCGCCGTCAGTCGCTGTTGACCGAGGAGATCGAGTTTATCGAGTGACGGGTCGCCCTCGATCATGCGTCGAACTTCCGCGTCCACGTTGGGCATGTTTTCCGCCCAGAGTGTGACGGCCCGCGCGCGGATGAAGGCCTCGGGATGGCTCAACTCGTCTGTCTTAACTTTGGAGCGCGCGAAAATTTCGTCGGCCTGCCGGAGATAACTCGACGCGTCCACTTGCGCGAGGCCGGTTTGGATTTTGACCAGGCTCGAGATAACCGCGACGGGATCACCGGTAACGCGCAGTGCGCCACGATCGGCGTAAATTTCCGTATAGAGCCGCATGAGCCGCGCGCTTTCCGCGTGGCTAGGTTCGGCCCGAGGATCATTCGCCATCGCCTGCGCGATCCGATCGGCCACAAGAAAGCGTCGGTCTGATCCGCTCCACAAAATGAAATGGGCCAGCTCGTGACCGAGGACGGCGCGCAATTCCGCGGGATCGAGCAGCTTCAGAAGATCGCCTTGAAAAACGATGTGCACCTCACCGGGCAAAAAGTAGAGCGCCGCGTTGAGTTCGCGGCTCGATTGCGATTGATAAACGGTCACCGGCACATCGAGCGCCAGCTTCGCCTTCGCGTCCGTGAGGGCCGCGAAGAGATCCGGGTAAGCCGCGGGGTCGAGCCGATACGTGTGTTTTAATAGCTCAACGCGCAACGACTCAGCGTGACTCGACTGCGCCTCTGTGGAAGCGAACCAGGACCACGTTTCCGGCTCCTCCGTTTTCAAATAATTGGCGAGCGCTTCGTGATACGGAAGAGCGCACAGCGTGGGTTCAGAGGCGGCCATTGTGCTGGCGCCAAAACTGGCGGCGCGGAATTCATGGTCAAACGAAACGATTTGAAAGAATCTCCGCTCAGACGGAACATTTTCGCGCGAGACTGCGGTAAAAGGCTGGCATGACCCATCTCGCGTGGGTGCCGTACAATCCAACACACCCCGCCCTTCGGGCACCCCTCTCAAGAGGGGACTTCGGCTGCTTGCGGGGTCTGGAAAATCCCCTCTCGAG
>CBRAFL010000187.1:0-10827 GCA_967755055.1 uncultured bacterium
ATCGTCACCCGGCAAATAAGTCACCGCCAGAGCCGGAGCTCCGCGTTTCAGCTCCGCATAAATATCCGCGCTCGTTCCGCCCGCGATCGGAGATTCTCCCGCAGAATACACGTCGAGCAGGATCAACCGGTCCGCCAGCGCCAGCGCCGCCGCGAACTCCGCTTTGAACTGCGCCGTCCGGCTAAACCGGTGTGGTTGAAAAACCACGACAAGCCGCCCACCCGCTTCAACTCGGCGGCGCAAACTCCCCAGCAACGCCCGAATCTCCGCCGGATGATGCGCATAATCTTCGATCACCGTCACGCCGTCCGCCGCATGCAAAACCGTCTGCCGCCGTCGCACACCTGGAAATTCCGCCAGCAAACGCGGCGTCAGTTCAGCGCCCAGCGTCTGCGCCGCCGCCAGCGCGGCCGTCGCATTACTCCCATTAAAATCCCCGCTGGCCTGCACGACGGTTTCCGAAATCTGAAAATTTCCTCCCAGCTTCAACGTCATCCGACCGCTCATTTCATTCGTGATCGCGCCAGAAAATATCCCAGAGCGTCCGAAAGTCTGAAACGTCGGCACTGTCCTGCCAGTCGCGACGCCCGCTGCACTCGCCAGATTCACCACGCGTCCGCTGAGCGCACACACGTCGCTGACCAACACCGTCTCAGTCGTCCGTGTAAACAACGCCGCGAACGTCCCTTCCAAATCCGCCAGCTGCCGATAGTGATCCGGATGATCCCAATCGAGATTCACCGCGACCGTGATCGCAGGCGTGAAGCGTTCGATCGTGCCATCGCTCTCGTCGATTTCCGCGACGACCCATTCATTCGATCCCACTCGCGCCGGCGCACTTTCGTCCCCGAACAACCCACCCAAAATATAGCCCGCCGGAAAATTCGCCCGCCGCAGCGCCGTAATCAACAGCGCTGTCGTTGTCGTCTTTCCGTGCGATCCACATACCGCGACGAGTTTTTTGTCCCGCACGATTTCCGCCAGCATCTCACCCCGCCGTACGAGCGGCAGATTTCGCGCTTTCGCCGCGAGATAGGCCGGATGCGTTTTCGAAATCGCCGACGAATACACCACCAGATCGCCGTCCCCCGGTATTGGAGCGATGGCGACGCGCTCGCGCGTGAGTAAAACGCGCACGTCCTCGGTCATCGCGTCGTCTTCGCCACTGACCGCAAACCCCAGCTGCGCCAAGTAAATCGCAAGCGGGGCCATCCCCATGCCGCCAATGCCAACGCAGTGAATGCGCCGAATTTCGCGGGAGAAAAGAAGCGGTAACGGCGCGGCTCTCATGGCGAACGCTCCGCTATCGAACTTTTCAATTTGTCATTGCGAAGGAGGCTAGCCGACTGCGGCAATCCACGGAAAATTCTAGATGGACTACTCTCCCTCCAAGTGCTCATGCCTTGGTTGAACGCTGAGAAACCAGCATTGGAGTAGGGCAAGGTCCTCGACCTGCTCAGGGCGGGTCGGAGACCTCGCCCTACCCTCCCGAAAGCGCGCGGGCCAGGCGCAGCGTCCTGGCTTAGCCTTCCGCAATAATAGACGATCAAATTATTCACGTGATCACCGTCTGCGATTTTTGCCCGCTCGCGTTGACTCTCTTAAACTCGGCCACGATCTCGTCCAAATCTGTCAGCATTAAACTCAGCGAGTTCGCGCGGTCCATTCGCTGAAGATTCCCGCGAAATTTCCGCAGCAGCGCTTCATTGAAAATAATATCCAGCACTTCCGCGGTGAGGCTCGCCCGCGAGGTTTGTTCAACCACAACCCCGCCACCCTGCCGCTCGAAGAACGCCGCATTTGCTCTCTGGTGATCGTCCGCCGCCTGTGGAAACGGCACGAGCACCGCCGGAGTTTCACAGCGAATGAGCTCGGCGATCGTGCCCGCTCCCGCCCGCGAAACCACCAGGTCCGCCGCGGAAAGCAGTTCAGCCACGCGATCGCTGAACGTCCGGAAATAAGCGCGTATCGGCAATCCGGTTTTCGTGCGCAATTCAACGACTTCGTCGAGCCCTTTGCCCATGCCAGTGATGCAGCACACCTGAACACCTTCCGCCGCCAGTCGCGGAAATTCCTCGCGTACCCAATTATTGAGGACGCTCGCCCCCTGGCTTCCGCCGAACACCACGAGCATCCGATGATTCGCATCGAAACCCAGCGCCGCACGCGCAGTCGCCTGCGCCACGCGCGCGATTTCCCGGCGCACAGGCAGTCCGACGTGACGCGTCTTCGCCGCCGAGACGCCGGGCAACCGAATGCCAGGCGGCAAATAAACCCGGTGCGCAAATCCACCCAGCGTCCGAATCGCCCGGCCCGGCACGCGATTCGACTCGTGCAGCGCCACCGGCACTCGCAACAGCCTCCCCGCGAGCACCACGCCCGTCGAAGTGAAACCGCCGAATCCCACGATGCCATCCGGCCGCTGTTCCCTGACCAGCTTGAGGCAAAAAAGAAAACCCTGCAGCTGCGAAACGCAGCAGCGGATCAGTTTCACGGGATTGAGTGAGAACCCCGTTCCCGCGATCCGGATGAATTCAAAATGCGGATATTTCTCGATCAACCGTGCATCGACTTTCTTCTGGCTGATGAGCAATCGAACGGAATGGCCGCGCGCCACCAATCCCTCGGCCAGCGAAATTCCCGGCGAGAGATGCCCGCCCGTTCCACCACAGGAGATGAGGAATGAGCTCATGGTTAATTCGTTCTCGTTCTCGTTATCATTCTCGTTCTCCCAGCCGAAACCTCCCCGCGTTGAGAACGAGAAAGATTACGAGACCGAGAACGACGGTTATATCCGTTTCGCTCGGTTCTCACGCCAGCACCTCCCTCATCATCCTCGCCTGCCGGCCCAGGGTTGCGCGCCCCCACGTACGTTGCGTGTTCAACAAAATGCCCAACAACAATCCCATCAGCAGTAAATTCGACAACCCCGCGCTGATGAACGGCAGCGACATTCCCTTGGTCGGAAACACGCCCGTCACCACACCAACGTTGATAATCGCTTGCAGGCAGATGAGCAGCAGGCAGCCGGTGACCAATAAAAACTGATACAGATTAGGGGCCCTCCGCAGGTGAATCAGCCCTGCGATGAAAATCGTCAGAAACAAAACGACGACCCCGAGCGTAAACCACAGTCCCAACTCTTCACCGACGACGGCGAAGATCATATCCGTATGCGCCTCGGGTAAAAAGTTAAGCTGCTGACGCCCCTGTCCCAACCCCGCTCCGTCCACGCCGCCCGCGGCGAACGCCGCGAGGGATTGGTAAAGCTGATACGTGCCGCCTTGCTTGTTTCCCTCCACATCGAGGAACGCCAGAAAACGGTGCAGCCGATTGGGCATCAGGTAAACTATTCCCGCAAATCCCACCAGCACCGCGCCAATTGCCGGCAGCAGATAACGCCAGCGCGCGCCGACCAGAAACAGCATCACCATGCCGACCACGACCGTGAGCGCCGCCGTGCCGAGGTCCGGCTCCTTCGCCATCAACGACGTGAACGCACCGATGATGCCAACCGGAATCAGGAATCCGCGTTTGAACTCACCGATCCGCGTCTGGTTGAGCGCGAGGTAATGCGCGAGGCAGAACACCATTCCGAGCTTCGCGAATTCGGAAACTTGGAGCCGCACCGCCCCAAACCCGAGCCAGCGGCGACTGCCGTTGACCTTGATTCCGACGTACGGGATCAACACCAGCATGAGCATGAAAATCGCCGCTCCGCTGATCCACCACGCGTAGCGCCGCAGAAAATCCAGATCCACGCGGCTTACGACAAAACACAAGATCGCCGCTCCCACCACGCCGATCAGCTGCTTGTTGAGATAATAAAACGGCCCCTGTTTGAACGACGCACTCGCGCTAAACAAAATCGTCAGGCCGAGAAACGTAAGCCCGAGCGCACAGACGATAATGATCGCCACCGGATTGAGAATAAACCGGGTCCGGGGAGAATCTGCGGGCCGCGAAGAAAGAGCCATGGGATCGGATCGATGCGTCTAAAATCGCACGATGTTCGAGGATCGAAATAATTTCGGCTGGCTTTTCTGGTCACAGAATTCACCGAGGGTAAAAAAAGAATCACGGAGCAAGGAGTGTTTCTCGGTGAATTCGGATCGGATCTCCGTGACCTCTGTGTCGAAGGGTTCTTTTTCCATTCGGTTGCGACTCTGCAGCCGTGCGCGCGCGTCAAAATCGATTACGGCTTGTCGTCAACTCGGATGACGGGTGGCGGCTCGGCCGTGGCAGACTTCGATTCTGCTCCGGTCCCGCTTTCAGGCGCGGGAATCACTAGAGACGGCGGCGCTTCAGGAGTGACAGGCGCGGGCGATGTCGCCGGCGGAGTCGTGGCTTCCGCGGCAGGTGGACGCGATGTCCCCTTCTTCGCGGATTTTCCGGACGGAGCCTGCCAGCCCGGAATGATCAACTCCGTTCCTGGCCGGATTTTCGCTGGATCAGAAATATTATTCGCCGCCGCGATGTCGCCGACTTTCACCTGATATTTGCGCGCGATGGCGCCCAGCGTTTCGCCCGGACGAACGACGTGCTTCACCGATTCTCCCGACGCGCGGGGTGCCGCTGCCGCAGCGACGGCAGGTGGCTTGGTTTCGGCGTGCTCCACCACGCTCGTGTTGGTCTTCGGCGTTTTCGCCGGGATCATCAACTTTTGTCCCACCCGCACCGGCGTAGTTGAATGGATGTTATTCGCCGCCGCGACTTCTGCGATCGAGATGTGATGCTTCTTTGCGATGGTCCACAAACTATCTCCCTTCGCGACAGTGTAGGTTGACGTCGGAGTAACATCTCCAACCGGCGAGGCTTCGAGCGTGTTGGCCGCGGGAGTTCCGGGGCGCGTCGGCGAAAACCGGATGGCCGGCGTGGCCGTTGCATTCGGATCGAACGACGACGGCGCCGCGCTCACCGGCGAATCACCGCCCGCGATGGTGACCGGCGTGACGTTGTCCGGAGTCGTGCGTGACGGCGATGCGGAGCTCGAAGCGTCGTCATTTTTCGAAACCGTTTCAGAAGGCGAAGGAGCTGGCTTGTTGGGAGAACTGCAGCCGGGATTCGCAAAAATCAGGACCAGCGCAAAGACGTGGATGCCCACGACGACGCCGAAGATTTTGAGAATTTTCATGGGAGAATAGTTGGTGGTTTGAGTGAGTGAATGCTATCTAAAACTAGCGGCGGTACCGAGCTCGCGAACGAATTGTTCGAACTGCTCTCCGCGATCCGCGTAGCCGCGGAACATGTCGAAGCTGGCGAAACCCGGACTGAGCAGCACGTTGTCGCCTGGCTGCGCAAATTCCGCCGCACGCCGAACCGCTTCCGCGAGCGTTGCACAACTCGTGTGGCCGACGCGGAACGCAGAACACTGAAAAGCCAGCTCGGCGCTCGTCTCGCCGATCAGCACCGCGTGTTTCACATGCGGCGCGATGCGATGAACAAAACCAGCCAGGTCTCCGCCTTTCGCTTTTCCACCCGCGATCAACACCACCGGTTTCGGAAATCCAGCGAGCGCCGCCTCGACCGCATGAAAATTGGTCGCCTTCGAATCGTTCCAATAAACCACGCCCTCGCGCTCCGCAACCCGTGCAAGCCGATGCCGTCCAATCGCGAAAGTCCGCGCGGCCTCATACAAATCATTCATCGGCAAACCCGCCGCCCGCCACCACGCTGCCGCCAACAAAAAGTTTTCGCGCTGCGGATATTCGGCAAACGCCGTGCCCACCAGTCGCTCGTCCTTCGGCTGATTTTCGGTGTCTACGCCCGAACCAGCCGGCAGCGGACGATCGAATTTCACCGCATAGTGCTGGACCGACGAACCGAGAAAAAGCGCGGGTTTGCGCGCAGGCGCGGCCGACGACGACGAACCCGATTTTTGATCCGCGACACGACCAAGCGTTCGTGCGACCAGATTCCATTTCGCTCCGAAATAGCTCTCGAGGCCAGGATGCCGTTCAAGGTGATCCTCGGCGAAATTTGTCCAGAGCGTAGCGTCAGCGCGAAACGCTTGCAGTGTCTCAGCTTGGAACGAACTCACTTCGCAAACCGCAATCGTCTCCGTCGTGCCGCCTTCCGTTTCCGCCACCAGTTGCGCAAATGAATAACCTATATTTCCCGTCGCGTACGCCTGGCGCCCGGCCGCGCGCAATGCATGCGTCAGAAATTCCGTGAGCGTGGTTTTCCCATTGGTGCCCGTCACCGCGACCACACTGCCGCGCCAAAAGAGCGACGCAAAATCGAGTTCGCCGCGACACTCACATCCCGCCGCACGTGCGATCGCGAGCCACGGATGTTCGGGCGGAAACCCCGGTGAAAAAATCACGAGCCGATGCAGTCGCGCGAGCTTCGCCGTAAATTCAGTTCCCTTCGCGTCATAGATCACGCTCTCCGCGCCAAGATTCGCTAGCACTGCACACACGCCGATTCCACTCACGCCTCCGCCAAAAATCGCGACCGGCTGTGCGAGCAGCGGCCGAAGAAATTCAGGAGCGGTGAGAGCGAGCTTGCGCATGATCAGCCCGTAGTCGCCGTCTGCGTGAGCACGCGGTTCCCCAGCTCATTCCCCGTCGTAGTCGTAGCCGCGTGCGTTAGCCCGCGGTCCGTCGCCTCACCTGTAGCCGCGTGCGTTAGCGCGCGGTCCGTCGTCCCACCTGTAGCCGCGTGCGTGAGCACGCGGTCTGTCGCTCCAAACGCCGCGCGACTCGGACACAGCACAACTTCTCTCGCCTCGATTGAAAGAAGCGGGATGAGCAACGCCCCCCGCCTGCATACGTTAATGTTGAAAAGATTCTTCATGTGATCAGCGCATTTCCTTTTTACCGCAGTTTAAGCGTCGCCAAACCGGCGAGCGCACACCCGAGCGACAACACCCAAAAACGGAGCACCACTTTCGATTCCGGCCAGCCCTTTTTTTGAAAATGATGGTGAATCGGTGCCATGAGAAACACCCGCCGTCCCACCCCAAACCGGCGCTTCGTGAACTTGAACCAGCCGATCTGAATCACCACCGACAGCAGTTCCGCCACAAACACGCCACCAACGATCACCAGCGTGAACGGCTGGTGAATCATAAAAGCCATTACGCCAATCAGTCCGCCTAGTGCGAGTGAGCCCGTGTCGCCCATGAACACTTCCGCGGGATGCGAGTTGTACCAGAGAAACGCCATGCAACCACCGATCAACGCGCCGCAAATCACCGAGAGTTCGCCTGTCCCCGGCACGTGACTCATCAGCAGATATTCGGAAATGAAAATGTTGCCGGCCGCGTACGCCATGATGCCAAACACGAGTGCAACTGAGATCGTGCAACCGACCGCGAGCCCATCGAGTCCGTCCGTAAAGTTGATCGCGTTACTGAAGCCAACGATCCACAAGTACAACATCACGAGCAGCAGCCACCACGGCATTTGGGGCACCAACGCATATTTCAAAAACGGCACCCACAGTTCGCGAATCTTGCCCGCACTCAGCGGATGATAGAGCAGGAATCCGAGTGCGAGGACCGCGGCGAGCGATTGCCAGCTGATCTTTTCCAACGACGAAATGCCGTCGCGATTTTTGTGCACCACTTTCAAATAATCGTCACGCCAGCCTGGCACCGTAAGTGCCGCGTAAACGAAAAGACTCACGAATACCCAGATGTTCGGCGCCGCCCACAGCACTGAGCTGAGAAATACCGATAGAAAAATAATCAGCCCACCCATCGTCGGAGTGTGCTTCTTATCGAAGTACGTCGCACCGAGTTCGCCAGTCCGATCGTCGATGTAACCGTGCCCGAATTTCAGTTCGCGAAACCGCGCGATCATCCGCGGCGCGATCACGAAACCGATCAGCAGCGCAGTGACGGCCGCGAGCAACGTGCGCACCGTAATATAGTGCAGCAGCCGGAGCGGCCCAAAATAATCCTGATAATCAGCAAGCAAACTCAGCATGTGAAATCGCGACTAACCGCGTCCGTCGTAGCGGCAGCCGTCCCTGGCTGTCCGTGGTTCGTCATTTGAAAATCTCGCCGTATCGCGCTCACGCGTGAGCCTCCACCAAGTTCGACCCCAGCACTTTCTCCAGCTGATAACGGCGACTGCCTTTCACGAACACCGCGCCTTTCCATCCGGCGACTCGCACCGAAACAGGCTCAAGCGTGTTCACCACTTCGATCTGCTCACCCCGACTGCCATTCTCGACCGCGCCGGTGCGCACCGCCTCCGCCTGATCACCAATCACCACGAGAAAATCCTCCGGTCGCAAACGCAGTGCCCGCCCCAGTGCGCGATGAAACATCTCCGCCTCGCGTCCGAGTTCCTCCATCCCGCCGAGCACAAATAATCTCGGCCGGTCACTTGGCGCCACCGCGTAAAACGCGTCGAGCGCATCCGTCATCGAAGCAGGATTCGCATTGTAGCAATCGAGATAGAACAGCCGTCCGTCTTCCTCGCGCAGTTCGCCCCGCAACTTCGCGGGCTGCCACTCCGCGAGACGCCGCTGAATCTGTTCGTGTGATATGCCGAGCCACAACGCCGCGCAAATCGCGAGGACTGCGTTCTGCGCCATGCCGTCGGACACCCGCCGACACGTGAACGTCAACGGCGGTGGCGCACCGTACGCCAGCGAAAGCGCGGTGGAATCTCCGCGCTGCGTCACCGCAAAATAAACTTTATCCTTCGCCGGCTCGGCGGGCCGAATCACATCCGCGTGTTCCACCACCATTTGCCGGACCCGAAGCTCACGAAACGCGGGGAATTCCGCACACGCTTTCGAAAAAAACGCGATGCCTGTCGGCCGTATCGACGCGGGTAGCACAGCCTTCTCCGCTGCCACGCCACCGAGTCCGCCAAGTTCCGCGGTGTGCGCCGGCGCGACGAGCGTGATGATCGCCAAATCCGGGTCGATCATCGACGCCAGCGGCGCCATTTCGCCCGGAGCACTGACGCCCGCCTCGATCACCGCGTACCGATGCGTCCGCGGATCCAGTCGCGTCAACGTGAGCGGAACACCGAGGTGATTGTTGAGATTTCCCTCCGTCGCGAGCACGCCGCCTTCACTTCCGCCGAGCAGGAGCGCGAGCAAGTTCTTCGTCGAAGTCTTGCCGGCACTTCCTGAAATTCCGATCACTGGACCAGTAAATAACCGGCGTTGTTCACGCGCGATGGCTTGAAACGCGATGAGCGGATCAGCCACCACCAATTGGGGAAGCGTCAACGTCTCATTCGCGGTTGCAACGAGTGCGGCACTCGCCCCAGCGGCCTGCGCTGCTCCGAGAAAATCGTGGCCGTCTCGCTTGCCGGTTTTGAGCGCGACGAAAATTTGACCGGCACGCAGTTGTCGCGTGTCGATCGTGAAGCCTGAAAGCGGCGAGACCGGCTGCGCCGTCCAACGGCCGCCGGTCCACGTCGCAAGAAGTGCTGGCGGAAAGTCAGGCATACCGGGGCGAGGCTCGACACGCGTGCATCACGATGCGGAGCGGAAGAACAGAGCGAATCGGAGGACGAGCCTGAACGCGTGACGCCCCGGCCGCGATCGCAGACGTAGCCGTACGCCTTGGCGTGCGGTCCGCGCCGCAAGCGGCACGGCTACCACCGGAGGTGCGCGTGACCGGCAAAGTCGTCGTGGCGTTCATGCGTGTTTGAGCGTTTTGATTCCGATCAGTTCCCGGACAACCTGGCGGTCGTCGAAAGGAATTACTGTGTCCGCAAATTCCTGATAACTCTCGTGGCCTTTGCCCGCGATGAGGAGACAATCGCCTTCCTTCGCCGCATCGAGCGCGAGGCTGATTGCGCGCCGACGATCTTCCACCCATGCGATTTTCCCCGGTTCGGTCGCGCCCGCTTTCATATCGTCGAAGATTTGAGTGAGCGACTCGGAGCGCGGATTATCGGCGGTCGCCAATGCGAAATCCGCGAACTCCTGGACGGCCTTCACCATCAGCGGCCGTTTGGAACGATCGCGATTTCCACCGCAGCCAAAAACAACCAGCAAACGACCAGGCGTAATCGCGCGGAGCATGCCGAGCGCGTTGCGCAATGCGTCATCCGTGTGGGCGTAGTCAACAAGCACGTTAAACGCCTGACCTTCTTCGATTCGCTCCATGCGACCGGGCACGCCTTTGAATCCGCGCAGCCGCGAAAGAAAAACAAATGGATCGCGGCCGAGCCCCCACGCCGTGGCGATCGCGGCGAGAATATTACTCACGTTGTAGCGTCCAATCAGAGGCGAATCGACGTCCATGCTTCCATTGGGCCAGACGAGACGGAAGGTCGTGTTTTTGAAATTGAGCGAAACGTTCTCCGCCCGAACATCCGCGCGCGGACTCTCGCCAAACGTGACCAGCCGCAGCCGCGTTTGCGGCAGTTCGGCCGAGATCTGTGCGGCGAGTTTTTCGCCGTACGAATCATCCAGATTCACGACCGCAACCTTCGGCGCCGGTCCGGTGCCACCAGAGAACAGCCGCGTCTTCACTTCAAAATATGCCTCGAGGGTCTTATGATAATCGAGA
This sequence comes from uncultured bacterium, assembly GCA_967755055.1. GTDB lineage: Bacteria > Verrucomicrobiota > Verrucomicrobiia > Opitutales > Opitutaceae > Opitutus. Next base: position 10,493 of record CBRAFL010000187.1, read on the forward strand.
TGATCGCGCGTCAAATTCGTGAATACAGCCGCGCCAAACTGCAGCCCGAGCACGCGCTGCTGGTCGATCCCGTGCGAACTCACCTCCATCACCGCCTGGCGACAGCCGGCGTCGCGCATTTGCGCCATCATACCGTAGATATCGAGCGACTCAGGCGTCGTGCGATACGACGGAACTGTGCGCACACCCAAATCGTAATTGATCGTGCCGATGAGCCCAACGCGCTGATCACCATTGAGGAAATGCTTGAGCAAGTGCGTGACTGTCGTCTTGCCGTTCGTGCCCGTCACTCCGACCACTGTCATGTCGCGATCGGGAAACTTGTAATAGCGCTG
>CBRAFL010000188.1:0-10820 GCA_967755055.1 uncultured bacterium
GGTCGGAGACCTTGCCCTACTCCAATACCCGTTCCTCCAGGAGCGAAGCGACGTGGTGATCCATCTAGAGTCCATTTTTCGCGCTGTTTGGCGCGTGTGTCGTCGGGTTCTCGTTTCACAGTGCCGTTGAAGCCTCGAGAACAGGCGCTGTCGTGACGACAACGGAAGCCTCAGCACCGCGTCCAGCGGAGTGGGCCACCTATAAAGGAATGGGAAGTCACACCGTAACGGATACGGCGACACTCTCTGCGCAAAGGGCCGCGGCCCGGACCGCCATTCACAACCTAAATCAGATCGCGCCAAATCTGCCCAGCTGGTGATTCGAACTACGCCGAATCACAAGCGAGCCGATCCCACCCGCTCAACGGCGAACGACTGATGGCCATCGCTACGCTTCTTCACGAAAACGCCGCGGACTTTGTCCGCAGTTCGGTCAATGCGGGGGACGTCAATCGTGTTGAATTTATCAGCGGCGAACTGACGAAGATTGCGCACCTGATCGAAGATCCAGGGCTCCAAATGCTGATTCGCCAAAAGGGCCAGTCGGCCGATCCGAGATTGCTCGGTCCTCGTCATCCGGGAGAACTTCCGCGTGATGCATCAAGCGTCGTCAGTGGTCCCGCGCGCCGGTTCGATGGCAACTATTCGGGACGCTGGCTCGATGCCAAGGGAACCGATTTGGCCGGAAAATTGATTCTCAACCGTAAAGGCGATCACGTCACCGGCACGTTTTCGTTTGGCGTAGGTCAACTGCGCCTCGACGGCGACGTGATCGACGGTGCACTGCAGTATTCGTGGCGATGGGGCACGGATTATTTTGGTCGAGGGGTGATCAACGCCAATGAAAGCGGCGATGAATTAACCGGCACGTGGGGCTACACCAAGCGTGACAGCCAAGCTGGCACTTGGGAGCTTCGTCGCGAGTAGGACCTCAGAGGAACGCTGCGAATTTAGGCCAGGAGTTCGACGACGCTTCAAACGCTGGTGAGCAAGAGTCGCGACGGCTGTGCGATCTTCGGCGACGCGTGGAAGTGCAGCGCGTCTTCGGCGATTTGTTTCGCTTCTCCCTGGGTGGATGCGCATCCGCCTTGGAGGATCAGACCGCGGGCGTTGACGATCGCCCACCGCCACGCGTCGGGCCGCTGTCGTTCCGTCAAAGCAAAACTTTTCGTTTCGGAATCGCAGTCCACTTCCAAGGTCGCGAGGGAAAAAAGACAGCACTCGGAAAACGAGGCGGCTTCGGCATCCGAGGTAATACTCTGAAAACAACGCCAGTTGGGAACGAGAAGGGACATCGTCGGGAGGGGTTTAGGGGCCAGGCAGGGTAGGCCCGAAATCCATATCCGGCCATGGGGTCTTGCCCGCCTCATCGAACAGAAGTCCAATTTCGACTCGTAGCAGTAGGCCTCCGTGCCTGCTGGATCGGAGATCGAAGTTCGGGGTTCGGAGATCGAAGATCAGCAGGCACGGAGGCCTACTGCTACGTGCGCGTCTGCTTACGGCCCCGCGCGTTCCAATTTCATCGCGTGCGTTTCGTCCTCGCCCACGGTGATGCTGAGTTTTTTAGCCGCGCCAGTAAAATTGAATTCGCACTGCACGTCCGTCGTGAGCGCGTAGAACTTGGTCAGCGATTCGGCGTGCATGATGACCTCCACGTCCGCAATCGTGAGCGAGAGCAAGCCATCCGGCAGGCGTCGGATTTTAACCGTGTCCGATTTGCCGCGTGGGTAGTCGCCAGCGTAAGACTCGAGCAAAGCATCGGGCAGAGTGAATTCTTTATGGCGGGGATTACCCAACTCGCGCACCCACACGTTGCGGTAGCGCACCGGATTGCCGTGATCTTGAAATGCGATCGGCAATCTTTCCGGATGCGCTTTGTAGGGAGCGCGTCCAACCCAGCCTGTGGGGCCGGTCAACTCCACGTTATTCTGCACGAGCACGCCATTGTGGAAAACGGTTTCGCGCGCTTTTGAAATGAGTTTTCCGTCAGCATCAAAACGCGGAGCCGTCCACACGATATCGTAGGTCTGCCATTTGCCGGGAGGTAGCGACGCATTTACGAGCGGAGGATATTGCCCGTAAACCGAAGCGGCCGATCCATCCGAGTAGGTTTTGTTTTCATAGGAATCGAGCACCTGGATTTCGTAGCGGCCCAAGGAGAAAAATAGGCCGCTGTTGCCACGGCCCTGGCTGGTTCCGTGCGGCGGATTGGGCGCTGCCCATTCGACGTGGAGCTGGCAGTCGCCGAAAGCCTGAAGCGAGCGAACGTATCCACTCCCTGGTACACATTCCAGCGCTCCATCTCGCGCGATCCATTTTGTGGGGCTTCCATCCATCGCGACCCACGGTGAAATATCTTTGCCGTCGAACAGCACGGTCGCGTCAGAAGGGGGCTGACCGACCTGCTCCTGAGAACTGAAGTTACCGGGTGTGACGACGGTGGGCAGCGGTCGCTCGCGGTCATGGCCGAGCCAGTTGGGATCCGGCGCGCCGACGAGACTGGCCGAAGTAGCGACGATGAATCCAAGTGCGGAAGCAAAGGGGATTTTCATAGGGTGGGAGAGGTAGGGTGGCGGTATTTGAAACGACGATTCAATCGAATTCCCCGGGATGCCGCGGGTTCGAACAGTAAGTGCAAAGACGCGAATCTGCTAAGTTCGATCCAAAAAAATTCGCAGCCGTTCTGTTTAAGGCGGCCGCGACGGCCCCGGTCTGCTGTGTTCCGATTTGCCAAACTCAGTCCTGCACCGATCGGCGTTCGTGCGCTCAGCCCTTTTTCACGAAGCAGGCTTTAAGCGCCATGGAGCTGCCCTCAATCTTGCACGCGATCTCGTGATCTCCGTCGACGAGGCGAATATTTTTAGCCTTGGTGCCTGCCTTGAGCACCTGTGAACCGCCGCCCAATTTCAGATCTTTGATCAACACGACCGTGTCACCTTCGGCCAGCGGATTGCCGTGAGCGTCTTTCACAATCCGCGCGGCCTCGGGTGGAGTCTCCTTGGGCCACTCGTGGCCACAGGTGGCGCACTCCCAATGATCGGGATGGCTGAGAACGTCTTCAAGAGTACAGGCAGGGCAGGCGGGTTTGGTCATCGTGGCTGGTTGTTTTAGCGAAGGAAAATGTGCCTGGCGGCCGTGGCGGTGAGCAAGCGAGTAATCGGGATGAGCGTAGCGGCGGGCCTCCGTGCCTGCCTTGTTCGGAGTTCGGAGATCGCAGTTCGGAGATCAAGCAGGCTCGGAGGCCTGCGCTACTCGAGCGATGCGTCTACGAAAGCATTGCCTGCTATCTGGCGTTCGCACTTTCTTCGCGCATGCGCTTACCCCGTGCACTGGTTGTCTTCGCGATTCTCTTTGGCTTTTTGTTGAGCACAATCCGCGCGGCAGATGACGCGACCGTGTTACCCTACATCACCGAGCCGGCGTTCAACCTCGATTTCGATCAACCGCTCGCGATCGTCGCACCACCGGGCGAAACGAACCGGCTTTTCATTCTCGAAAAAACGGGACGTATCATTGTCATTCCCGATCTCGCGCACCCGACCCGTCGCACGTTTCTTGATTTGAAAGAACGGGTCGGCAGCGACGACGTGGAACAGGGTGTCCTCGCGATGGCCTTTCACCCGGACTTCCAGCACAACCACCAATTTTACGTCTGGTACACGAGCTGCCTGCGCGCGAATTGGATGAGTTGGAAAGCGATTCGCAAAGATCGGCTCTCACGTTTTCTCGTTTCAGCCAACGACCCCGACACGGCAGATCCCAGCTCCGAGCAGCAGATGATTTCGCAGTCGGATGAAGCGCCGAACCACAACGGCGGCGAACTGCTTTTCGGACCAGATGGTTTTCTGTATCTGTCGCTTGGCGACGGAGGTGGCGCCAATGATCAATTCCAGAACGGCCAGCGCATCGACCGGGATTTCTTTTCCGGCATCTTGCGTCTGGATGTAGACAAGCGGCCCGACAGTCTCGCGCCCAACGCACATCCGGCTGTTCACCCCGGTACGTATATGGTGCCGCGTGATAATCCATTCATCGGTGCGACGCAGTTCGATGGCCTGCCGGTCGAGTCATCGCATGTGCGCACGGAATTTTGGGCGGTGGGACTTCGCAATCCCTGGCGTATGTCTTTCGATCCGGCGACAGGCCTGCTGTGGTGCGCCGATGTGGGACAGGAAAAGTACGAGGAAGTCGATATCATCAAACGTGGCGGCAATTATGGCTGGAGTTTTCGCGAGGGAAATTCTCCCTTTCACTCGGATTCGCCCGCTGAGGCGAAGTTCGACGGGCCGGTGTGGGACTACCCTCATTCGCAAGGTCTCTCGATCACGGGTGGCATCGTGAGCCACGGCGCACGTTATCCGGGCCTTGAAGGAAAATATCTTTTCGCCGATTTCGTATTCGCCCGCATCTGGGCGCTGATGCCCGATGGTGAAAAACCAGTGGGGCCCGATCGCGTGCAACGCATCGCGCAGGGTCAGGCGATCGTCTCGTTCGGGCGCGATCCGAGCAACGGCGATATACTCCTCGCGAGCATCGGTGACGGAAAAATTTTGCGCCTCGTGAAAAATCCCGCGGCCGCGAAATAGTCGCGTCGCTCCCGGCAATGGCTGTCTGAGTTATGAGCGATCATAAAATCCAGGCCGACTCTTTTAACGGAGCCCTCGGTGCTGAGCGCATTTCAGCAGTCCTTCCTCCGCGGAGCTACACCCGTTTTTCAATCGAGGAGACTAATCAGTCTATTCCGGAGCGGTTCGAGAAACAGGTGCGAAAAGTTCCTGAGCACGTGGCGGTCAAAACCCGGCAAGCTGAGCTCACGTACGGCCAGTTGAACGCCCTCGGTAATCGCGTGGCCCATTCTGTTTTGAACGCGAGCGAACAACACTCGGCGCCGGTTGCCATCATCCTCGAACAGGGGATATCGCTGGTCAGCGCAATCGTCGGGGTACTCAAGTCGGGCCGGCCCTACGTTGGGTTGGATCCGACTCATCCTCTCGACGGTTTGCGCAGAACGCTCGAGCATTGTGGCGTGGACCTCCTCGTCACGAACCAGCGAAATTACGCGCTGGCCGCCCAGCTGGCCAAGCCCGGCGGGACGGTGATCGACGTCGATTCGCTTGATCGAGCTTTCGGTGCAGGAAACCCCGACGTGCGCGTTTTGCCGGATGATCCTGCTTATATCTATTACACCTCCGGCTCTACCGGTGTGCCGAAGGGCGTGGTCGATGTTCACCGCAACGTCCTCCACAACGTTATGCGTTACACGAATAACCTGCAGATCAACGATGCCGACCGGCTCACGCTCCTGCAGTCGGTTGCTTTCAGTGGTGCGGTCTCAAGCCTGTTCTGCGCGCTGCTGAACGGGGCCACCTGCTTTCCCATCGATCTGCACGAAGAGGGCATCGAGGGACTCGCCGCATGGCTCGTCGAACAGCAGATCACGGTTTATCATTCGGTCCCGTCGATCTTCCAGCGTCTGCTCGCGACTGGCCGGGCGTTTCCGAGCCTTCGCGTCATTCGTCTCGAGGGCGATCAGGTTGCAAAGCATCACGTCGAGCTGTTCAAGGCGCGCTTTGGGCCGGAGGTCACACTCGTGAACGGATTGGGCGCCACCGAGACCGGAATTTCCCACCAATACCCCATTCGCATCAACACGGTCGTTCCAGGAAGTGTGGTCCCGGTCGGCTACGCTACTTCCGACATGCAAGGACTGATCCTGGATGCAACGGGTGCAGTGCTTCCGCCTGGTAACGTGGGCGAGATCGCGATCAAGAGCCGGTATCTTGCGACTGGATACTGGCGTCAGCCGGATCTGACCGCAGCGCGGTTCCTGCCTGATCCCTCTGGTGGGCCCGAGCGCATCTATCGCACCGGTGATCTGGGCCGCATGGGACCGGACGGCTGCCTCGAGTACCTGGGGCGTTCGGATCATACACTTAAGCTCCACGGGCGTTGGGTTGATATCCATGCGATCGAGTTGGCGCTGGTTCGGCTCGATTGCGTTCGGGATGCAGTCGTAGTGGTGCGCGACAGAAGATCTGGCGACCCCGAGCTGGTTGCGTACGTGGTGGCGGCAGCGAAATCTAAACCGACCGCGAGCGAACTGCGGCGCGCGCTGGCTGAGCAACCGGGTGAAATAGCGGTGCCCTCGCGTTATGTCCTGTTGAAGGAGCTTCCCTTGGATACCAATGGGAAGGTGCTGCGGACTGCACTCCCCGAGCTCGAGCCTGGCCGGCCTGATCTGGCCACTCCGTTCGTACCGCCGACGACTGCGGTTGAACAGGCTCTGGCGGGGATCTGGTGTCAGGTTCTCAAGCTCGATCAGGTTGGCACCCGCGATAATTTTCACGAACTGGGCGGCGATTCGCTTCAAGCGATCGAGATCGCAGACCAAATTGAGCTGCGATTCGGGATCAGGTTCCCGTCATCCATTCTCTTTGAAGCTCCCTCCGTCGCCGAGCTGGCGCTGCGGCTCGGCCTGCCCGACGCCGTTCACGTCAACCTGGTCGCGATCGAGCCCGTGGGCGGCCGACGGCCGTTCTTCTGCATGCACGACGGTTATGGCGATGTCATCGCCTATCGGGATTTGGCGCGGCTTCTCGGTCCGGATCAGCCGGTTTTCGGGCTGCGCGCACGGGGCCTCGACGGCAAAGACGTGCCGCGCGAGCGGGTGGAGGACATGGCGACATATTACATTGCTGAAATTCGAAGCGTACAACCCAAGGGGCCCTACCTGCTCGGAGGTAATTGCTTTGGAGGTGTGGTGGCCTTTGAGGTTGCCCGGCAGCTTCGAGCTGCGGGCGAAGAAATTGGTTTGCTCGCACTGCTTGATACGGGCTTTCCCACCGGCTGGATACGCATGAGGACCCAATGGCACCTGCGCCGATTGTCTCGAAAATCGGTGCGTGGGATGATCACCCATGTGACAGCGTTGGCAGGCCGGTTGGGGAGACGAGTTGGCCTGAAACTATACGGCGATTTGAGATCCTTCCGGCGGCGAAACAGCGGCGAACCAACTCGGCATTCCCAGCACGTTCTCGCCGCTAATAACCGGGCGTTGTCGCGCTATCGCGCAAAATTTTATGATGCCCCTGCAGTGGTGCTCTGTGTGGGCAAGCCGCACAACCATCTTGGCTGGCGCAGGGTAATCCGTAAGGGACTTCGCTTCGTCGCGCTCCCGGCAACCGGCATGGCGGAGGACGACGATCATATCGTGCGACCGCCTCACGTCGAGAATCTGGCGGAGGCGTTGCGCGAGCTTTTGCGAGAGGCGGAGACTAGGGCGTGACTCCGAAATAAAGATCCGAACCAGGAGAGGAACCGCTAATAGGATTTCCCAATGGGGAAATCTTGATGCAGTGACTACGGCTAATGTGACCGCTACGCCCAAAGGGCACCCGCAACAGTCACCCCTTCGCTCCGCTTCGGGGCCGCACCAAGTGCGACCATCTCCGCGCTGCCGCGCTCCGTCGCCTGCGCCTTGAGGTGATTGGAGCCCGCTCATCGCGGTCTGCGATCAGCGGACCCCACCACCTATTCCGGAGGCGATCAGCCGAAGGGGTGATATAAGGATCTGCCTATTGGTAGATCCCCATTAGCGGTTTCCTCCCTCCGAGTATTTCGAAGACAGACCCTTAGCCCGGGCTAGGCCTCGCGCATGACCACGTTAGCCGCGGAACGACGCTTGCGAGGAGCACGTCGCGGTTGCCCGGATAGCGCGGTGGTCGACGTTTAAACTGGTTTGTCCGTGTCACAATTCAGCGACGAAGGAGCAAACTAGAGCATTCCTTTTTCGCTGCGCAGAAATGTTGTCCGCTTCTGTTATCGGTGACTGGTAATAGTGAACACATGGCTGATGACATCGAGCTACTCCGCATTTATCGCGAAGGATCGTCCAACGAAGCGTTCGCCGAACTGGTCGCACGACACGTTGATTTTGTGTACGCAACCGCACTGCGTCAGGTTCGAAACCGTCAACGGGCAGAAGATGTCACGCAGATCGTTTTCACCGATCTCGCGCGCAAGTCGCAGAGTTTGCTGTCGCGGGAGGAAATCGTTGGTTGGTTGTATGTCAGTGCGCGCTATGCCGCCATCGCCCTCGTGCGAAGCGAGGCTCGGCGCCAACGGCGGGAAATCGCCTTTGAAGTGAATCGGCCCATTGCAGATTCGACACCGGAATCGATCGACCCGGCGGCACTCCAGGAATTGATCGATCCGGCTTTGAACCAGCTCAACTCGGCGGATCGCTCGGCGATTCTACTGAGGTTCTTCAAACAGCAGTCGTTCGCAGCGATCGCGGCGACGATTGGAGGATCCGAGGAGAGTGTGCGGAAGCGCACCCAGCGCGCGCTCGAAAAATTACGCAGACAACTTGAACGAAACGGCGTCAACTCGACGGCGGCAGCGCTCGCCATCGGACTGGCGAACCAGAGTTGCATCGCTGCGCCTGCGGGTTTGGGCGCTTCAGTTGCCGCAGTCGCCGTCACGGGTGCCACCGGCGCAGTAAGTGCCTCGACGCTTTTCTTTACAGCCATGACCTCGACTAAGACCATTGTCGGAAGCCTCACTCTTATTGCAGCTCTCGCGTTGCTCTCCGGAGTTTATTATCACCGTGCCGCGAATGCGGCGGCGGAAGAATTCAGTTCGATGCGTGCGGAGCGAGATAGCCTCAAGGCTCGGGTCGCAGCCAGCGACTCCCGACGCCGACAGGTTGAAGACGCCCTTGCGGACACGCGAAGAAAGCTGGAAGACGCCCAACGGACATCGACGTCCGGCGCAATCGAGGGCGGTGCAGCGTCGAAGGGAACAGCGAAAGGCGCAGCAACGAGCCCCAAAGAAAATGCACCAGTAAACCCAACTGCCGGCCAAGTACTTCCTCAGAGGTACACGAACCCACTCGGAACTTTATGGAGCTTGCGAGGCAATCCGGCTGCGATGGAGGCGTGGCTCAATGCCGAGCAGTCGGCACTGGATCTACAATTTGGACCTCTCTTCAACAATCTTGGCCTGAGTGGCGCACAGGCTGACCAACTCAAAAATATCTTCTTTGAAAGATTCCGAACGCTCGCGGACATCGCCCTGGAGGCTCAGGCACACGGCTTTTCGCCTTCGTCGCCCTCGATCAAAACTCTGATTCAAGAATCGACCAACAAGAGTGAGGCGGCACTCCAGTCCTTTCTCGGCCCCGCCGACTATGCGCGGCTTCAAGAATACGGCTCAACAATGGCGGCAAGGGATGTGGTCAAGGCGGTGGCGAGCGACGTGTATTTTTCGGAATCACCGCTCACTTCGACGCAAGCCGAACAACTCGTACGGATTATCGCGAAAGAATCTCCTGCCGGATCTGGAGGCAGCAATCCAGATGGAGCCAATTGGGAGAGGATCGTCGAACAAGCGGGTGGGATTCTTTCTCCCGTTCAGTTGGCGGCGCTGAAAGCCGAAAGCGATCAGATCCATTTGCGGCGCCAACTCGATCTTCTGGCTAAACAAACACCGCCGCCCGGGTCGGGACATTAAAACTCGCTCGCCGAAATCCAGTAGCCTGGTGGCATGCGATCGGTGATTTTCGGCAACGTGATTTTCATCAGACTGAAATTCACGGTCCGGTCGGTTTTTATTTCAACCACCTCGAATGGGGCTGACCGGCTCATCAACCCGGAGCCGAGATCCTGGTAACGAAGCTCGTACCTTCCCTTCGTCATATTCTTGCATTCAAAATTCCCCAATGCCGGAACGTAGACATGCCGAACCGGCTTCGCGGGAAAATCATCAAGGCTGACCAGCTTCACAAAAACGTCTGCCGGGTTGTGCGAGTTATCCACGATCACGATCGACTTTCCACCGTCACGATCGATCGGATACCCGGGAATCTCCGCCGCCAGAATCGGCCAGGGGCTGCCGTTCGGAGCAGTGACCGGCCGCTGATAAACAGGGGACGTCTGAGGGAGCGTCATGGACTCCTGCGCGTCGGCGGAGAATGATCGAGGGTCGGCGTGAAGCGGCAGCTCGCGGCTAATGCTTACCAGGCAGATCAGAATTCCAAGCAGCCCCGCGCGCACGAGCCATTTGGTGCCGGAACTTCCCCACGCGGCACCGAGGCGTTCCTTGAGCTCCGCAAGGGTGTCCTGATGGCGACGGAGCGATTGGCTCGCTTTTTCGAGGACGCTCAGCCGCTTGAAAAATGTGGCTTCTTGATGAGCCAGCCATTGGTCGTACTCGGCGCGCCGGACGGAATCATTCAAAATTTCGAACGACGCGTTGAGTTCCTGCATTAATCGGTGCGACTCAATTGAATTGGAGTTCCGGTCCGGATGATAACGGCGGGCCAATGCCTTATACGCCGCGCGAATGGCTTCCCTCGATGCGTTTCGGGGCACCTTCAGGGTCTCATAGTGACTTAAACTCGCCGGCATGGCTTAGGAGCGGCACGGGGCCGCCCTAGCTTTAATCGCTGCGCCGCGAGTTTACTAAAGGACGAAAATTTGCAGTTGGCTGAATTCGGTCAGGTTCCGTCGTAGCGGCAGGCCTCCGTGCCTGCCGTATTCAGAGGCGGAGGGACGACCTCCGTGTCGTCCGAGTTCTATTTAGCTCTCTATCACAACCCGGACAGGCGCGGAGGCCTGCCGCTACGCTGAAGTCCGCTTTCTAGTTTAACTCGGCTCCAGCAATTGCGGGCCGGGACCTTGTTGGGCGAGTTCGTCCCATGGATTCCGCAGCGGACAATCTTTCATCGAGAGACAACCGCAGCCGATGCAGCCCGTGAGCTGATCGCGCAGTCGCGTAAGTTTCGCGATCCGCTCGTCGAGTTCGCCGTGCCAGCGAGC
>CBRAFL010000189.1:0-10815 GCA_967755055.1 uncultured bacterium
CCCCGGCCTCGGGGGGTCTCTCTCGTCCCACTTTCGGCCCCCTGTTGTCCGCCTCCCGCTCGCCCGGCGCCCCCCCGCTACGACGCGCTCGCTCGTTCTCAAACTCCGCACGCGCGCAGCAGCGTCACCAGACCATATCCGAGCGCGCCGGTCACGGGCAGCGTCAGCACCCACGCCCACACGATGCGTCCGACCAAGCCCCATTTCACGGCGCTGAGTCGTTTCGTGGCTCCGACGCCCATGATCGACGTGGCGATCACGTGCGTGGTTGAAACCGGGATACCAATCGTCGAGGCACCGTGAATGATGATCGCGGCAGTCGTTTCTGCGGCAAAGCCGTGGACCGGTTGCAGCTTCACCATCTTGTGGCCCATCGTACGAATAATTCTCCAGCCGCCTGCCGCGGTACCGGCGGCCATCGTCAGCGCGCATGTGATCATCACCCAAAACGGAACTGTGAATTCAGGCGTGCGGAGAAACGAGGCCCACGGTGGCAGCGCGTTGAACACACCGGATTGCGTACCGGTGAAAAGCGCGAGGGCGATGATGCCCATCGTCTTTTGCGCGTCGTTCGAACCATGGCTGTAGCCCATGAATCCGGCGCTCACCAATTGAGCTTTGCCGAAGATCAGCCCCACCATTCGCGGAGTGACTTTGCGCAGCACGGCCATCAAGAAAAACATGAGGATCGCGCCGCCGAAAAATCCGAACAACGGAGATAGGATCATCGGCAACACGACCTTGGGCCAGAGGCCGGAGGTGGCCCCCTTCGCGTTGACCACCGACCAGTGCAGCACGGCCCAATTTCCCTGCGCGGTGCCGAGCGCGGCGCCGCAAAGTCCGCCGACCAGTGCGTGACTGGAGCTGGAGGGTAGTCCGAGCCACCAGGTAAACACGCCCCAGATAATCGCGCTGACCAACGCCGCCAGCACGGTCGCCATCGTGACGTATTGGGTGTCGACCAGACCTTTGCCGATGGTCGAGGCCACCGCGGTACCCATCATCGCACCGAGGAGATTCCAGCCGGCGGCCCACACGATCGCCTGTCGTGGCGTGAGCACCTTGGTTGAAACGACGGTGGCGATCGCGTTCGCCGTATCATGGAAACCGTTGATGTATTCAAACACCAACGCCGCGAGCAGAACGAGCAGGAAGAGCGTCATCGGATCAGAGGGTGGGAGTGGCGTTCCCTAGTAGCGGCAGGCCTCCGTGCCTGTCGATCTGGTGCGGCTGAATACAAGCAGGCAGGGACGCCTGCGCTACGCCTGTCGATTTGACGTGCTGAAAACGGCAGGCAGAGACGCCTGGCCGCTACGACGTGCATCGGGGTGCAATGCCGCGCTGCCATCACGAATGCTTCAAAACGATTTGGACAACGATATTGCCAGCGTTGCGGCAGCGATCCACCGCATGCTCCACCATTTCGTAAAGTTCCTGCAGAATCACCAGCTCCTTGGCATCATACGGGCCGTGATAGAGATCTTTGAGCAAGGTAAGCATTAGCTTGTCGGCCTCGCCCTCGGCGTACTGCAAGCGGTCGTTGGCCTCGCGGATTTTTTCGATGTGCGTGCCGCCGCGCAGTCCTTTCACCATGAAAACAACCGCATCAGCAGCGAGCGTGAGCAATTCCGCCTGTCGCTGAAACGCGGAGTGCGGCACGCGGCCCGGATAGATCGAGAGACGCTCGACGATTTTCTCGATCGACTTCGGAATCCGGTAAAGCGCGAAGGAGAGCGCCTCGATGTCCTCGCGTTCAAGCGGAGTGACGAACGTTTTGCTCAGCTCTTCCGTCATCTGATACCGGATGCGTTTTTCTTTTCGGCGGGTTTGGACGAAGTCGTCCAGATTCGCCGGCGCACCACCGGCGCTCAGGGCTTGGAGGTAACGCGTGAGCAAGGTCACGCTGGTCTTCGCTTCTTCAGCGCCGGCCTCCAGCAGATCGAAAAATTTATCCTCTTTGCCAAAGATTTTTTTGAGCCACTGCATGGTCTCGCCTGAGTAGCTGTGAACCTTACGATTGCGAAACAATTCTTCGGAGATGACTCGGAAGGGCTTTTCCGGAGTGTAGCGGCAGGCCTCCGTGCCTGTCCGGGATCGATGATCGGAGTTTGAAGTTCGAAAATCGAAGTTCGAAAATCGGAAGTCGGAGATTCGAAAATATCATCCATCAGACATCGGGCATCGAACATCAAACCACGGCAGGCACGGAGGCCTGCCGCTACGCCCGAGAACAAGGCTGCTCGGCGCGTTGGGCGAGGCCCTCGATCACCTCAAATTTTTCCTCGGGTCTGCGACCACATGAAACCCAATCGCTCGGAAATTCCCCGCGTGCTGCGGCCCAACGATTCGGTGTCCCACAAAAAATCGGTCCATATCAGTGTATCCGCCGGACGCGCCAGATAATCGCACGGACAGGGCACCGGATGAAGACCGCGATTCCGCATCAGCGCCGTCGCGCGCCGAAGGTGCCACGCCGAAGTCACCAACGCGAATGGCTCCTGGCCGATCAATCGGCTCAACGCCTCTGCCTCTTCCTCGGTGTCGCGAGGTGTGTCGAGACGGACGATGCGATCAGACGCGACGCCGAGCGAGCTCGCGGCATCGGCTTGAACAGCCGCATGCGACGCGTGATTCGGTATGCCGCCGCCCGAGACGAAAAGTTTCGCGTCGGGCAGGACCCGTAGCAGACGCACGCCTTCCGTGAGTCGTGCGCGCGACGAGGCACTCAGTTTTTCAATGGCCGCGAAACCCGGCATTTCGCCATGACCGCCGCCGAGCACCACCACGGCGCGACAGCTCGCGAGCTCCGCCGGGAGGGCGGCGCCGTTGAGGAGTTCCGGGATCGGCGGATAAGTCATTTCGAGCGGACGGATCAGTTGCGTGCTGATGAATTTATTGCTGAACACCAGCAGCGCGAACGTGCCGCAGGCGAGAAGGAAACGGCCAAGATTTTTCCGCTTCGATGACCCCACTAGCAAAAGCCCGATGAAGAGGACTGTGAGGGAAAACGGCAGTGGCATCAGCCAGACGGAGAGAAATTTTTTGAGCAGAAACATGATGAAAGACTAGCCGCCAGAATGCAGAGTGCGGTGAATCGGCAACCAAACACCGAGCGTCGGAATAGTTGCCGCAAGAAGGCTCAGAACGCGTAAGAATCGGATGTGACCGAACGGCTGCATGAGAAATCGAAAGGCGATTTGACCGCAGAGAGCGCACTGAAGCAAAGTGCTTGAGAGCAGACGCGTCACACTGAATTGATCCGTGTCGATCCGTGACATCCGTGGTCAACTCCGACGGATCGTCTTTCCTTTCCTTCGTCGCCTTCGATTCCTTCGCGAGACACATTCAGAAAAACCGTATTCGCTGACTTGAGCGGAGAGAAACAATACATTCGGAGACCACGGATTATTCGGATAAACGCGGATTTTCAGAGGAATGAAATTGAGCGGCGCTTCGTGATGGTTTGCGTTCCTTGCGGTTAAAACACTGCTCGCTATACCTTGCTCTTGCGTTTCAACGATTGCGTCGGAGCGATTTGCGTATCTGCCTCCCGTCAATGAACCCCGCCTCTGTGAGGAGAAAACTATGAGTTCAAATACGATCTTTGTAGGCGTGAAAGCTCATGTGGTGGCAGTCGATAAAACAACGGGTGCGACGTTGTGGGCAACGAAACTCAAGGGCGGACTCACGAGTGGTGAACGCTTCGTGACGTTAATGGTCGATGGCGACCACGTCTATGCCCACACCTATGGCGAGCTCTTTTGTCTGGATGCAGATACAGGCGCGGTTTTGTGGCGCAATGAGCTCGATGGCCTGGGCTACGATATTGTGAGCCTTGTCTCAGCGGGGGCGGCGAGTCCATCGACACCAGCGCTCGTTGCTCACAAAAAGACGCAGGCAGGTGATAGTGCTCCCGCTGCTGCTGCCGGCGGAAGCGGCTAGAGGTCTGGATGAAAAAGCTGCTTAACTGGCCGTCCAACCCGGCGCCCACGGACGTCGGAGCGATACTGGTTCGCCTCAATTTCTTATATGAACTATCCCAAAATCCTATTCGCAGTTCTAGCAATGGCGTTCGCTATCCCGGTCCATGCTCAGATGACTGCGGAGAAGCGCGTAGAGATCGATACAATGCTAAAGCTCACTGGCATGGAGAAGCTGATGGAGCAGATGAAGGGGCAAATGTTTCAAGCGATGAAATCGAATGCGCCGGAAACGTCTGTCGCGATGTGGGATAGACTTTCCGCGAGGATGGATGTGCGTGAAGTGATCGAGAAGCTCATGCCAATTTACGACAAATATTACTCGCTCGAAGATCTACGAGCCGTGAACGCTTTCTATTCCAGTCCGGCTGGCCCAAAAATACTTTCGACGCTCCCTCTGGTAATGAAAGACGCCATGAAGGTTGGTCAGGAGTGGGGAGAAGCGATTGGCAGGGAAGCGGCGGCAGAAATTGCGGCAGAGGCAGCGTCAAAAACTAAATGATGCAGGTGGGCTTACATTGCGCACAGAATAGGTTTCGCCAGAAGCCACGGAATTCTTGAAAGAACGTGAGTATCCACAATCTTAGGTCGTTCGGGTTGTCCCTTTTGATTCACGGCGCATTTGCTCTCGTGTTGGTCGGCGTCTTCGCCACCCGGCAGTCCGAAATCACTCAGGCGGTGACTCAGGTGTTTGTTCTGATGGGCAACTCAGAGGTCTTGCCGGCGGATGCACCGTCGCCCCGAAATCCGGCGATACAAATTCGTCTACCGCAGGTCACCCATACCGAAATCATACCAGCGCCCACGATGGCGTCGCGGCGTGCGCCAGCCGAGTCACGGCCGACGAGAAGCGAGGCCGCGCCAAACGGGACGCAAATGTCGCTGGCGGAGTTTAGACAACGTCACGGAAACGACACGACAGCGCAGCGAACTTCGAGGCAGCCGACGGCTATTCCGCGAGTGCAGGAGTCGTTTCAGTTAGCTCCCGGAGCGGGCGTTGTGTCTGGCGAAACCGCCGATGCCAGCTTTGGACCGAACCTATTGCGCGACCTGAAGAGCGTGTTTGTGAATTCTGGAATCGACCGAACCGGTTTGATCACGACGGTTGAGTTCACGCTCAGTGCTGATGGACGGCTCAGCAATCTACGACTGCTCCGTTCATCCGGTGACGGTGTTTTCGACGCGGCTGTACTCACCGCGTTTGGGAAAGTTCGGGCCCGCAATTTCGCTCACGATAATATCGACAAGACGTATCAGGTGCAGTTTCGCTCATCTAATGAATAGCGTAAAAGAGCCAGCAGAGTTTTTGAAATCTCTGGCGGGTTCCTGGGAGGGAACCTGCCGTACGTGGTTTGAACCCGACAAACTTGCCGACGAGTCAAAGATCAAGGGCAGGATTCACCCGATGCTCGGTGGGCGGTTCTTTCGTCACGAGTATGAGTCCACGATACAGGGGGGACCACGACACGGGGAGGAATTGATTGCGTTTAATTCCGTGACGAAGCGGTTTCAAATCTCGTGGGTCGACGACTTTCACATGAATTACGCGATCTTGTTTTCAGAAGGCGAGGCGATGGAGCGGGGATTCGTGGTGAAGGGTAAATACGATGTCGCACCGGACACTCCTCCGTGGGGTTGGAAAACCGTTTTTGAGATCATCGACGATGATCATTTGACGATCACGGCCTACAATGTCTCACCGGACGGACAGGAAGCGAAGGCGGTTGAGACAAATTACACTCGAGCGAAAGAGTAGCTCGAACCTCGGCGGGCCTGGAAACCAAGGGGGAACCGCTAATGAGATTTTCCCAATGGGGAAATCTTTGGGCAGTGGCTTTTGGCTAATGTGACCGCTACGCCCAAAGGGCACCCGCATCTGTCACCCCTTCGCTGCGCTTCGGGGCCGCACCAGGTGCGACCATCTCCGCGCTGCCGCGCTCCGTCGCCTGCGCCTTGAGGTGATTGGAGTCCGCTGATCGCGGTCTGCGATCAGCAGACCCCGCTACCTATTCCGGAGCCGATCAGGCGGAGGGGTGACCTAAGGATTCTGCCCATTGGCAGATCCCATTAGCGGTTTCTCCCTCCTGGGAAATTCGTAACCAGTAAAACAACGGATACTGGCGATACTGCTGGATGCGGCGTCGCTCCGCGTCTCGTGATAACAATCCAACTCCGAGAAAAGCGAGCGCCGGAGATGGCCGGCGCACGCGTAAAAAACTCAGAAGGTCCAGTGCGCGCCGACTTGGACGCGGCGGCCGTTCTTGTATTCAGATTGAAACAGCTTCGCCGGTACCTTCGCGTAAACGTAGTACGTCTCGTCGAGCAGGTTCGTGACGGCGGCCGTCAGTGACCACTGTTTCGTAATGTTAAACGCCGCGTTCGCGTCGAGTTCGGTATAGGCTTTTGTATAGATGTTGAACCCGCGGTCGACGTTCGTGAAGTAGTCGGAACGCCAGCCGTACGTCAGCCGCACAAGGAACCGACTGTTCTCGAAAAACGGGCTAATGTTGATCTGGTTTTTTGACGCGTAGGGCAATTCGCTGCCCGTCGCAGCACTCGCGTCAACGTAGGTGTAGTTCACGGTCGTGCCAAAACCCAACGCGAAGGCCTGCTGATACGAAACCGAAAATCCCTGGGACTTCGCCTTGCCCGCGTTTTGCGGCCGCGAGATGGTGTAGGGCGTCACGATCCCGCGGTTCTGGTTGAAATAATTTTCGGTGCCGTTCGAGTTCAGGATGTAATTCGAAATGTCTTTATAGAACAGGTTGACGGCGATCACCGAGTTTTTTGCGAAATACCATTCGAGGGCGGCGTCGAGATCGTTCGACTTGTAGGGGTCGAGATGCGGATTGCCGCCGAGGCCTTGACCAATGCTGTCGTACAGGGTGACGGAGCTCGACAGAGCGGCGTAGTTCGGCCGCGCGATGACCTGTGATGCACCGAAACGCAGAATTGTTTCGCGCGCGACCTCGTAGGAGAGGTTCAGCGAGGGGAGAGCGTTGGTATAGCTCGTGTCCACTTCAGTGGGAGTGACCGTGCTGCCGCTCGCGATGTAACCGCTGCTCGTAGTCTTGGTCTGCACGAAGCGGACGCCGGCGTTGCCGCTGAGGCGGCCTTGCGAAAAGTCAGCCTGCACGTACGCCGCGTTGACGGTTTCGCTCACGGCGAAACTTTGCGCGGGTTGAAAGCCCTGCTTGGTGTCGATCGCCTGTCGCATCGTCGTTCCGGCGGTGCCGTACGGCGCGCCCTCGACGGCGCCGAGGAGAAGTTTCGGGTTCACGATCACGTGCTGACGCATGTCGGTCGTCGTGCCTGGGATGCCGGAGAGAAAGTTGCCCGGCGTCAGCGTCGCGCCGAAATTGGCGAGCGTGTAAAACGGCAGTGTCGTCAGAGAAATATTATACCAATTTTGTTCGGTGTGGTGATCGCTGTATTTAACACCGGCGGAAAGTTTGTTGATTGGGCCGAACGCAACTTTGTAGTCGCCATCAATCTGCCCGTATTTTTCGGAATCGGTTTCGGGATCCGAGGCGATGTTGCCATTCCACCACGGGCCGCCGACGGTCCACGCCGAAGCTTTGGCGGCGACACTGGAGTCCGCGAACGAGAAGCCCGGGTGCGTTGCGCCGCCGGTGTAGGTGTAGCTGGTGGTTCCGACATCGGACTTCGTGCCGGCGGGATAACTCAGGAGCGGTTCAATGTAGTACTGGTGCTGCGTTCCGCCGGTGGCTTTCGTGTATCCGGCTTGCTCGGACACCGTGAAATTATCGCCATGGTAGGTCGCTTTGAGATCGTAGGCCGACGTCTTGATCGTCGCCTCACGATAAAAAATATCCATCACGCCGATGTTGTCCGTGATGCTCGCCGAATCGAGAATGCCGTTGGTGACTTGACCGGATTGGATCACGCCGCCTTTCCACCAGCCGGGAAAAACGTAGAACGACGAATTGAAATTGTTGTTGGCCACCTTCACGTCGAGGCCGTTGAAAACGAGGTCGAACTTGTCGCTCGGTTTGAGCGAGATCACGAGATTGCCGCCGGAGCGCTGACGGACTTGTTGAAAATACGCGGCGTTGATCGCGTTGGGCAGATAGGCACTCGGGCTGGTGATGCCGGGGGAGCTCGCTGGGACCGTGACTCCAGAATTGTACGCTTGCTGATTCGCGTAAATCGCGCCGGCGGTGACGCTGCCGAGAGCCTCGACGCCGTCGCGACGGATGTGTTCGCGCGAGTATTGCAAGCCAAGCAGGATGCCGATGGTGCCGCTGTCGTTGTGCCAGCTCGCGACCTCGTTGAAGTTGCCGTCGCGGTTTTTATCGCGGTCGTTGTACATGCCGCTGACCGAGCCGGAAAATGTGACGGGCGCGAGCTTCAGCGGATCGCGCGTGGACAGAATGATCGTGCCGCCGATGCTGCCTTCGGGCAGGCGGGCCTCGGGCGTTTTGTGCACCTCGGCCTGACCGATGACCTCGGGCGCGAGCAGCGTGTAATTGAACTGCCGACTCGGTGCGTCGAGGATGAACCAGTCGCCTGATGCGACGGTCTGGCCGTTGAGAAGCGTGCGGTTGAGATTCGGATCGGTGCCGAGAATGCTGACGCGTTCGCCCTGGCCGAAGAGCCGGTCAACGGTCACGCCGGGAATGTGGGAGAGCGATTCGGCGACATTGGTGTCGGGAAATTTGCCGACATCTTCCGCGCTGATGACGTCAACGATGTTGCTGGCCCGGCGCTTTTCATCGAGCGAGACCGCCAGACTTTCGCGATAACCTTTAACGACGTAGCCTTCGAGTTTAACGATCGCATTGGGATCATCGGAGGAGGTGAGGGGAGATGCCGAGCTGTTTGAGCGCGTCGCATTTTTCCGCACGGGATTTTCCGGACGCACGGCGAAAGCGCCGGTTTTCGCATCTTCCACGGCGGCGAGGCCGGTACCTGAGAGCAGCCGGTCGATGGCGGCGCGGACGGTGAGATCACCCTTCACTGCGTGAGTCTCAAAGCCTTCGACCTTGTCGATGGTGAAGACGAGTTCGATGCCCGCTTGCTGGGCGAAAATGGGCAGCGTGTTCTCGGCCTTGCCTGCAGGTACGTCGAACGATTTCACGATGGGCTCGGCTGCGTGGGTGAGCAACGTGCAAGCGAATGCACAGAGCAAAGCGGCGAGCCGCCGCGGGAAGTTAAAGGGTCCTGTTGTCGGGCGCATGGTGGGTAAGGCGAATTCTTAGCGGTTTGATTGAGCGGCGCGTGTGTCACGCCGTTGTCACCATGCAGGACGCGACACCCCGAAAATTCCGTGACGATTTTGAAAAAACTTTTTTTCGCGCAGGGTCGGTCAGGCACATTTCGCGAGCGAGCGCGACGCGTAGAATCAACGCTGCACCATGTTCAGCGCCGACGTTGCGCCGGCTGCGGCAGCCACAAACGTTCACCGAGCGGGCCAGAGCACGACGGTTCCGTCGGCCCGCTGCTCCGCACGCACATCCGCACTCAGCTCGAGCAGACGCACAAATCCATCGGCGTTGTCTGCGCGGAACGTGCCGCCGAGCAATCGGCTGCTCAACGATTCAGCGCCGAGCACCAGCCGATGGCCGTGGTTCTCATGGCGATTGAACGCATCGATCGCTTCACCGAGCGGCGTGCGATTAAAAATAAGCCGGGTGCTTTGCCACGACAGAGTTTGCTCCATCTCGGCGGGTGTCACTGGATCGACCTTGGCGGCCGCGATGGCTGCATTGAGCATGGCCGCGTCGATGATCACGCGTTGTCCGGCAGATAAGACAGGCGGCTCGTTCGTCGTGCTGGGGGTGAGGAGTGATTGGCTGCTTGCCGTGTCGTTCACGCGCACTTTTCCCTCGGTGACCAATACTTCGACAGCCGCGGAATCCATGCGGACGTTGAAGGCCGTTCCGACTGCGCGCACCGCCACACCGCCGGCGCTAACGATGAATGGCCGGTCGGGATTTTTGGCCACGGCGAAATGGGCTTCACCGCGCAGCAACCGCACGCGTCGTTCAGCCGGCGTAAAGTCGGTCGCGACTTCGCTGTCGCCACGCAGCGAAACGATCGAGCCGTCCTCGAGTGTGATTTGGCGAGAGCTGCTGGGCACCACTTGATAGGTCAACGCGGACGTCGCGAGTGACGTGCCAGCGGCGGGCGCAGACCGGTGCGACCAGGTGATCGTGCCGAGCACCACGGCAGCGGCGGCGGCGAGTGAGCCGACCCACGCAAGTTTCCGCCAGCGCGGTTGAGGGCGTGTGCGTTCGTCGAGTGCACGGGCCATCGCGGCGAGTTCTGGATCCGCTTGCGCGAAGTCGAAACTCCGCCATTCCGCTTCGAGGCGGGCGTATTCCTCGGCGTGTCGCGGATCGGTTGACTGCCACTCGGTGAACTCGCGCTCTTCCACGTCGGTCAGGCCACGGTCATGTCGCGCGAGCCACGCGGCTGCAGCGTCGGCGGGCGAGAGAGCTGAATCGAAACGGATGGGCTGGTCAGACATGGGAAGCTCCTACGCCGTGGGCTCGCATATAATCGGCGCAACGGCGTGCGCCTTTGCCCACGAGGGTTTCGACGGTGTTTTCGGAAATACCCAGACGCGCGGCGATCTCGCGTTGAGAGAGTCCTTGGATTTTTCGGAGGAGAAATACTTCACGGCAGCGCTCGGGCAATTCGCGGATGGCCTCGCGTAGCAACGCCAGTTCCTGTCGGCGGCTAACGAGGTCCACGACACCCGGGCTCTCTTCCAAGACGGGCAACACCGCTGTTTCCGTGATGGGCTCGGCGTGCGCGACGCCACGATGACGCAAAAGATCGCGTACGGCGTTGCGCGCGACGGTGAATA
>CBRAFL010000190.1:0-10770 GCA_967755055.1 uncultured bacterium
GAGGCGGGACATTTGTTTCTTCAACAATCGCGGCTGGTGTTGGCGCAAGCCGAGCAGGCGCAGCACACGATGCGCGCGATGCATCGCGGCGAGGCGGGCCGACTGACGATCGGCTTCGTCAGCTCCGCGGTTTACTCGCTCGTCCCCGCGATCCTGCACGAGTTCAATCGAAGTCGGCCCAACGTGGAAATCCGCTGCCTCGAAATGACGTCAACGCAGCAGCAAGTCGCGTTTCACGAGCGGCAAATTCAAATTGGCTTCACGCGCAATCCGGCGAATGGACCGCATCTGCAGCGGGAAACGTTGACCAAGGAAGCGTTCGTGCTCGCTCTGCCAACGAGTCATCCACGCGCGGCGCAGACGCGATTGCGCCTCAAGGATTTTGCGAACGAAGGCTTCATTTTATTTTCACGCCTGCACGGTTCAGCGATTTACGATGGGATCATCGCGTCATGTCAGCGTGCGGGTTTTAGTCCGCGGATCAGCCAGGAGGGGGGCGGCGTGCAAACCATTCTGGCGCTCGTCGCCGCCGGCTTGGGCGTGGCGATGGTGCCGGCGTCGTTGCAAAATCTGCGACGACCCGGAGTCGTTTATCGGACGCTCCCGCGCGCGGACACACAGGAAGTTGAGCTCGCGCTGATCTGGCGTGAGGACGATTGCACGCCGGTGATCGAAGCGTTTTTGCAGATCGCGCGGGAGACGGCGCGTGCGGTCCAACGATGAGAGCGTTACGCAGTCGTGGTCTCGAGAACGTCGGCGTCGGCTGGGACGGGCGTTGGCGCGAGTTTTTGCGTGAATCGCTCCATGTAGAGATAAAACACCGGCGTGATGTTGAGCGTGAGGAGTTGCGAAACCAACAGGCCGCCGACGACGGCGAGTCCGAGAGAGCGACGTGACTCGGCGCCGGCGCCCCAGCCGAGGGCAATCGGCAGCGTGCCGGCAAGAGCGGCAAGGGAAGTCATCATGATCGGACGGAAACGAACGATGCAGGCCTCGTAGATCGCGTCTTCGGCTGAGCGCCCGCGATGACGGCGCGCTTCGAGCGCGAAATCGATCATCATGATCGCGTTCTTCTTCACGATGCCGATCAGCATGATCAGTCCCACGTAGCCGTAGATGTTCAGTTCCTCGTGAAAGATGAGCAACGTGATCAACGCGCCGAAAGTCGCCGCCGGCAGGCCCGACAAAATCGTAATCGGGTGAACGAAATCTTCGTAGAGGACGCCGAGGACGAGATAGATCACGAGCACTGCGACGAGGAGCAAGAGGCCGAGTCCTTGCAGTGAACTGGTGAACGCGGCCGCGGTGCCTTGAAACGCCGAGCTGACGCCGACGGGCAACTGAGTGTCGGCGAGTCTTTGAATCGCGTCAGTCACACCGCTCAATGAAACGTCTGCGGCGAGATTGAACGAAATCGTGACGGCCGGCAATTGTCCAAGGTGCGCGACGGAGAGCGGACCGACGGTCGACTGGAGTTTTGAGACCGATTCGAGCGGGATGAGTTTGCCGACGTTGTTTCTCAAATACAGCAGCGACAGCGAGCGTTGATCGCGTTGAAAGCGGTCCTCGAGCTCCATGATGACGAAGTACTGATTGGTCGGCGTATAGATCGTCGAGACCTGCCGCGAACCGAACGCACTGTAGAGTCCGTTTTCAATTTGCTCCGCAGTGATGCCGAGGCTGGCAGCTTTGTCCCGATCGATGTCGATCAGTAGCTGCGGACTTGTGATCAACAGATCGGACGTGACGTCGATCACGCCGGGAAGCGCACGAATCTTTTCCTGAAACTCAGGTGCGACTTGATAGAGTTGTTGGAGGTCAGTGCCGTAGAGCGTAAACTGATACACCGACGAAGACTGGCGTCCGCCGATGCGGATCGTCGGTGGAACCTGGGGAATGGCGCGAATGCCGGGAACGCCGGCGAGCTCACCGCGCAACATCTGCGCGACTTGTGCCGCGGACGGCCGCTTCTTTCGATCGGTGAGACGAATATTGAAACGACCGTAGCTGCCTTGATTGACGGATGAAGAGAACGCCTCGACGTAGGGATTTTTTTTGATGATCGCCGCCGCGGCGAGCTGGTAACGCGTGACCGCCTCGAAAGAGGCATCCTGGGCCGTTTCAATCGTGCACATCAGCCGGCCGGTGTCGTCGGTCGGGATGAACCCTTTCGGCACGAGCGTCACCGACACGGCCGTGAGTACAATCATCAGTGCGGCGACTCCGAGGGTGATCAAACGGTGGCGCAGGGAAACTTTCAGCGTGCGTTCGTAGAGGCCGACAGCGCCCTGAAAAATCCGTTCGGTTCGTTCGTAGAGGCGACCGTGTTGCTTGTGAGACTCAGCTGATTTCAAGAAGCGGCTGCAAAGCATCGGGGTCAGCGTGAGTGAAATCACACCTGAAACGAGAATCGCGGCGCTGATCGTCACCGCGAATTCGTGCAGCAGACGGCCGAGCACGCCGCCCATGAAGAGCACCGGAATGAACACGGCGACGAGGGAAATGGTCATCGAGATAATCGTGAAACCAATTTCGCGCGATCCTCGTAGTGCGGCGGCCATCACGGGTTCGCCGAGTTCGATGTGCCGCACAATATTTTCGAGCATCACGATCGCGTCGTCCACGACGAAACCGACTGAAAGCGTGAGCGCCAGCAGTGACAAGTTGTCCAGGCTGTATCCGAAAAGGTACATGACGGCGAACGTGCCGATGATCGCGATGGGCATCGCGATGCTCGGAATCACGGTCGCGGCCAGTGAGCGCAGGAATAGAAAGATCACGAGCACCACCAGGATGATGGCGAGGACGAGCGTGAACTTCACGTCGGCCACGGATTCACGGATGGCGACGGAGCGATCGATGAGGATGTCGAGTTTGACGGAGGCTGGGAGCTGTTCCTGAAATGCGGGGAGGAGCGCCTTCACGCCGTTGACGACTTCGATCGTGTTGGTCCCAGGCTGACGTTGGATCGCGAGGACGATCGAGCGCGCGTCATTGAACCAGCCGGCGGATTTGTCGGTTTGCACGCTGTCGACTACGTGACCGAGGTCGCCGAGTCGCACGACGTTGCCATTTCGATACGTGACCACCATCTGGCGGAACGCGTCGGCGTTTTTCAACTGACCACTCGCCTGAAGCGTAACGGCTTTGTTGCGTCCGTCCAGGTTGCCCACGGGCAGGTTGACGTTGCTGGTGCTCAGCGCGGTTTGAACTTCGTCAATGCCGATGCCGCGCGAGGCGAGAGCGCGAGGATCGAGCTTCGCGCGCACAGCATATTTCTGCGAGCCAAAGACGACGACTTGAGCGACACCGCTGACGGTGGAAATGCGTTGGGCGAGTTGATTCTCCGCGTATTCATCGACGTCGGAGAGCGGCAGGGTGGGCGAACTCAGCGCAATAAGCAGGACGGGATCGTCGGCTGGATTCGTCTTCCGAAACGACGGCGGGCTCGGCATGTCTTGCGGCAGGCGGCGCTGCACGGCGGAGATGGCGGATTGGACGTCGAGAGCCGCGCCATCGAGCGAGCGGTTGAGATTAAACTGCAGCGTGATGGTGGTGCTCCCGAGCGAACTCGACGACGTCATCGAATCGATGCCCGCGATGGTGGAGAGCTGTTGCTCGAGCGGCGTGGCGACGGCGGAGGCCATCGTTTCGGGACTGGCACCGGGGAGATTCGCGGAAATCGTGATCGTCGGAAAATCCACGTTGGGCAGATCGCTCACGGGCAACGAGCGGTACGCGACGACGCCGAAGATGGTGATCGCCGCGGTCACCAGCGTGGTCATCACCGGCCGGCGGATGAAAAATTCCGGGATGTTCATGGAGCTTTCCCGATCGGAGCCGTCGCAGCGGCGGTGATCGCGGGGGCGGTTTTTTCAACGGATTTGACGTCAACCGGTTTGCCCGGGATCACGCGAAGTTGCCCGTCGGTGACTACGATTTCACCGACGTTCAGACCTTTGCTGATGACAGAATCAGGTCCGCTTCGGCGTTCGATTATGACGGTGCGGAACTCGGCGGTTTTGTCCGGCTTCACGACAAAGACGTGCTGGCCCTGTTGATCGCTTTGAACAGCGGCCGACGGAATCGAGATCACCTCGGGTGTAGCCAAAATCACCCGGACGGTCGCGAATTGTCCGGGCCACAGTTGATGATCGTTATTCGGGAAAGTCGCTTTGAGACGGATCGTGCCGGTGGTGGAATCAACCGCGTTGTCGACGAACGTGAGTTCGCCATTTTCGGGCGCGGGATCAACGCCGGGCGGCAGGGCGGTGACGGCGACCGGACCGGCGGCGCGATAGTGCGCGAGTTGGCCGAGGTATTGTTGGGGCACGCTAAACGTCACGTACGTCGGGCTGAGCTGATTAATCACGACGAGCGGAGTCGCGCTGCTGGAACTGATCAAATCGCCTTCGTGCGCGCCGAAACTTCCGGTCCGACCGGCGATCGGGGCGCGAATGGAGCAGTAATCGAGTTGGAGTTGGGCGTTGGCGACGGCGGCCTCGCCGGAAAGCACTTGGGCGGCGGCGGTGCGTTCGGCGTCTTCGATCGATTGAAACTGTTCTTTCGAAATTGCGGCCTCGGTGTTGAGCGTGCGGTAGCGCTCGGATTGGGAGCGCGCATTTTCGAGTTGGACGCGGGCACGCTGGAGATCGGCTTGGGCGGAATGGAGCGCGTTTTGAAATGGACGCGGGTCGATCTCGAAAAGCGAGTCGCCGGCCTGAACATCCTGGCCTTCGTGGAAGACGATTTTTTGCAACGTACCCGTAACTTGAGAGCGAACGGAAACGGTGCGGCTGGGCTCCACGGCGCCAATAGCGTCGAGCGTGAGCGAAATCGCTTTCTTTTCCACGTTGGCCACGTGAACGGGGGCGGCGCCGCTTGCGCCGCGTTTTCCTTCCTTCGGTTTTTCCGCGCAACCGGCGAGTGCAAGAGCGAGCATCACGCTGAGGCCCAGAGCGGGTCGCTGGTAACGACGGAGAATATCAGAACGTGTGGTCTGCCGGACGTTTGAAGCGACAGGAGATTTCTGGGAGCGGGGGTATTGCATGATTAACCTAAATGTTCGAACAACCGGTATGACGCTTCAGATTTAAAAAAGGCACAGTCACGCGCGGATGACCGGAATTTGCTGCAGTATTGAAGGCAAAGCTCCTCCTGCGTTTCGAGAGACCCGAGTTGGTGAGGCGTTATTATGGAAACTGAAGATGCAATAGGGTTTCGTCATACCGGAACGTTTTCCTTGCTAGACGAAGGCCACGACTTTTCCCTCGGAGGTATTTTTATCCCACGATTCTCCCATGAAAGTCCTCGTTGCTGACAAGATCTCACCTAAAGGAGTCGCCTATCTGCGCCAGCAGCCGGGCATCGAAGTCGTCGAGGCCTACGGTTCCTCGCCGGAAAAGGTGCTGGAACTCGTGAAAGACGTGCACGCGATCGCGGTGCGTTCGGAAACAAAGATTACGGCGGCCGTGTTTGCCGCGGCGCCGTTGCTCAAGGTCGTCGGTCGCGCCGGGGTGGGTGTTGATAATGTGGACGTTGAAGCTGCCACTGAACGCGGTGTGATCGTGATGAACACGCCGTCGGGCAACACGATCGCGACTGCCGAACTGACGTTCACGCATCTGTTGTGCGGAGCGCGTCCGGTGCCGCAAGCCGCCGCCTCGATGCGCGCGGGCCAATGGGATCGGAAGAGTTTTTCGGGCATCGAGTTGTTTCGCAAAACCCTCGGCATCGTTGGCCTCGGCCGCATCGGTTCGGAAGTCGCCAAACGCGCCCAAGCGTTCGGCATGCGGGTGCTGGCTTATGATCCCTACCTCGCGCCGAGTCGCGCGAAGGCGATGCAGATCGAGTCGGTGTCGCTCGATGAGCTTCTCACGCAATCGGACTACATCACCGTGCACATGCCGTTGACCGACGACACGCATTACATGATCGACGAAGCGGCGTTCGAGAAATGCAAAAAGGGCCTGCGGATTTTCAACTGCGCCCGCGGCGGAATCATCAAGGAAACTGCACTCATTGCTGCGCTGAAGTCGGGCAAAGTCGCCGCGGCCGGCCTCGATGTTTACGAAGACGAGCCGCTCGCGAAGGAAAGTGAATTTCGCACGCTGCCGAACGTCGTGCTGACGCCGCATCTGGGCGCCTCGACGGCTGAAGCGCAGGAGTCGGTGGGCATCGAAATCGCGGAGCAGATTGCGGACGTGCTCAACGGCGGCGTGATTCGCAACGCAGTCAACGTGCCGTCGCTCGATGCGGCCACCGTCAAGATTCTTGGACCGTACCTCGATCTCGGCGCGAAGCTCGGCACGTTGGTGCAGCAGATCGCGCCGTCGCCGATCTTGTCCATGCGGATTACGTACTGGGGCAAGATCGTCGATCTCGATGCCAACGCGATCACGCGGTCGATTCAGCGCGGTTATCTGCGCCGGATCAGTGGCGAGGAAGTGAATTTCGTCAACGCGCCGACGTTGCTCGAGCGTCTCGGCGTAAAACTCGAAGTGGTGAAATCGACGGGCGACTCCGGCTATACCGAGTTGATCCACGTCGAAGCCATCGCACCCGACAATACGGTTTACTCGGCCGCCGGTACGCTCACCGGCAAAGCCAACCAGCCGCGCGTCGTCGGAATCAACGGTCGCGAGGTTGAGGTCGCAGCCGAAGGCAAACTTCTCGTGCTCGAGAATCTCGACCAACCCGGCATGGTGGGCGAAGTGGGCACGATTCTCGGCAAGGACAAGGTGAACATTGCCGACATGTCGCTCAGCCGACTCGCACCTGGCGGCACCGCTTACATGGTGGTGCGCGTTGACACCGAGCCGAGCGAAGCCGCTCGTAAAATCATCAAGAGTCACCCGGCGATCAAACAGGCAAAGTTTGTGCAGCTATGAGTCAGCTCGTGCACCGTCAGGAGCAAAGCGACGTGGTAATCCGTCACGAATCTTCGGTGGATTGCCGCAGTCGGCCAGCCTCCTTCGCAATGACAAACTCCGGGGCGCTCTTTTTGGGCTTCGAATCGTGTCGTTGGGCGCGTTAAAGATACCACGCCCTTCTTCATGCTGCTGCCTCTGATCATCGCTGTCGCCGCCGGATATCTGTTGGGCTCGCTGCCGTTTGGTTATCTCGTCGCGCGCGCCAAGGGCGTGAACATCTTCGAAGTCGGCAGCAAGAACCCCGGCGCAACCAACGTTCGTCGTGTGCTCGGCGCCGGACCTGGCAATCTCGTTTTTGGACTCGACGCTTTGAAAGGTGCGGTCGCGGCTGCTTGGGCGTTGGTGGGCTACACCAGCGCGAAGATCAGCTACGATTTCAACAAAGTCGGGATTGCTGCGAGCGGGCAGATTGAAGGCGGCCTCTGGACGCAGTTGGGCGTCGCGGGTCTCATCGGCGCGCTGCTCGGACACAGCTTTTCGTGCTTCACAAAGTTCCGTGGCGGGAAGGGCGTAGCGACGTCGGTCGGAGGACTTTTGATTCTCATGCCGGTGGCAATTGTCATCGCAACGCTCACGTGGTTCGTGGTGTTTTATTCCTCGCGCTACGTTTCTCTTTCGTCGATTGCGGCGGCGGTGATGTTGGTCGTCGCCGCACTGGTGTTGAGCCTGCCATCGCTGCTCGTCGGCCTCGCGGTGGTCGTGGCGCTCTTCGTGATTTTGCGGCACATCACCAACATCAAGCGGCTGCTCAACGGCACGGAGAATAAATTTGTGCGGAAAAACGCCGGATCGAAATCATGAATGCTCCCACTGTCATTCGCATCGGAATCTGCGGTCTCGGCACGGTCGGGCAGGGCGTGTGGAAACACTTCGAGCGCTCGCGCGTGGAACTTGAATCACGGCTCGGCGTCCGCCTCGAACTCGCCCGCGCGTCGGTGCGTGATCTGCGGAAAAAACGCGGAGTTCGCGTCAGCCCGGCGAGGCTCACGACCGATGCGATCGCGATCGCGACGGATCCTTCGATCGACATCGTGTGCGAGTTGATCGGCGGAACGGATACGGCTCGCGACGTCACGCTCGCGGCGCTGGCGCTCGGCAAAGTGGTGGTTTCGGCGAACAAGGCGCTGATCTGCAAACACGGCGCGGAAATCTTCGAGACGGCGCGGCGTCATGGCGGATATTTTCTATTTGAAGCGAGTGTCGCCGGTGGAATTCCAATCATCAAAGCGCTGCGCGAAGGACTCGTCGCGAATCGGTTTCCGTTGATCTACGGGATTCTGAACGGCACGTGTAATTACATCCTCACGCAGATGGAGGAGTTCGATACGCCGTACGCCAGTGTACTCGCCGAAGCCAAGCGGCTCGGTTACGCCGAGGCGGATGAGTCGCTCGACGTCGAAGGTTGGGACGCGGCGCACAAGGCCGCGGTGCTCGCGTACCTCGCGCACGGAGTTTGGGTGCCGACGGACAAGATGGTTGTCGAAGGCATTGACCGGCTCACGCCCGCGGATTTTCGGCACGCAGCGACATTTGGATACGGCATCAAGTTGCTCGCGATCATTTCGCGCGATTTTGCTCACAACGAATTGAGCGTACGCGTGCATCCGACGCTGCTGCCGGAGAGCCACGTCGTCGCGAACGTGAGCGGCGTGTTCAATGCAGTCTCGGTGAAGGGCGACGTGGTTGGGACCACGCTCTATATCGGACGCGGCGCGGGTCAGGACGCGACCTCCAGCGCGGTGATCAGCGATATTGCCGATGCGGTTTCGCTCTTGAAGAACGATCGTCGTGCCTTCGTGACGGCGCGCAAAGAAGCCACCGTCGCTCGCGTCGGTGGGAGCTGCAAACTCGCTCCGCCCGAGCGGATTCACGGGCGGTATTATTTACGACTTACGGTGAAGGACCGGCCGGGCGTGCTCGCGCGCGTCGCGACCGTAATGGCGGATCAGCACGTGAGCATTGCGAGCTTGATTCAGAACCGCGCTGATCGACCGGACGCGGCGTCACTCGTCCTGACGACGCATCACAGCAATGAGCGGGCGATTCAGGCCACCATTGCGCGGTTGAAAAAACTTCCGGTCGTATTGGAAGCGCCGTTACTCCTCCGGATCGGTGATTTCGGAGAGTAAAATTTAATTTCGTCATGGCACGCATTGTTCAAAAATATGGCGGCACCTCAGTCGGTGACGTTGATCGGATCAAAAATGTCGCAGCCCGCATCAAAGCGATTCGCGATCAAGGCAATGAACTTGTCGTTGTCGTTTCGGCGCGCGCCGGAGTGACCAATGAGTTGATCGCGCGCGCGAAAGCCGTGTGCGCCAATCCGAGCGAGCGTGAAATGGATCAGCTGCTTTCCATCGGTGAGCAGGAAACCATCGCACTCACCGCGATGGCGCTGCATGGGATCGGCGTGGACGCGGTGAGTTATACGGGTGCCCAGGCGGGAATTTTCACAGACGAGGTTCACACCAAAGCGAAAATCAAAACGATCAACGCCAAGCCGCTCGAAAAAGATCTCGCGGCGGGCAAAGTCATCATCGTTGCCGGATTTCAAGGCATCAACGACGACGGCCAGATTACCACGCTCGGCCGCGGTGGTTCCGATCTTACGGCGATCGCTCTGGCGGCCGCGATCCACGCCGACAAGTGCGAGATCTACACGGACGTGGACGGCGTTTACACGGCGGATCCGCGCGTGGTGAAGACCGCGAAAAAACTCACCGAGATCAGCTACGACGAAATGCTCGAGCTCGCTTCACTTGGAAGCAAAGTCATGCAATCGCGCTCCGTCGAATTTGCGGCGAAGTACAATGTCGTGTTCGAAGTTCGCTCCTCCTTTAACCGTAACCCAGGAACAATCGTGAAACAGGAAGTCGTCTACATGGAAAAGGTCGTCGTCCGTGGCGTTGCCGTCGACAAGGACCAAGCCAAAGTTTTGGTGAGTAGTATTGCCGACAAACCAGGTTCGGCGGCCAAGGTGTTTAACGCGCTCGCGAACGCCCACATCAACGTGGATATGATTGTGCAGAACGTAGGCCGCCAGGGTGTGGCCAATCTGACTTTTACGGTTCCTCAAACCGAGACGGCGAAAACGGTGTTGGCGCTCGCGCCGGTGTTGAAGGAAATTGGCGGGGAAGTCGCGGTGGACGAAAACATCGCCAAGCTTTCCGTCGTCGGCGTGGGCATGCGCACACACAGCGGTGTGGCGGCGAAATTGTTTCAGGCGCTCGCGGATGCGAGCATCAACCTCGAGCTGATCAGTACGTCGGAGATCAAAATCTCGGTGGTGATTTCGAAGGATAAGGCGGACGAAGCTGCGCGCGTCGCGCATAGCGCGTTCGACCTGGAGAACATTTAATTCTGTGAAGTAGCGAGTAGTGGGTAGCGAGTAGCGAGCATCCGAAGGCTCGAATCTACTCACTACTCACTACTCGCTACTCGCTACCCGCTACTTTCCATGCGCTACACCTCCACTCGAGGACAGACTCAGTCGGTCCGCTTTTCCGAAGCGGTTGCCACGGGGCTGGCGCCGGATGGCGGGTTGTATTTGCCGGAAACGCTGCCGGATTTTTCGGGCGACTTGAAACGATTCGCTGGACTCGGTTATGCCGAGTTGTGCTTCGAGTTTTTGCGCGTGTTCGCGAACGACATCGAGCCGGCGACGTTTAGATCCATCGTTGAAAAATCGTACACGACGTTCTCGCATCCGGAGATAGCGCCGTTGAAACAGCTGGCTCCGAATCTTCACGTGCTGGAGCTCTTCCACGGACCGACACTGGCCTTTAAGGATTTCGCGCTGCAGGTGCTCGGTAATCTTTACGAGCATCAGTGCAGCACC
>CBRAFL010000191.1:0-10758 GCA_967755055.1 uncultured bacterium
TCGCTCCAGCGCGCTTCGCGCACTGACTAAAAAAAATCGCGGGGCGGGTGCATAAAGAGCGCCCGCCCCTTTTTGTTCGCATGACTCCTGCATTCGTGACTCGAAACTCCTGCCGATGAATTTCCTCCGCCGCGCTCTCGGTCTCCTTGCGCTATTCGTCGTAGGTATCGTGCCTTTGTTGGCTGCCGACACGCCGCGACAAGTCGTTGTCAAAGCCATCCTCGCCGAGGATTCCACGGATCAGCGCAATTTAATCGCCTCGCTTGCTGGTCAAGGCGACGAAGCCATCCCCGTTCTCCTCGATGCCTGGCGAAAGGATCGCCTCTTTTTATTCGCCGTACCCGAGGGAATTAAAATTCCCGTTCAACTCGTCGGCGAGAAGGATTCCGCCGGTGCGCAGAGTGCGCTTCGCGTCGACACCGGCGTCCCGCTGACTGATCCCGCCGGTAAACCACTCCGCCTCGTCGCGAGCGATCTCACCTCCGTCGACCACAATTCGTCTCTGCGTCGCGCCATGAAAGCGGTGCTCGATCTCATCGATCTCGCATCGCCCGATCCCGCTAAACGCATTCAAGCCATCCAGACCATCGGCCAAACACAGGACGTCGAAAAACTTTTCGCGCTCGAGGCCCGACTCAAATTGGAAGCGAACCCCAAAGTGCTCCGTATACTCCGTGAAGCCATCGCTCTCATTCACCTCAAGGATGCCAAGACCGAAGTTCGCCTCGCCGCTCTCGGCGAGCTTAAGGAACTCCACACGCTCTCCAGCACTGATTTTCTCAAAAAAGTTCTCGCCGATGCCGAGGAGAAGAAAGACTCCGCCACCATCTCGGCCGCGCGCAGCGCATTGAGTGCGGTTGAGACTCACCGCTCTGCGGTTGATTTCTTCGGTACAATTTTTCGTGGCATCAGCACCGGCAGCATCCTTCTCGTTGGCGCGCTCGGACTCGCGATCACCTTCGGATTGATGCGCGTCATCAACATGGCGCACGGCGAGATGATCGCCGTCGGCGCCTATACGACCTACGTGGTGCAAAATGTTTTTGGCGCCGGCATCACGCTTCCGTTTTTCGGGCTCAACCTCCATCTCGGCGGCCTCAATCTCACCGGGACCGCCTACCAGTGGTATTTCGTCGTCGCGATCCCGCTCAGTTTTCTCAGCGCTGCGCTGGCCGGCATCGTGCTCGAGCGCACCGTCATTCAGTTTCTCTACCGCCGTCCACTCGAGTCGCTGCTCGCGACGTGGGGCGTGTCGCTCGTGATGCAGCAGATTTTGAAACTCATGTTTGGTTCCAACAACGTCCAGGTTGGCAGTCCCACTTACCTCAGTGGCAACTGGACAGTGAACGACGTCCTCCTTGGTTGGAACCGCGTTTTCGTAATCGGATTTGGCATCGTGATTGTCTTCGGCATGTGGCTCGTACTCACGAAAACGCCCCTCGGCCTTCTCATTCGCGCCGTCATGCAAAACCGCGCGATGGCGTCCTGCATGGGTGTGCGCACGATACGCGTGAACATGCTCACCTTCGGACTCGGCAGCGGTCTCGCGGGCCTCGCTGGCGCGTTCCTCAGCCAGATCGGCAACGTCGGCCCGACGCTCGGGCAGAACTACATCATCGACTCGTTCATGGTCGTTGTGGTCGGTGGGGTAGGCAGCATTGTCGGCACAGTTATCAGCGCGTTTAGCATCGGTGGCATCGACCAGGTGTTGCAGCAGTATCTGCCATCATGGGCGCCCGGTCTCCGCTGGGTGCCGGGCATCGGCAGCTTCCTCCAGAATCTCGCGCAAGACGCCGCCGTCTTCGGCAAAATCATGGTGCTCGGCGGTATCATTCTTTTTCTCCAGTGGAAACCGTCCGGGCTCTTCTCGACGCGCAGCCGAACCCTCGACGAATAAGCGATGAGCACCAAATCCTCCCCGCGCCCGCCAGTCGGCGACCGCCTCGAACTCACGGCGCTCTCGCTCGTCGCGCTGTTTTTCCTCGTGGGTTTTCCCATGCTCCACGCGTTCGGCGCGATCAGCACATTTACGATCAGCGTTTGGGGAAAATATCTCTGCTACGCCTTGCTCGCGATGTCGGTGAATCTTCTCTGGGGTTACACCGGATTGCTCAGCCTCGGCCAGGCGCTGTTTTTCGCGCTCGGGGGTTACATGCATGGCATGTACCTCATGCGGATGATCGGTGATCTCGGACAATATCATAAACCGATCCCGGACTTCCTGGTGTTTCTCGGTTGGACGAAGTTGCCCGCTTTCTGG
Organism: uncultured bacterium; assembly: GCA_967755055.1. Taxonomy (GTDB): domain Bacteria; phylum Verrucomicrobiota; class Verrucomicrobiia; order Opitutales; family Opitutaceae; genus Opitutus. Next base: position 2,261 of record CBRAFL010000191.1, read on the forward strand.
GAACCGTTCTCCAGTTTTCCTTTCGCGCTCACGATGGTGTTTCTCGTGCCTGGCCTCATCGCGTATGTGTTCGGCTACCTCGCGTTTCGCTCACGCATCCGCGGCGTGTATTTTTCCATCCTCACGCAAGCTCTCACCTACGCCGCTTCGATTCTGTTTTTCCGTAACAATCTCCTCCTCGGCGGCAACAATGGTTTCACTGATTTTAAGTTCATCCTCGGCCACTCACTCGTGGAGAGGGAAGCCGGTCCCGTAACCATGCGCGGTCTCTACATCGTGACGGCGCTCACGCTGTTGCTCGTTTATCTCCTCTGCCGCTGGCTCAACCGCACCAAGTTCGGTCTCGTGCAGCAGGCCATCCGCGACGGCGAAAACCGTGTGCTGTTCAGCGGCTACGCCACGACGCACTACAAGCTCTTCATTTTCGTGCTCGCCGCGGCCATCGCCGCCGTGGGTGGCGCGCTCTTCGTCCCACAAGCTGGCATCATCAACCCCGAGGAAATGAAGGCGCAAAACTCCCTCGAAGCCGTCGTCTGGGTCGCCGTCGGCGGACGTGGCACACTCATCGGCCCGATTCTCGGAGCTCTCAGTATCAACCTCCTGAAGAGTTGGGCCTCGCGGGCCTATCCCGATCTCTGGCTCATCATGCTCGGCGCGTTGTTTATTCTCGTCGTGCTCTTCCTGCCAGGCGGTCTCGTGAGTCTGCCGAAGCGCCTCGCCCCGCTCTGGAAAAAAAATCTCACGGAGGCGAAGTCTTGAGCCATCATCCGCTACTGACCGTCGAGGACGTCTCGAAGACTTATGACGGCTTCAAAGCCATCACGAATCTGAACTTCTACCTGTTCGCCGGCGAGCTGCGTACCGTGATCGGCCCGAATGGAGCTGGGAAATCCACGTTTTTCGATCTCATCACCGGACGCGCCAAACCCGACAAGGGCAAGATCGAGTTCGGCTCTGATCCCGCCGCGAGTCACGACCTCACCGAACTCAACGAATACGAAATCAATCGCCTCGGCATCGGCCGGAAATTTCAAACGCCCAGCGTCTACGTCGAGCACACCGTCTGGAACAATCTTGTTCTCTCGCTCAAAGGCCCGCGCGGCGTGTTCGCGTCCCTTTTCCGAAAACTTTCCTCGACCGACCGCGATCACCTCGACGAATTGCTGCAACTCATCCGTCTTTCCGACAAACGCGATTGGAAGGCCGGTCTGCTCGCTCACGGCGAAAAGCAGTGGCTCGAGATCGGTATGCTCCTCGCGCAAGATCCGAAAGTACTGCTCGTCGACGAACCTGCCGCCGGCATGACCGACGAAGAAACGCATCGCACTGGCGAGCTGCTCATCGAGCTCTCTGGCAAACACAGCATCGTCGTCGTTGAACACGACATGGCCTTCGTGAAACAGATCGCTCGCGACAACCAGGTCACCGTCCTCCACCAAGGCACCGTGCTCTGCGAAGGGAAATTCGACGAAGTGCAGTCCAACCAAAAAGTTCGCGAAGTCTATCTCGGCCGCGGCAAACACGGGAATCGATGAAGACAGCAGAATTTAACCACAGAGACACGGAGACACTGAGACCGATCTGCAAAATTGGTCTTCCTTCGTGCCTCTGTGCCTTTGTGGTTCACTCCGAATGAGCGCCTTGCTTCAGCTCTTCGCCGTCGAAACCGACATCGCTGGCTCCCGCATTCTCCGTGGGGTGAATTTCGAGGTGAACGCCGGCGAAGTTGTCGCTCTCATGGGCCGCAACGGCGTCGGCAAAACCACCACACTCCGCACCATCACTGGTCTGCTTCCCGCTCGCGCCGGCACGATCACCTTCGACGACCGCAACGTCGGGAAACTCGCCCCCGACGTGCGCGCCCGCGCTGGCATCGCTTACGTGCCGCAGGGCCGCGACATCTTCCCCCTCCTCACCGTTGAGGAAAACCTCCGCGTCGGTCTCGTCGTCCACGGTCGGGGCCGCGCATCCGACCAGGAGGGACTCGAGCGCGTCTTCGGGCTTTTCCCCGTCCTCAAGGAAATGCTCTCACGCAAAGGCGGCGTGCTCTCGGGTGGTCAGCAACAGCAACTCGCGATCGGCCGCGCGCTCCTCACGAAACCCAAGCTCCTCATCCTCGACGAACCTACCGAAGGCATTCAGCCGTCGATCATCGACCAGATCGGCGACACGTTGAAAAAATTGAAAGCACCCGCCGCTCCCGCCGAAGCCATTGATCGCGCGGCCAAGGACGTGGAAGCCATCAAGCACGCCGTCCAACAGCTGAAGCAAGAGCACGCGCTCGCGATTCTGCTCGTCGAGCAATACGTCGATTTCTGCCGCGAGGTCGCCGACCGTTTTTATGCGATGGATCGCGGTGTAGTCGTCGTCTCCGGACCGATCGCCAGCTTGACCGACGAAGTGGTGAAAAAGCATCTGCAGGTGTGAGCGGAAGTAGCGGGTAGTGAGTAGCGGGTAGCGAGCATCACTGAAAATACTACGATACGGCGCCGTCATTTTCTTCTTCTACTCGCTACCCGCTACTCGCTACTCACTACTCCGACATCCGCCGAGCCCATGCACCTCACACCACGCGAACGCGAAAAACTTCTCATCGTCACCGCCGCCGACCTGGCCCGGCGGCGTCAGGCGCGGGGTTTGAAGCTCAATTATCCCGAAGCCATCGCGATCATCACGTACGAGATCATCGAAGGCGCGCGTGACGGTCGCTCGGTGGCGGATCTGATGAGCTATGGAACCACTATCCTCAAGACGGCCGACGTGATGGAAGGCGTCGGCGACATGATTCACGACGTGCAAGTCGAAGCCACGTTTCCCGACGGTACGAAACTCGTCACCGTTCACCATCCCATTCGATGAATATGATTCCTGGAGAAATCATTGTCGCGGAAAACTCGCCACCGTTGCTCGCAAACGTGGATTTGGAAACGAAAACGCTCGTCGTTGCCAACACGGGCGATCGTCCGATTCAAGTCGGTTCACATTATCACTTCTTCGAAACGAACGAGGCCCTGCGTTTCGATCGCGCCGCATCGCGCGGGTTTCGCCTAAACATTCCGGCGGGAACGGCCGTGCGCTTTGAAGCGGGCGACACCAAGGAAGTCGAACTCGTCGCGCTCGCCGGTACCCGCGAAGTCTATGGCCTGAACGCGAAAGTGAATGGAAAACTCTGATCGATCCGTTGAACCACTAATGGACACTAATCGGCGCTAATAAATTCCTGTGCGATTTTTCAGTATTAGTGCCCATGAGTGTTCATTAGTGGTTAACTCCGACTGTCCTTTCTTATGCCTCTGAGACTCACTCGCCGCCAATATGCTGAGATGTTCGGTCCCACTATGGGCGATCGCGTCCGGCTCGCTGATACAGAGCTGTTCGTCCAGGTGGAACGCGATCTCATCGCCGAAGGCGGCGGTTATGGAAACGAAATCAAATTTGGTGGCGGTAAAGTCATTCGCGATGGAATGGGACAATCGCCGACCGCTCTCGACGCGGAATCGCTCGACCTCGTCATCACCAATGCGCTGATCCTCGATCCGATTCTCGGCGTCATCAAAGCGGATATCGGCATCAAGCACGGGCTCATCGTTGGAATCGGCCACGGTGGAAATCCGGGAATTCAAAGCGGACTGGGCTCAATTTATCCTGATCCACGCACGGGAAAAAAGAACCCGATGATCGTCGGCGCGGCGACGGAAGTACTCGCTGGAGAAGGGTGCATTATCACCGCGGGTGGGATCGATTCGCATATCCATTTTATTTGTCCGCAACAGATCGACGAAGCGATCAGCGCTGGCATCACGACGATGCTCGGCGGCGGGACGGGTCCGGCGACAGGGACGTTCGCGACGACCTGCACGCCGGGTGCATGGAATCTCCACCGGATGCTGGAAGCGGCGGAAGCGTACCCGATGAATTTGGGTTTTCTCGGGAAAGGGAATTGCGGCACGGCCGCGCCGTTGCGTGAACAGATTCTTGCCGGCGCAATCGGCTTAAAACTTCACGAGGATTGGGGCACGACGCCGGCGGCAATTGATGTTTGCCTTGGTGTGGCGGACGAACTCGACGTGCAGGTCGCGATTCACACGGACACGTTGAACGAATCCGGTTTCGTCGAAGAAACGATCAAGGCGTTCAAGGGCCGCACGATTCACACGTTTCACTCCGAAGGCGCGGGCGGCGGACACGCGCCTGACATCATCCGTGTGTGCGGCGAGGCGAACGTTCTCCCGTCGTCTACCAATCCGACGCGTCCGTTTACCGTGAATACGATCGATGAGCATCTCGACATGCTCATGGTCTGCCATCACCTCGATTCGAAAATTCCGGAGGACGTCGCGTTCGCCGAATCGCGCATCCGCCCTGAGACGATCGCGGCCGAGGATTGTCTGCATGATCTCGGTGCGATCTCGATGATGTCGTCGGATTCGCAAGCGATGGGCCGCATCGGCGAAGTCATTATTCGCACGTGGCAAACGGCGCATAAAATGAAGATGCAGTTCGGAAAGCTGGAACCGAGTGGCCCTGCGCGTGAGCGCAGGGATCCCGCCGCTCACGTGGCGGGCTACGGGTCGGAACATGGTGCGGCGGATAATTTCCGCGCGCTGCGTTATCTCGCGAAATACACGATCAATCCTGCGATCGCTCATGGAATTTCTCACATCGTCGGTTCGCTGGAAGTGGGGAAGCTCGCAGATTTGGTCGTCTTCAAACCGTCACTTTTCGGCGTGAAACCAGAACTCGTGCTGAAGGGCGGCTTCATCGCATGGGCAAATATGGGTGATCCAAATGCATCGATCCCGACGCCCCAGCCGACCTTTTATCGGCCGCAGTTTGGCGCCGCGGGCAAAGCGCTCGCTTCGACCAATGTCACCTTTGTCAGTCAGGCCTCAATTGATCACGGTTCGTTGAAGGATCTTGGGCTTCGCCGCCGGCTCGAGGGCGTAAAGAGCTGCCGCAAAATAGGGAAGAAGGACATGGTGCTCAACGACGCGTTGCCGAAGATCGAAGTCGATCCCGAGACCTACACGGTGAAAGCCGACGGCCGAGTGCTCACCTGTGAGCCCGCGAAAGTGCTGCCAATGGCGCAGCGGTATTTTTTGTTCTGAGCGTCTCTTGCCATGAAATATCCCCAGGTTAACGTTGCATCATGACCAGACTCGCTGAGATCCAGTCCGCCATCCTCAATCTCCCCGTGGTTGAGCGGGAGGCGCTGCGAGAATGGCTTGAGCATATCGACGAAGATCCCGAGCTGCTTGCCGCGATTGATGAAGCCGATCGCTCGTTTGCCGCGGAGGGCGGAGTCTCGCCCGAAGAGATTCGTCGTAAACTCAAGACATGGACTACCGGCTGATCTATACGAAGCCGGCGGAGCGCGATTTGGAAGAAATTGTTCGTTTCATTGCACGGGACGACCCACGTGCGGCCGAGCGGATGGGTTTGGAGTTAATTGAGCTGGCGGAATCCCTCGGAAAGTTGCCGCATCGTGGCGTGTTGTTGCGGAGTCGCCCTGGCGTGAGGAAAATTTTGCAGAAAAACTATCTGATTCTGTATCGCGTCGATGAACTTGACCGCATGATTCGGATTCAACGGTTCTGGCATGCCAAACGTGACCAGCGACATTTGACGCTTGAGTAGAAGTCCTCCTGCCGATGGCTTTTTTGCACCTTGTCCGCGCGCCGGTTGCCCAACCTGATCTTACGATTGCGGAAGTCGCGCTGCGGACGGATCGCTTGATGATTGCGAAACGGCTCTGGCGTGGGACGGCAAACGATGGGACTGAGTTCGGCTTCGAGCTCGCTGCGCCTCTCAAACACGGCGATACGTTTTTTCAAACGGCCACAGCGCGCTATGTCATCGCGCAACAGCCTGAGGCAGTGGTGGAAATTTCGCTCGATGTCGCGCCGTCGGCCGCAGCGGGGATCGGCTGGGCGATTGGAAATCTCCATCTGGAATTGTCGGCAGAGCCCACGCGCTTGCTTGCGCCCGACGAGCCTGCGGTGCGGCAGTTGCTCGAGCGCTTGAAAGTGCCGTTTAAACCAACAACCGCCGTATTTCGGCTGGGACGTTTTGCTCGTGGAAACCAAACTGCTTCTGATGAACGTGGACCGAGCCACAAACATTGACGCTGCCTGGCTCTGCGGCGTGTTGCAGGCGGGCGACTCGTTTTATCCGACGGGCAGCTACGCGCATTCGTTCGGTCTCGAAGGGCTTGTGCAGGCAGGCGTCGTGCGCGATCGCGCCACGCTGCGTGAATTTGTTTTTCGATCGGTGCTGCCGGCGTTACGCCAGTCGGAGCTGCCCCTCGCGATTCACGCGTCGAAAGCGTTTGCAGCGAAAGACTGGATACGCGTCGGCGAGATTTGTCGGTTGTCGTCGGCGCTCAAAACGGCACGCGAAGCCCGGCTCGCCGCCGACAATATCGGCCGGCAACGCGCCGAGCTGGTTGCGTCGCTGCGAAATGATTCTGTCGCTCGTGACTATCTTTCGCGCGCTGAAGCGGAGCATTGGCCGTTCTCTCCGGCGGTTTCAGCGGCGTTGGAAGGTCACGCGCTCGGAGCGCCGTTGGTCGCGGTGTTGTCGGGCATCTCGTACGCGACGGTCGCCGGCGTTTTATCCGCAGCAATGAAACTGCTGCGCCTCGGACAGAACGCGAGCCAGTCACTGCTCACCGAGGCGTTGCAGGAAGCGCCAGCGATCATCGCCGCGGCAGAACAAGTGAGCTTTGACGAGATCGGCTGGTTCAACCCGTGGCTCGACATCGCTGCTGCCCGGCACGAGACCGCCGACTCGCGGATGTTTATTTCGTGAAGTAGCGAGTAGCGCGTAGTGAGTAGCGAGCATGCGATCCGCTGAATTTCTACTCGCTACCCGCTACCCGCTACTCGCTACTTTCCCCCATGATCCGTCCTCCTCGCATTGGCATCGGCGGGCCGGTTGGTTCCGGCAAGACGATGCTTTGTCTCAAACTCTGTCAGCGGCTGCGCGAACGTTACTCGATGGCGGTCGTCACGAATGACATCTACTGCTCGGAAGACGCGCAGTTCCTCATTCAACACAGCGCGCTGCCCGCTGAGCGGATCGCGGGAGTTGAAACCGGTGGTTGTCCACACACCGCCATTCGCGATGACACGACGATGAACGAGCAGGCGTGTCGCGCGTTGGAGGCGAAGTTTTCGGATCTGCAACTCCTCCTCGTCGAGAGCGGTGGCGATAATCTCACCGCCACGTTTTCACCCGAGCTGGTCGATGCGTTCATCTATGTGATCGACGTCGCCGAAGGAGATAAAATTCCACGGAAGGGTGGGCCGGCGATTCGGTTCAGTGATTTGCTGATCATCAATAAAATCGACCTCGCGCCGCTCGTGGGAGCCGACCTCGGGGTGATGGACCGTGACGCGAAGATCCAACGCGGTGCGCGGCCATTTTTATTCTGCGATCTCAAGCGCGAGCACAACCTCGACGCGGTGATCACGTGGATCGAACACGCCGTGTTGTTCGCGCAGCAGATAAAAAGAAGTTGAGGTCGCAGAGTGGCACAGAGGCCAGCTGAGTTCTCTAGCGGTCGCCGAAAGTTTGGAGCGCGTGACGGATGGTTACGACGAAGTAACTTGGTGAGAAAAAAGACCTCTCTTGTGGGAAAAACGTTCCGTGGTATCGTTTCGTAACCAAAGGCCTTTTCTGAACCGGAGTAAGTGGTTAGCTGCTCACTTCAACTCTCGGAGCCGACTCGGCTTCATTCAGCTTCCGATCACATGAATACGAATACCACCCTCCACTACATTCACGATCCGTTATGCGGCTGGTGCTATGGTGCCGCGCCGCTTGTCCGCGCCGCGCGCGAGGTCGTCGACGTGAAGGCCCATGCCGGCGGGATGATGACAGGTCGTCGTCGCCAGATGGTCTCGCCGCAGTTGCGCGCTTATGTGATGCCGCACGACCGACGCATTGCTCAACTCACGGGTCAGCCTTTCGGCGAGCCATATTTCGAGGGATTGTTGCGTGACACGTCGGCGGTATTCGATTCCGAGCCGCCGATTACCGCGGTACTGGCGGCGGATCAGTTGGGTGGCCGCGCATTGGATTTGTTGTCACGACTACAAACGGCGCACTACGTAGAGGGTCGGCGCGTTTCGGAGCAGAATGTGCTGATCGAACTCGCCGTGAGCATTGGCTTGGAACGCGAGCCGTTTGTCCGCGCGTTTGACCGTATCAGCGGGGCGGAGACCCAGGCGCATATGGTCGAAAGCCGGGCACTGCTGGCTCGCGTCGGCGGAGACGGATTTCCAACCTTTGCCCTTGAACACGACGGACGAATCTTCGCGGTCGACGTCGGCCCCTATTTTGGAAACGTCGCCGCGTGGCGGGAATGGCTGGCGCTCGAGGTCAAATCTGCCGCGCCGGCTGCGGTGAGTCCGGGCGAGACGTGCGGTCTGGATGGCTGCTAGGGCTCTGGTGCAAATGGGCAGGGTCTGATTTTGAAAACAGGATTTCCCGGT
>CBRAFL010000192.1:0-10732 GCA_967755055.1 uncultured bacterium
AAGATCGTAAGGCTTTGTCATTACACCTGGATCAGAGGCCGAGGTCACTTTTTTGTACCAGGCTTCCGTGTAGGGACGATCGCCGACGATCGTGCCGTTCGCCGTCACATAAGTATTCGAGAACGGTCCGATCGCGCCGAGATCCTTCCGCAAGAACCCGGAAAAGCGATGCCGCGAGGTGAACCCGAGTTGGTGATTGGTGCGGGTCTCCACCTTCGTGCCGTTGGAAGCGCCGCCGTTGAGATAGGCCACTGCCGCCGTGTCGGTCAGTACCCACGAATAGTTGTAGGCGTAGCCGCCGCCAAGCTGCCAGCCCTTTGCCGGCCGGACAGTGACGTCCAGCTCGACACCCTGCGAGCGATTCACGCCGCTCTGTTCGGAGGGCGTGAAGAGTGCACCATTGTCCACATTCGGCAGCGAAACCTGGGCGAGTTGCCGAACGATGTCCTTTTCCTCCACTTGGAAGAACGAAAGCACACCGGAAACCTTGTTCGCGAACATGTCGGTTTTGACGCCGAAGTCATACCCCTCGCCCGTGCCAGGAATCGGCGTGAAAAAAGAACCATCAGAGCGGCGGGCGACCGTGGTGTAGAGGTTGACGATCGATCGCGAATAGTTCGCGAAGAACGACAGTCCCTTCATCGGCTTGTAAAGGATGCCGGCCTGCGGCGAGAACTTCGACGGAAGTTCGGAATTCGAGTACGCGAGCGTCGATTTCTGCACCGGGGTGGTCCCACCAGCCGGATCGTAAGCGGTGGTGTTGTCGACCGTCGGATTCCCCAGGCCATCGGCTTTGATCTTGTCCAAGCGAGCGCCCACCATCGTGTGGAACTTGTCGTCGAAGAACGTGAGCTGGTTGATGAAGTAGCCACTGTTCATCGTATTTCGCGCCCAAGTGCCCGTACCCTGGCCGTAGTTGACCCGCGAACCAGGGGCGAACCGCTCGGTGAGCACCCAAGTGCTGCGGTCCTGAATATTCCAGAATGTCGTATCGGTCGGCGCTCCGGTCGTCGCCAGCACTTGGATGAACTTCTCCTGACCGAGTTGATAGCCGAAAAGATTCTGCACCTTCACCCCGACGAATTCGAATGTGTTGTAGAGCTCGACCTGCCGGTATTTGTCCCACGAGCCGCGATCACTATAGCTGTGCGTGCGGCCACCGAGTGTCGGGATGGCGGCTGGCGGCGCGCTGCCGCCCGCACTTGGGGAGGTGGAGGTGATGGCTGGCACCGCAAATAGACTCGCGACGCCCGTGCCGGCCTGCGAGTTCTTGGTAAAGTCTTCCCACGACACGTCCGACCAATTCAAGCGAAGATTGAAATTCTCGTTGAACTTGTGATGCAACTCCGCCGTGAACGCGGTCATCTCGGTCGCGTGATAGTCATGCGGTCCACGGGGGTTCCAGCTGCGGCCCACGATCCGGGCCATGTCGTCGGGGTCGATCCAGTTGTGCTGCGGTAACGAGCCCTGCGGGGCGTCACGGTCCTGCAGCGTCTGTTCCCATTCCACCGTAAGCGTCGTTTCCGGACGGATCCACCACGTCAACGATGGATAAAGCACCTTCTCGTATTTGTGAAAGCGCTCGATCCAGGATTGGGAATCCTCGTAGGCCCCCACGAAACGCACGGCGAGTTTCTTATTCGGGGTCGGCACGTTCACATCGATGGTCGCCTTGTAGAATTCATAGCTGCCCACCTGCACGGTCGTCGAAGCGATCCGCCGCTGCACGGGACGCTTCGTGATGTAATTCACGCCTCCGCCAGGCGAAGCCGGTCCGTAGAGCAATGAATTCGGGCCCTTGATGACCTCGACGCGCTGAATGGTTGAAGTATCCACGACGCGGAGCCGTCGCACGCCGTTGCGATTCGGCACGAAGGCGCCCTGACCGCGAATGTTGAACCCCAGGGTGTCACCTCCGGCGGTATCGGAGGCATTGGTCGGAGCCGCGCTCACGCCCGAGGCGAAGGACACGATATCCGCCAGATCACGGGCGCCAATGTCGTTAATGAAATTTTCGTTGAAGACCGTCAGGTTGATCGGGAGGTCGATCAGCGCCGTGCGGGTGCGCGTGGCACCGACCGCTTCGGGCGAATAGTAACCTTCTTCGGATTCGGTGCGTACAACGAAGGGGGACAGGATGATCGTCTCGTCGTCTTTTTTTGCGGAGTTCGCGGAGCTCGCGTCGGTGGTCTGGCCGAACGTCGACAACGCCAGCAGTGGCAGGCTGGCGGCGAACCACCGGAGTCGGGTTCTGGCGGTTGATCCTGTGCTTAATTTCATGAGTTTGGTGTTTAGGGTTGGCTAAGAGAATATCCGGACTTGGCGACGCATTCCGCCGAGGGTAGAAACTGCGGCGGGCTCATATCCAGGAGAGAGAGAGGGAGTGGCGATAGGGGTCTGAGTGCTTGTCGGCGCACACCTTGTCGCCTCTTCGACCGAGATAAATCCGCACATTGTTCAACCGCATGAGCACATTGCGACGACCCTGTACCTGTCGCGAAATAAGCACCCCACCCGCTCATCGCCTCTCATGCGCTTGAACGCACAGAATGTTTCAGCTGGCGCGCATTCGCACCCTATTCGCGTCATGCAGACCCTCACGGGACAATCAGCTTTCCCGAAAACCAATTTGCCGGAGGCCGGCGCCCGCAGCGCGACCGTCCGCAAAATCCAGCTGAGTCCGAATTGGTCCGCGCCCCGCACGCCATTCCGCCACACGTGGGAAGGTATCCTTAATGTGGATCAGTTTCGCTGGATGGTTCGTCGCGATATGCAGGAGCAGCTTGAGATGGCTCAGCGCGAACTCCGCGCCACCCACGTGCGCGCCGTCGGTATTTTCGACGACGAGATGCGCGCCTTCTGTCCCAGTCCGGGCGCCTTCATGGGCTTCGAGCCGAAACAGCCCCGCTCCAACTGGCAGACCGTGGACTACGTGCTCGACTCGCTCCTCGATCGCAAACTTCAGCCGGTCTTCACCACCTCCTTTATTCCCAGCGCGATGGCCTCCGGCCCGCTCACGGTGTTTTCAACCAAGGCTCACACGAGCCCGCCGAAAGATTGGAAGCAGTGGGAAAACTTTGTGCACGACGCCGTGCTTCACGCGGTCGATCGCTATTCAATCGAGGTCGTTCGCCAATGGCCGTTCGAAGTGTGGAACGAGCCCAATCTCCGCGGCTGGTTTTGGGGCGGTGATCTCGCGGACTTTCATCAACTCTGGGCGACCACCTACCGCGCCATCAAATCAGTTGATGCCAGCCTTCGCGTCGGCGGCCCCTCCACCGGACGCGCCGAATGGATTCAAGAACTGCTCGAGTTTGGCCAGAAGAACGATTGTCCGCCCGACTATCTCATCACTCACATTTATAACAACGACAGCGCCGCCGATCACCCGCTCGCGCCGTTTGATCCGGAAGCCGCGACCCGCGGCAGCACATCGCCGACCTTCGCGCAGGACATTATGCGCAACGTCCGCGCGATGCTGGATCGCAGCGGCTTCAAGAGTGAGCTGCATTGGAACGAGTGGGGCCGCTCCTTCCACGCGGTCGATCACCGGCGCGAGCATCCGGCCGAGGCCGCCTTCATCACGCGCCTCCTGGCCGACGCCTCACAGGAAGCGGATGCCTTTGCGTATTGGTGTCTCAGTGACATCTACGACCAGGTCGGTTACGGTCGTGAAGCCTTCTTCGGCGGATACGGACTCCTCAATTTGCAAGGCCTCCGCAAACCCGCCTATCACGCGTTTGAACTGCTCGCCCGCCTCGGCCACGAACGCGTGTCCACGATTGGCGTCGGCACCGATGCGATGTGTAACGCGATCATCACCACGTCGACCGACCGGGTGGCGCACGTGTTAGTTTACGCCTCCGACGACAGCGACCATCCGGAACAGAAATCGATCGAAGTCACCGTGGATCTGCCAGCCGGCGCTCGCCCGGGCCGGCTCTATCGGATCGATTCGATCGAGAACAACGTGATCACGCGTTGGCGCGAACTTGGCCAACCGCCCTATCTTTCCCGCGCGCAAACGAAAGAACTCGCCGCCGACAACGCGCTGCAAACCTCGTCGTCGCCGGTCCATTTCGAAAACGCCGGTGCCAGCACCCACGCTCGCTTTACGATGGAAAGCCCCGGCGTCGCCCTGCTCGAACTCGAACTGCCCGCCTCGAGCCGCGCAAGCCAACACACCCCGCCCTTCGGGCACCCCTCTCAAGAGGGGACTTCGGCTGTTTATGGCTCAGGAAAATCCCCTCTTGAGAGGGGTGGCGAGTAGCGCCGGGGTGTGTGATCGCGACTTTTCACATGCTCCGGGGGGAACGGGAAAATTGAAGACACACTGAGGTGACGAGTTTTTCTTTTCCAAAAAACTTCATCTGGGGCGTCGCCGCCGCCGCGCCCCAGATCGAGGGCGCGGCCTTCGAAGATGGAAAAGGCGAATCCAACTGGGACCGTTTCGTCCGCCAGCCCGGTCGCATCGCAAATGGTGATACGCTCGACGTCGCGTGTGACCATTACCATCGCTTCAAGGCCGATTTCGCGCTGATGGCGGCGCTCGGTGTGAAGCATTATCGACTCTCGATTGCCTGGCCACGCATCTTCCCCACCGGTCGTGGCGCCGTGAATCAGAAGGGCGTCGATTTTTATCACCGGTTGATCGATACGATGCTCGCGCGCGGCATCACACCGTGGGTCACGATGTTTCATTGGGATCTGCCTCAAGCGCTCGAAGACGAAGGCGGCTGGCGCGTTCGCTCGACCGCAGACGCGTTTGCGCTTTACGCCGACACGATTGTCCAAGCCTACGCCGACCGCGTGAAAAATTGGATCACGCTCAACGAGACCGGCTGCTTCACGCGTCTCGCCTACGGCGGCACGATCCGTCCTCCCGCGTTGAATGAACCCGAGCAGGTCATCAACCAATCCTATCATCACGCGCTGCTCGCGCATGGTCACGGTGTGCGTGCGGTACGCGAACACGGCGGACGCGGCGCGCGCGTCGGCATCACCGACGATGCGAAGATTTCAGTGCCCGTCATCGAAACCGCGGCGAACATCGCCGCGGCGCGTGCGGCGTTCATCGACGACAACATCCGTGTGATCGATCCGATCTACCGCGGCGGATACTCGCGGGATTATCTGCGCATCACCGGCAGGGACCGCGCTGTGTCACGCAAAGGTGACTTCGATCTCATTTCGCTCCCGACCGATTTTCTCGGTCTCAACATTTACACCGGAAGCTTTGCGCGCGCTGGCCGCCGCAGCCGTTTTGAGCGGTTGCCGCTCCCCTCAGGATATCCGCAAGCCGACGCGCCGTGGCTGAAACTCGTGCCGCAGGCGATGTATTGGGGTCCGCGCCTCGCGCGCGAAATCTACGGCGTGAAGAAAATCTACATCACCGAAAACGGCGCCGGCTACGACGACCTCCCACCCGTCAACGGCGAGGTGAACGACCTCCATCGCCGCGAATATGTCCGTCAGTGTCTCGTCGAACTTCACCGCACGATCCGCGAACGCGTGCCGGTCGGCGGGTATTTTCTGTGGTCATTCATGGATAACTTCGAATGGACCGACGGCTACACGCGCCGGTTCGGCATCGTCTACACCGACTTCAAAACCCAGCGTCGCACCCCAAAACTCAGTGCGCGTTGGTACGCCGAAGTGATGCGGCAGAACCGCATCGTGTAGCACATAAGCGTCGTCAAAGTCGTACGCGTCGCAACCGGAGCGCGTTCGTAATGACGTTCACTGAACTCAGGCTCATCGCCGCGCCCGCGATCATCGGACTGAGGAGAACACCGAAAAACGGATACAGTATCCCCGCGGCGATGGGCACGCCGAGCGCGTTGTAAACGAACGCGAAGAACAAATTCTGCCGGATGTTTCGCATCGTGGCTCGCGAGAGGTGAATCGCTTTTGCAATGCCGCGCAGATCGCCTTTCACGAGCGTGACGCCCGCGCTCTCCATCGCGACATCGGCTCCCGTGCCCATCGCTATGCCCACGTCCGCGGCGACGAGCGCCGGTGCATCGTTGATGCCATCGCCCGCCATGGCGACGCGAACACCGTTGCGCTTCAACTCTTCCACCAGACGAATTTTTCCCGCGGGTTCGATGTCCGCTTCGAAGCGGTCAAGGCCGAGCTGCTTCGCGACCGCCTCGGCGGTGCGCCGATTGTCGCCGGTTGCCATGACGAGTTTGAGTCCGAGTTGATGTAGATCGGTGATCGCTTCACGCGTTGTCTGCTTGATCGGATCAGCCACCGCCAGGAGGCCTGCGATGCGCGCATTCACGGCGACGAACAAAACGGTCTTCCCGTCGACCTGCAGCGCATTCGCTCGCTCGAGAGCGGCCGGTGGTACCCGCACGCCCTCTGTTTCGAGAAATTTAGCTTTCCCCACGAGAACTGATTTGTCGTCGATCTTTCCCGCGACACCACCCGCCGTGACCGAACGAAAATCCGCTGCGTCGCGGAGCAAAATCTTTCTCGCTTCCGCTCCGCGCACCACCGCGGCGGCCAGCGGATGCTCCGATCCGCGTTCAAGCGAAGCGGCCAGTTGCACGAGATTTTTTTCGTCAACGCCTTCGAGCGGCACCACGTCGACGAGCTGCGGTCGGCCTTCGGTCAGCGTTCCCGTCTTGTCCACCACGAGCCACTCTACCTTGCCGAGCCACTCGAGGGCCTCGGCATTTTTCACGAGCACACCTTCCTGCGCACCGCGACCGACGCCGACCATGATGCTCATCGGTGTCGCCAGTCCCAGCGCGCACGGGCACGCAATGATGAGAACCGCGACAGCGTTCACGATCGCGTACGCGAGCTTGGGATCGGGGCCGAAGAAATACCAGATCACGAAGGTGATAACCGCAGTCGCGACAACCGTCGGCACGAAAATCCTAGCGACTTTATCCGCGAGTCCTTGAATCGGCGCACGGCTGCGTTGGGCCTCGGCGACCATTTGCACGATGCGCGACAGCACCGTATCTGCGCCGACTTTTTCCGCGCGCATCACAAAGCCACCCGTTCCGTTCACGGTGCCGCCGGTGACCCGTTCGCCGGATCCCTTTTCCACCGGTAATGATTCACCGGTGAGCATCGACTCGTCCACGGACGACGAGCCTTGTTCGACCACGCCGTCGACGGGAATTTTCGCGCCAGGACGTACACGGAGTCGGTCGCCACTTTTTACTTCTGCGAGCGGCACTTCCTTGTCGCCGTCAGTACTCACGCGCAATGCCGTCGGCGGGGAAAGATTCAGCAACGCTTTGATCGCACTCGAGGTGCGGGCCCGCGCGCGCAGTTCCAAGACTTGTCCCACGAGAACAAGTACAACGATGACCGCGGCCGCCTCAAAATATACATCCACCACGCCATGCGGCCGCATCGCGGGTGGAAAAATTTGCGGCAGAAAAAAGGCGACAATGCTGTAGAGCCAGGCGACGCCGACCCCAAGAGCGATCAGCGTGAACATATTCCAGTGACGCGAACGCAGCGACTTCGCACCTCGCACGAAGAATGGCCAGCCGGCCCACCACACGACCGGAGTCGAAAGAAGAAACTGCGTCCAGCGACTCACCGCACTGTTCGCCACGTGCATGAGCGACGGCGCAAGATGCAGCATGCCGAGCACGAACACCGGCAAGGCCAGCGCGCCACCGATCCAGAGACGGAGCGTCATGTTACGCAGCTCATGATTTTCCTCCGGCGCCGCGGTGACGGTTTTGGGTTCAAGCGCCATGCCACAGATGGGGCAATTGCCAGGATGGTCCTGCTCGATCTGCGGATGCATCGGGCACGTCCAGAGTGTGCGTGCCGGCTCGTGATAGGCCGGATTGCGTTCGAGCGCCATGCCACATTTCGGGCAGTCGCCCGGCGTGGCGCTCTCCACTCCCTCGCACATCGGGCAATAATATTTCGCGCCTGCCGGCGGCTTCACCTCCGTATCAGGTTCGTGGTGATGCCCATGATCACCACGATGATGTTCGTGGACGGAGCCGTGTTTACCATCAGCGAGAGAGGCGGTCTTCACTGGAGAGTGATGGTGATGATCGTGGTTCATACCCGGCTGACGGAGTGGATGCGCTTCCCTACCCTTTTTTCTTTCTGAGCACCGGTCGACCCAATCGGCGGCCGACGCAAGCGGTCAGTGTTCGACCGGAAGAACCGGAGATCTCGTTTTTTACGTAGCCCTGCGCGGGAGCGCTGGGATCCCGCCGCGCCCGGCAGAAACGTCAGAGGCGTTCAATCACCACGCCCGGCTGTTTCTCTTTCGCCGGATCTTGCTCATAGGCGAGCACGATCGCTTTGCTGTCAGGCAACGCGATCACGCTCGCGAAGCGCGCGTCGGCGGCTTGCTTCATCGGTTCGTCGCCGGGTTTGCGAACGGAAACGAGATCAGTGCCTTGCTGCCACAAAACGATCGTCTCCGCGCCGTGCGCGACCGCCACGGGCTGCTTACCTTTTCCAAGAAGAACTTCCGGACCTTCCGTCGGAGCAAAGAAAACGTCCCCGGCGCGCTGCCAGACACTCCCAAATATTCCGCCACCGAGCGCGACGATTTTCCCGCCATCCATCGGACAGCCATTTAATTTCCACGTACCTTCGCCCAATTTTTTCGCGGTCGTGAAGTGCTTCGCGCCCCGAGCACGCGTCGTCATCCACAGGTCGCGCGAACCTGCGATGGAGTTGCGCCACATCACCGCCAGATTGCCGTCGCGATCAAACAGCGCCGTCGGATGACAGCACTCGCAAATCGATTGATCGGGCGAGCGATAGACCTGCTCGTTCTTCGTCCACGTCTTTCCGCCATCCGCCGATTCCGCTCCCCACAACTCCATTTTTCCACTGCGCAGATCGAGCCACGTCACGAACAACTGACCCTCCGGCGAACTCGCGAGATCGTGCAGTCCTTCGTTCGCGCTCGCGGGCACTTCATTGATCGCCACCGGCTCACTCCACGTTATCCCCGCGTCCGTTGACCGAAACGCCAACAGCTCGTCGCCGACCACCGTGACCGTCACTCGATCTCCGAACACCGCGATGCGAGGTCCGCGCCGCATCCCTACCATCAGCTTGGACGGCGACGGCAATTTGGACGCGGATCCAAACGTCCCTCCGCCGTCACTCGAAGCGGCGACGAAGACTGCTCCTCCTTGACCATAAGTAAGCCACACGCGTCCATCCACCGCGGTGGCGAGCTGAGGCTGCGCTGCATCCGGGATTTCCGTTCGGCCCGCAGAAATTTTCGGAGTCAGCAACACCGCCCCGACGATTGCGGCCAACGACGCCGCGCGGACCCAGCGAAATAGAAAATAGCGCATCAGAAACATCGACGTTGTTGCCATGACCAGGTCAAGGCGCATTCCGGACGCCGTTCGGTCTTGGCCACGCGACGATCAATCCGCAGCGTAAGGGCAGAACCCAATTCGTGCGGCAAGCCGCATCGTCGCTGGCTCAAATGCGATTCGCTTCTCCTTCGTTATGGGCGATCCCAATGCTTTGGGCGTTGATTGAAAAACCGCTTGAAATTGACCAAAAGGTAAACTATTTTTCAGCATTATGGGAAGAACCTCAGACGCAGACGAACGATTGATGGATGCGGCCCTCGACCTGATTTGGGAAGAGAGCTACGGCGCCGTCACGATCGACGACATCTGTAAACGCGCCGACGTCAAAAAAGGGAGCTTCTACTATTTCTTCGATTCGAAAGCAGAACTCGCTGTTGCCGCACTCGAAAAGATGTGGCTCCACGATTGGAAACCACGGATGGATTCGCAGTTTTCGCCATCGATCGAACCGGTTGAACGGCTAAGGGCCTATCTTAGCAGCATCCATCCCAAGCAGACCGAAATAAAGCAGCGCACGGGCAAGGTGCTGGGCTGTCCGGTCTGCTCCGTCGGCTCTGAAATCAGCACGCAGGAAATCGATATCAGCGCAAAGATTCGCGAACTGGTCGGACGCAAAGCACGCTATGTTGAATCCGCGCTGCGCGAAGCCATGGCCGACGGTACGATCGAGCCGGGCGACCCGGCGAAACGCGCTCTTGTTTTGATGACGTTTATCAACGGTATGATCAGTCAGGCGCGCATCATGAACGATCCGGACATCCTCAAGGATCTGACCGAAATGGGCCTCGAAATCCTTCGCGTTAAAACGCCCGCGCCGGCTCCTTCCCCCGCAGTCGCGTAACGTAAACAGCCATCTCTTTATGTTTTCGCGCACGCTGATCACGTGCGCTTTTTTTTCGCCAAAGCAGTAGACAAAAGGTCAACTATTCACGTTTTAGCCTGCTCACTCATCGACTCCCCCCTCTGATCGCTCGTCGGTTGTTCGTTCCCCACGGTCCAACGCATGACACTAGCTGTGTCTTCGAAATACTCGGAGAGAGGAAAAACCGCTAATGGGACCAGCCAATGGGCAGGTCTTATGGCACCCCTCCGCCTGATCGGCTCCAGAATAGGTAGCGGGGTCTGCTGATCGCAGACCGCGATCAGCGGTCTCCAATCACCTCAAGGCGCAGGCGACGGAGCGCGGCAGCGCGGATATGGCCGCACCTGGTGCGGCCCTGAAGCGGAGCGAAGGGGTGACAGTTGCGGGTGCCCTTTGGGCGTAGCGGTCACATTAGCCGTAGCCACTGGAGCAAAGATTTTCCCCATTGGGAAATCCCATTAGCGGTTCCCCCTGCGGGATTGGGGTTTGGGCTTCGATTTCGAGAACCTAGACCGCGCTCGGCCCGCGG
>CBRAFL010000193.1:0-10706 GCA_967755055.1 uncultured bacterium
CAGACGAGCGAGCCTTACTACGCGACGCTCTTTGGTGAGCTGCCGAAATTTCCAATCGCGATGGTGCGCAACTACGGAATGCAACAGAACGAGGAGCTTGTTCTGTATCGCAAGGGTCGTCTCGCCGTCGCCGGCACGCAGACGAGCCGGGGAACGAGCGAACGCCCCTATCCCGGATTCACTTTCCCTTCCAATAAAGTTCCAACCGCAATCGCGGTAACCACCGCGAACGAATTCGCGCTCGTCACAATCTGGGACACCAGCACGAAAAAGGGCCAGCTGGCAGTGTTTGCCCTCGAGGGAAAATATCTGCCGTTCCACACTTGGCCGTACATCGCGATGCCCAACCAGGGAAGCTGGTCGGCATTTAAGCTCCTGGGCTACGTTGATCTTCCGATGACCACACCGACGTCGGTAGCCGCCGCGAGCAATGGCTGGTGGAGTGGCCCCTCGCAAACCGGCGGATTGGTGCTAAGCCAGATCAATTTGGCCTACAGTTCGCACCGCACCAACGTATATAACGGCTCTTGGGCCGGCGTAGTGGCAACAAAAGGTTACGCCATTGTCGCATCGGAGTACGATAACAAGGTGGCGATCGTCGATTTAACACCGCTGTTCTCGTACGTGCGCGAAAGCTACCTGAGCTCGGCGTCGAGCTATAGCGCGACAATGGCCGCGCGCGGCACCGGCTCGAGTAATTTTCCCCAAGCATTTTGGGTCAGGCCCGCCAGCAAACCCAAAGTCGTTTGGGAAACCTCCGTCACCACACCCACCGCCGTCTTGGCCGGCTTGAGAATGGACCGATGGACGAAGGACCATTTCAAAGCCTATGTCGCTTCTCGCGATGGGACGATCCGACTCATTGACACGTCCTCGCTGATGAAACGCTACGATTGGGAGCGCCTTGGTACGCTCGGCATCGAGGGGTCGTTTCACGTCGGTCGCAATCCCGTCAGCATGTGCTTCGCGCGCCGCGGCGATAGCAATCTACCGCTGCTTCCGCTTGCGTCCGACGGAACGCAGTCGAAACCCGATCCTCTGAATAATCTTTTTTACGTCGCCGTACGCGGTGATCGAAAGATTGTGACGGCCGTTACTTTCGGCGGCACGGGTGCGGTCTTTCGAACGATCAAGGACAAGCGGATGGGCGATCCTGTCGCCGTTTCGACTGCGGTGCGCGGACCAATTGTAACGGTCGCCGATTTTCGCGGGAAAAAACTGCTGAGTTTCCGCGTGGGCAAAATTAACGACTATCGAAACAACAAAGTCTACGGCTGCGGCTCCGATGGCACCGCGCCTTTTGAACTCGCCGGGCAAATGCCGGTTGCCGGTTATCCATTTCTCGTGAACTCCACGAATGTGAACTAGAGCGAGTCCTTCGGATGGCCGCGCGGGCAACACGCGTCGCCGAGCTCGTAAAACACAAGAGCCGCCCCCTGCGGGGCGGCTCAAGTGACCTAACACCAAGCAAACCGTAAGAACTACAAACATTCACCGTCCCATTGGACAGTGCTGACTACACGGAGATAGACGGGGGTAATGCGAAAACGCTCAAAAAAATTCCCTGTTTTCAGCAAAAATATAACATTTCACAGATCACGTCAGATCAGCATCTAAGAACTTCTTCAGCGCGCGGCTCGGCTGAAAAAACAAAAAATGTTCCGGAAGTTTTCGCTCAACTGTCCAGCGTCCCTCAACACACGCCACGCGATGCGCCGAGAAGCAGGCAGCGAATTATGACTTTAAGTAACAAAATGCGGCTCGGCTCCGCTCTCGTGCGGAACGGAGCGGAGCCGTAGACTCACCGCAGCGCTGCGACGCCTATCAACCGCGGCCTCGTTACAGCGCGATGCTACCTTCAACGGGCGTCGGGCTCTCCACCGGAATCTGTTCGGTTATCGGCGTGCTCTTCAGCGGATAGCTGAATCGCTTCCCCTCGTAATTCCGGAAGATGACCTCGTCGTCGGTGATCTTTTCAACGTAGTCGGGATTGACGGGCACTTTCCCGCCCCCTCCCGGAGCATCGATCACGTACTGCGGGACTGCGTAACCCGTCGTGTGACCACGAAGCGCCTGAATAATTTCGAGCCCTTTCCGCACATCGACTTTGAAATGCGATCCGCCCGTGATCAGGTCCATCTGATAAAGATAGTACGGCCGCACCCGCATGCGGAGCAGACGATGGACAAGCGCCTTCATTACATCGACGTCATCGTTCACGCCTTTCAGCAAAACACTTTGATTGCCGAGCGGCACACCGGCAAACGACAGGCGCTCGCATGCGTCGCGCAACTCAGCTGTCGCCTCCTTCGGATGATTCACATGAATGCTCATCCAAATCGGTCCGTAACGCTTGAGAATGTCGCACAACTCAGGCGTGACGCGTTGCGGCAAAAATACGGGAATGCGCGAGCCGATGCGGATAAATTCCACGTGCTTGATTGCACGCAGCCGGCTGAAAAGATGCTCCAGTTTCTTGTCGGAAAGAAGCAGCGGATCGCCGCCCGACAGCAGCACGTCACGAACTTCTGGATGCGCTTCGATGTACCGAAGCGCCTGCTCGTACTCCGGATGGAAATTATAATCCTGCGCGTTCGAAACCAATCGGCTGCGCGTACAATAGCGGCAATAGGCCGCACACCGATCCGTCACGAGAAACAAAACACGGTCCGGATACCGGTGAACCAAACCAGGAACGGGCGAATGCTCATCCTCCCCTAACGAATCCAGCTGCTCTTCCGCGGAAATCTGCATCTCGCCCGCGCGTGGAATCACCTGTTTGCGAATCGGGCAGTTCGGGTCGAGCGGATCGATGAGGTTGAAAAAGTAAGGCGTGATCGCGAGCGATAGCTTTTGATCGGCGAAATAACATCCGGCTTTCTCGTCCGCCGTGAGCGTCATGAACTGCTCCAATTGCGCCACGCTGGTGATCCGGTTCTTCAGCTGCCACGTCCAGCTGCGCCAGTCAGCCTCCGGAATGTGCTGCCAGTGACCCTGTCCTTCGAACCAGAGGGCGCGATTTTCGGTGTAAGGCATGAGCTTGTGTGCGAACAGCCGTAAGCACCGGTCCCTTGCTGTCAAATGCGCGGCCGTTTTATGCACCCTACGTCCGCGCCAGAGCCTTGCCTCATTTCGGCGGCTCTGTCGGATATTTTCGCCCGTCCGAAAAACCCCTGCGCACACCGATTGCAGCCACGCAATCCCCGCCCTGTTAAACGCGCGGCCTTCAATGCTCCGGTAACCTAATAGGTTACCGCAAATTTGTTTTTACCTCTAGAAACGCGAGGCAGGCGGCGGAGTCCGGTAACCCAATAGGTTACCCGAAGGATTGTCCGGATAGTTGACGTGGAACTCGCCGGGAGAGGCGCTTGGGTCGGTTCGTCACCCGTGCCGAGCCCGTATGGGTCGATCGGCGACCGATGTTTTTTGGCGGAGCCGACATTTCCCCTTGGCACGTGCCGTCGGAGGTCTTTTCGTCGGGCTTTAATGTCCTCGTCCAAACCCGGAGTTCTCGCCCTCGAAGATGGTAGTGTGTTTCGCGGCCTCGCTTTTGGCGCCGACGCCACCATCGCTGGCGAATGCGTGTTCAACACGTCCATGACCGGCTACCAAGAGATCATCACCGATCCTTCGTATTTCGGCCAAATCGTCACGATGACCGCCGTGCAAATCGGCAACTACGGGCTCAGCCCTGAAGATGAGGAATCGGGCGGCCCAAAATGTGCCGGTCTCGTCGTTCGCGAATTGTCACCTGTCGTCTCCAACTGGCGTTCGACGATTTCACTGCACAATTATCTGGCGCAGCACGGCATCCCCGGCCTGAGCGAAATCGATACACGCGCTCTGACTAAAAAGCTCCGCGTGGATGGCGCCATGAAATCCTGCCTCTCGACCCTGCCGATCAGCGACGAGGAAGCCGTGAAACGTGCCCGCGGATGGCGCGATATGTCGGGCAGCGACTACGTTAAGGATGTTACCTGCGCCGAACCGTATTTCTGGCGCGGAGACGATGCGGCGAATCACAATCCCGCTTACTTTCCGGTTGGTACGACGATGAATGCGCCAGGGATTCCCGCGAAAAAATTCCGGGTCGCCGCATTCGATTACGGCGCCAAACACTCGATCTTTCGAAAGCTGATCCGTCATGGCTTCGAAGTGCAGGTGTTCCCTTCGACAGCAACGTATGAGCAGGTTCGCGAGCACAAACCCGACGCAGTTTTCCTCTCGAACGGTCCGGGAGATCCCGCCGCGTTGGATTACGTGCACAAGACCGTGACGAATCTGTTGCCGCACTATCCGATTTTTGGCATTTGCCTCGGCCACCAGATGATCACGCACGCCTTGGGCGGCGAGACGTTCAAGTTGAAATTCGGCCATCGTGGCGGCAATCAGCCAGTGAAGAATCTCGAGACCGGTAAAGTTTCAATCACCGCACAGAATCACGGATTCGCCACCGATCCGAAATCGCTCGAATCCCACGGCGCCAAAGTCACTGAGATCAATCTCAACGACAACACGGTCGAAGGTCTTCGCCACACCACGCTTCCGGTGTTCAGCGTTCAATACCACCCGGAGGCCGCTCCCGGTCCTAGTGACGCAGATCCGCTTTTCGTCGATTTCTACAAGATGGTCGAAGCGCGCAAAGCCGGGAAAATCTAAGGTTCGCTAAGCGCGATCCATACTCGACGAGCAATCGCCCACGCGGTTGCATGATGCGCGATCGATTTTCTCTCGAGCAAGCAGGCGAAATCCGCCCCACGCGCAGCAGCCACGCTCCGGCCGTTTACCAGCCCGAAACCCGCATCGCGGCTTCGATGTCGTCGATCGAAAATGGTTTCGGGACGATTGCGTCCACGTTCAGCTCTTCAAGATCCCGTCGTACCTGGCCAGTCAGATAACCGCCCATCACGACAACTTTAACCGGCAGCCGATTCTCACGAATCGTGCGAACGACGTCGAAGCCGGTCGCTCCGGGCATGTTCAAATCTGTGATACACACATCGAAATCATTCCCGCCCGTCACGAGTTTCTGCAGAGCGGTCGCTCCGTCGCGCAGAACGGTTACTCCGTGGCCCCAACGCTCAAGTATCCGACTCAACGGCGCGGCCACTTCCGGCTGATCTTCCACCAAAAGAATTCGCGCGAATTTGTTGCGCAACGCGATCACTGGGATTCCAGCCAGCGGTGTCTCTGAATCGATCGGCGGCGGGACGGCGGGCAATGAGACGTGAAATGCGCTTCCTACCCCAACCCGCGTTTCCACCTCCACCCGTCCGCCCATCGTCTTGACCAAGTGCCACACCGTGGCCAACCCCAGTCCAGCGCCTTGGCCAACTTCCTTGGTGGTGTAAAATGGTTCGAAGATTCGTTCGCGAACTTCATCAGCCATGCCCATGCCGTTATCTCGCACCGTCACGCGGTGCCACGTGCCCGATCGGCTGACGTCCTCTTCGAGCAAACCGCTGGAGGTCGACGAACGATTAGAAGTAGCGTTCAGCGTCGCAAACCGAATGGAGATCGTCGGCGTCCAACCTTCGTCGGCATGCCCGCTCGCTTTTTCGAGCAGAGTGTCCCTCGCATTTAAAACGAGGTTGATGACGATCTGCGCCATGTCCGTTCGGTTCTGAAACACCCAAAGCGGTTCCGCAGGCCTCACCACATTCAACACCACCCGGCGATCAATCGTGTGGCGCAATAACTCCAGATGATCATGCACCGCGGCGCCCAATTCCACTGGCTCGGCATTGACTGACGACCGGCGTCCAAACGTAAGAATTCGCTGCGTGAGCTCACGCGCTTCCTTGATCGCACCGATCACGGGTTTGAGCTGATCTTTTAAATTCGCCGAAGGTGCGGCTCCGTCCTCCGTCATCATTGTCGTTTGGAGCAGCATGGGCGTGAGCAAATTATTAAACTCATGCGCAATTCCGCCCACGAGTTCGCCGATCGCTCGCAACCGGCGGCCTTGCTGAAGTTCGCTGTCGTTGCGTTTCAGCTCGGTAATATCGGTGTGACTGCCGATCACGCGGACCAACGCACCGGCCTCATTCGTCACGGTGATCGCACGCACCATGAACCAGCGCCACGAGCCATCCTCATGTCGAAAACGCGCCTGGTAAACACAGGGCTCTCTCGTCCCACGATATTTTTTCCACGCGGCTTCCTCCACGGCCAGATCGTCAGAATGAATCCGATCGCGCCAGCCTTCTGCGCTCGTCGGCATTTCTTCCGGACGAAGCCCGAGCATCACCCGACAACGCTCACTCGTTGCCATGGTACCGGCCACCACGTCGAAATCCCAAATCCCGTCGTTCGATGCTTTCAACACGAGCCGATTGCGTTCCTCACTCGTGCGCATCGCCGCCTCGGTTTCTTTCAAACGCGTGATATCCACGATCACGCCGACCAAATTCCACTCCTGTGGTCCGAGCCGCTCAATCGCCACTTGCTCTTGCAGCCACATCGTTTCGTACGGGAGCAGTACGCGAAATTCCTGCCGATAACTCCGCTCTCCGCCCTTCAACGCGGCCGCGCATCGCTCGGTCATTGTCGCCAGTTCAGGGAGATTGAAGCCGCTCCATAATTCACCTTCCGCGAACGTAACGTTCGCGGCAGCAAAGAGGCGCTGTCTCAAACCGGAGAGCGGTATGTCGAATTTCCACACCAACTGTCCATCGACTTCGCTCAATCGCGCCTTCCATAACAAACAGTCTGCCGTCTCGATGAGATGACGGAATCGCTGTTCGCTGTCCCTCAACGCCGACTCCGCCTGTCGCTGCTCCGAAATGTCGCGTTCGACCGCGAGCACCAATTCACGATCTCCGATTTCCACGCGTGCCCAAACATAAGCGACAGGCCGCTCGGCTCCGTTGAGTCGCCGTAGAATCGTTTCGCCCCGCCAGAGTTCCGCCGGTCGCGGCGCCTTAAACCATGCGCGTACCCGGTCCACCTCCTCTTTCGTTTTCGCTGGCATCGGCACACCCGCCGCGAGCACCTCGTCGCGTGAGCCGCCATGCAGCACGCAAAGCTCCTCGTTGCAGTCGAGGATGCAAAGCTCGCCCGTTTCAAAATCCAGCTCGCACAAGCTGATTGCGAGCGGCGAACGATAGAAAATCGCATCCAGTCGTTCCCACAACGATCGCACCTCAACCGCGAGCGCACGTCGCTCGCGCCGAATCAAAAGGTACGCGCCCCCCACGCCGGCGATGAAGGCTACAGCGAGAAACCCGACGAGTTCTAACAACGATAGATTGATTGGCATTCGCGGCCGGCGAGGTGAACGACCCTAAAATCTTTAGACTTGAACGCAGGTTCAAGCCGCAACCCACCGCGTTGCGTCTTATTAATTAAAGCCATACGTTGCGAAACGTCCCCCAAATGCGTCGCATCGGATCACCCCAAGGATGCCGCGAACTTCGCCGCATCCTCGGCGGTGTCGACGCCAATGCTAGGATCTTCGGTCACGGCGCACGCGATATCATAGCCGTTTTCCAACACCCGCAGTTGCTCCAATTTTTCGATCTGCTCGTAGCGTCCGGGCGGCAGCTTCGCAAATTTGTCCAGCAACTCGGCGCGATACGCGTAAAGTCCCAGATGTTTGTAGCATGGATTCGCCTGCACCCAGGCATCATCGATCGTCAGACCAAGATCCCGTGAAAAGGGCATCCGCGAACGCGAAAAATAAAGTGCCCGACCGTCCCCACGCAGCACAACCTTCACTTGATTCGAGTTATAAAAATCGACGACGCGTTTGAAGGGAGTCACGAGCGTCGCCATCGCCGCTCCGCTTTCCAGCAATCCCGCCAAGGCACGAATTTGGCCGCCGCTGACGAGAGGCTCGTCGGCTTGCACATTGATCACGTGTTCAGCGCGCACGGATCGATTCGCCTCCGCGATGCGATCCGTTCCGCTTTGATGCGTGCCGTCCGTCATAATCGCCTGAAACCCCGCCCCGACCACGCATTCCCTCAAGAGCTCATCATCGACCGCGAAGTACAGGGGAAACTCCGGTGCTTCGCGTGCGATTCGCTCGGCCACCCACAGCAGCAACGGGCGGTCCTTGATTCGATGCAAGAGCTTGCGCGGGAAACGCGTAGACTCCAATCGGCATGGCACGATGATGGCTGTAGAGGGCATCTGGCTCAAATCTGCCGGCGGGTTTTTTGGTTGCAAGCCACGCCCGCTTGCCGGATTTAGGCCGGTCTTCCTCCGATGACCATGAACAAAAGCGACGCCACTCCTGCCGTACAACCACTCACCAAAGAGCTGGTCGTGCAGAACAAGATGGGCATCCACGCCCGCCCCGCCGCGATGATCGTGCGAATCACCAATAAGTTCAAAGCGGACGTCTTTGTGGAAAAAGATGAAGAGCAAGTGAACGGTAAAAGCATCATGGGCTTGATGATGCTCGCCGCGGGCAAAGGCTCGAAAGTGAAGTTTCTCGCGACCGGCGATGACGCCGCCGCCATGCTCGGCGAACTCGAACAGCTCTTCGCCCGCAAGTTCGACGAAGCCTGATCAGCCGCGTTAGGTAGGGCGAGGTCTCCGACCCGCCCTTTCCGCGTTTTGGTTTTAGCGAGGCGCCCGCGCGCTCCCCCCGCCGCCAGCTCAGATCCCGAAAAATCTCCGCGCGTTCGCCGTGGTCACCGCCGCGAATTCCTCGTCGCTCACACCGAACACCTCCCGCGCGCAATAATCCGCCGTGTGTCGTAAAAACGCCGGCTCGTTCGGCTTTCCGCGATGCGGCATCGGCGTGAGATAAGGAGCGTCGGTCTCAACCATCAGCCGCTGCAATCCCTGCGCCTTCGCCGCCGCGCGAACGTTGTCCGCGCTCTTGTAGGTCACAATCCCCGTAAACGACGCCCACGCCCCACGCTGCGTTAGCTCGTTCATTTCGGCCACGCCTTCCGTGAAACAGTGAAAAACCACTTTGCTCCAATCGACGCCGCTGCCGTCGATCATCTCAACACATTCGACAAACGCTCCTCGCGAATGCACCACGATCGGACAACCCAATCGCTTCGCCATCGCCAGCCCTTCCGCGAAAGCCGCCTGCTGCCAGCCAAAGATTTTTTCCGCCTCAACGACATCGTTTTTCGGCAAATGAAACCGATCCAGCCCGATCTCGCCCAACGCCACCGGCCGGGGCAGGCCGCCTGAGGATTCCCGATCGTTCGCTGGCCAAAAATCCTCCAGCTGCTCCATCGCCTTTTCCCAACCTTCATCCACGGCGCACGGATGAAGCCCCGCGGAAAAGTGCACGTATCCAGGATTCTCCTTCGCGAGTCCTCGATACAGCCCCCAGTCATCCGGCGATGTCCCGATCGTAATCATCGCTTCAAGGCCCGCCTGTCGCGCCCGCGTCAACGCCTCCGGAAGCACCCCGTGGCGCGCAAATGTCTCTAGGTGAGTGTGTGTGTCGATCAGGCCCATTGTAGCATCGTTCTCGTTCTTCGTTCTCTTTCTCGTTCTCCAATTCGAAATCTCCGGACAAAGGAGAACGATTACGAGAAAGAGAACGAGAACGATTCAGCTGAGATACAACCCGCCATATCGCTCCCGCAAATACCGCACCAGCGCCTTCGGCGAAAGCTCCTCACCCGTCGCCCGCCGCACCAGCTCCGGCAGTTCATACCGGCGGCCTTGCGCGTGAACGTTTTCTCTCAGCCAGCGCAACAGCCACGAGAAATCCCCGCGTGCGAAATCTTCCTCCAACGTCGGTCGCTCCTGCAAAACGCGGTACCACAACTGCGCTGCCATCATGTTGCCGAGGCAATAACTCGGGAAATAGCCAAAAGAGCCGTCGCTCCAATGCACGTCTTGCAACACTCCCTCGCGATCGTTCGTCGGTTCGAGTCCCAGCAATTCCCGCGACGCATTCTTCCACGCCGCAGGCAAATCCCGCACCGCGAGATCGCCCGAAAATAATTTCTGCTCCAGCTCAAATCGCAGAATGATATGGAGGTTGTAAGTGACCTCATCGGCATCGACGCGAATCAACGTCGGCTCGACCGCGTTGATCGCCAGATAAAGTTCGTCCGAGGTCACGCCCGTCGTCTGCGCCGAAAACAACTCGCGAAATTTCGGCTCAAAGAATCGCCAGAATCCGCGGCTGCGGCTCACTTGATTTTCCCACAGCCGACTCTGCGATTCGTGCGCGCCCATTCCCGCATGCATCCCCGGCGCCGTGCCGCGATGCTCTCGCGGCAGACCTTGTTCATAGAGTCCATGACCCGTTTCGTGAATCGAACTGAAGAGTGAATCGAGCGGCTCATCTTCCTTGAAACGCGTCGTCATCCGCACGTCCGCTCCCGTGCCCGAACAAAATGGATGCAACGACACATCGATCCGCCCGCGGCCGTAATTGAATCCGAGCCGCTCGGTCACCTCGCGCAAAAACGTCCGCTGTCCTGCCACGGGAAACCCGCGAAGCATTTCTTTTCGCGGCACCACCGACGACGACGCGATCTGCCGCACCAGCGGAACCAACTCGCGTTTCAATTCCGCAAACAAGCGCGCGATCACCGCCGTCGTCATTCCGGGATCATGCTTGTCGATCATGTAGTCGTAGCTGCGACTCTCCCACCCCAAATACGCCGCCTCGCGTTTCGCCAACTCGAGATTTTTCTCCAGCACCGGCGCATAACTCGAGAAGTCCGATTCCTTTTTCGCCTTCGCCCACGCGTGATAGCCATGGCTGCCTTGCG
>CBRAFL010000194.1:0-10671 GCA_967755055.1 uncultured bacterium
GGCACGTTCGCCGTTCCGTGGCGCGGCGAGCGCGCAACCTACAAATCAATCCAACACCGCTCCGCATCCGCCGAAAAAAAAAGCGCCACCTCGATGAAGAGGTGGCGCGAAACTTGAAAACCCTATGGCGTTCCGACGACCTTAGGTCGTTGGCACCGTCAGGATCGTCTTGAGAATACGACCGGCGACCAGATACGGGTCGGCAGCCGAGTTCGGACGACGATCTTCGAGGTAACCCTTGTAACCGTTGTTCACGAAGCTATGCGGGATGCGCACCGAGGCGCCGCGATCCGCCAGACCATAGCTGAACTTGTCGATCGACTGTGTCTCGTGGAGACCCGTGAGGCGCAGATGATTCTCTGGTCCGTAGACGGCGATGTGTTCGTCGCGGAATTTGTTGAACGCTTCCATTAGCTTTTCGAAGTAGGGCTTGCCGCCGACTTCGCGCATGTGCTTGGTCGAGAAATTCGCGTGCATGCCGGAGCCGTTCCAATCAAGCGGCTGGTTGAACGGAGCGAGGATTGGCTTGCAGCGCCATTCGATGTCGACCTCGTAGGTTTCTGCCAAACGGGCCATAATGTAACGCGCCACCCACATCTGGTCCGCGGCGCTCTTCGAACCTTTGCCGAAGATCTGGAATTCCCACTGGCCCTTCGCCACTTCGGCGTTGATGCCCTCGAGGTTGATGCCGGCGTCGAGACAGATATCGATGTGCTTCTCGACCATCTGGCGGGCGATGCTGCCCACGTTCTTGTAGCCAACGCCCGTGTAATACGGACCTTGTGGCGCTGGGAAACCACCCTCGGGGAAACCGAGTGGACGGCCGTCTTGATAAAAGAAATATTCCTGTTCGAAACCGAACCAGGTGTCCGGATCATCAGGAATCGTCGCACGCGAATTGGACGGATGCGGCGTCTTGTGGTCGGGCATCATGACTTCGCACATGACCAGAACACCGTTCTTGCGCGTGCTGTCCGGGTAAACGGCGACGGGCTTCAACACACAGTCGGAGCTTTTGCCCTCGGCCTGTTGTGTCGAGCTGCCGTCGAAGCCCCAGTTAGGGAGTTCTTCGAGCTTGGGAAAGCTGGCGAAGTCCTTGATTTGGGTTTTGCTGCGCAAGCTGGCGAGCGGCGTGTAGCCGTCGAGCCAGATGTATTCCAGTTTATATTTGGCCATAGATCGGTAGGATGGGTAGGATTGTGACGGATTTTTTTGGGGGCTTCGTGCCGTCCTCGTCAAGGCGGTAACAACCTTGAAAAGTGCAGACAAAGAACCGGCGAGGTATGAGCAACTCTCATGCCGGTCCAGCTCGAGACGCCAAGGTTATGACGCGGTCGAGAATCTTTCGCCAACCGCTGACCTTTGACTGCCAACTCGAGAGCTTTGACACGTAGCTTGCCAAGGCCGGTCTCCGCGGAATGGTGAGAGATAGCCCATGCACGAAATCAAAGACACCGCTCGCGCGCTGGTGCGTATCGGTTACGACGGGCGGGTTCACAAAACGTTCCGCGGCCATCTTGCCCGCGAGCGTTTTGAACACGAGGTCCGTGTCTTGCGTCATTTGGAAGAGCGCGGCTGCACGTTCGTTCCCCGCCTGCTGGAAGTTGATCCGGCTGCATTGAAAATCATCACCACGCATTGCGGAAGTCGGGTCGACCAGCTGAACCCTGAACGGCAAACTCAAGTGTTCGCCGAACTCGAACAATTCGGCGTTCGTCACGAGGATCGAGAACTGCGCAACATCACCTATCGAGTCAGCGACGGCCGGTTTTGCGTGATCGATTTTGAGTTCGCCACCCTCCTCGATGGCACCGCGAATCCTGTTTCGTTAAAGCCTTCCCCAGGCAAATGAGCACCTCCCCTCTCGCCAACCACCCACCCGCACTCGTCCCGGGCACGCTTGCCTCACTTCCGCTTCTCCGCTGGTCCGCTCTCACCGACGTCGGCCGCTTTCGACCCAACAACGAAGACGCCTTTCTCGCGCTCAATTTCGACGGCCGCGAAATGCGTTATCTCGGAAAAATCGGCACCGCTTCACTGGCCGGCAACGATTTCGTTTTCGCGGTGAGCGACGGCATGGGCGGCGCGAAATCGGGCGAGGTCGCGAGCCGGATCACCGTCGATCGCGTGACCCGCTTGCTGCCGCGCGGCTTCCGACTTTCCGCCGCGGGCATGACAAGTGGCTTCCAAGATATTCTCTTCGAACTTTTTTCCGCCATCCACAGCGATCTGCTTAAGCTGGGATTTTCCTACGAGGAATGCGCCGGCATGGGCTGCACGCTGAGCCTCTGTTGGTTCACGCCGGAGTGGGTGTATTTCGGACACATCGGCGATAGCCGGATTTATTATCTGCCACGGGAAGGCGGCATCACCCAAGTGAGCCATGATCACAGCTACGTCGGCGTCCAGCGACGCAAAGGCATCTTAAACGAACGCGAAGCCCGCTCAGATCCGCGTCGCTCCGCACTCCAACAAGCGCTCGGCGCCGGCAACCAATTTATCGAACCGCAAATCGGTGCCGTGGCTCACCGTGCGGGCGACCGTTTTCTCATTTGCTCCGACGGTTTAATCGACGGCCTGTGGGATCGTGAGCTGGAGGAAATCGCTCGCGGCCCGCAAGATGACGCCACCGGCAAGTCGCTCGCCCAGCGCCTCGTCAAGACCGCGGTGCAAAACTCCGGCCGCGACAACACCACTGCGATTCTCGTGGAAGTCATAGCACCCTCGCCGCCCTCGTGAGCGCGTCAGACAATCCTTCCGAGCAGAGGCAACTCGTGTTTGTTTACGGCACACTCAAACGCGGCGGCAGTAATCACGCCTTCATGTCCGGACAAACTTTCTGCGGCGACGCACGGACGGTCGCTGGTTTTTCCCTGATCAGCCTCGGTGAGTTTCCCGGCATCGTGCCCGATCCCGACGATCGCGAAGGCGTCGCGGGAGAAGTCTGGTCAGTCGACGAATTCTGTCTCGCTGAACTCGACGAACTCGAAGGTTTGGCCGAGGGCCTCTATCGACGTGAGCGCGTCGCATTGCAGCCGCCATTCGCCGACCGCGAAGTGTTCACCTACTTCTACGCGCAAAGCACAACCGGCAGATCGCGCATCCCCGGCGGAATATGGACGGAGCCGCGGAAGCATTGAATCTGTAAGTGGCGCGCTCGCCGCGCCACGATCGGTCTTCTCGTCCCACGTCCACGTGCAACCGTGGCTGTTACCTATCCCTTCAAATCCGTCGTCTTCACCCTCCGCACCGTCGTAAACTTTGCGCGGAAAAGTTCGTCCAATAATTCCCGAGTCTCCTCCGGGATGCGTTTCACGAGCTCGTCCAATCCCGGCAGTTTCTTCGTCACCTCTTCCTTGTTATCCTTCTCCGCCGTCGCTGGCTCAGGCGCGGTAGAGACTGGCGCAACACCCCCCCGCGACCCCGCGAGAAACGCCGCTTCAGCCGTTTCATCCGGCCAGACATTAATGCTCTCACTCGTCGGCGTTTCCGCCGTGCCGGCGACACCGCCCATTTCTTCCACGCTCGATTCGCCCGCCTCCGCGCGATCGCCATTCGCACTCGCGACGTTCGAAACTGCCACAGCCGTTTTCGGCTCAGCTCCGGCCGCGATCATGTCGGCCACGCTGCGAGAACTCACGGCCTTTCTCGAATCCTCGGCTGACTCCAGCCGCGTCTCAAGCCGATCAATCAGCCCTTTTTTTTTTCGCCCGGTTCGGGCCCGACGCCCGCAGGCGTTTCGTTGGCCAGCGCGGCGAGCTCTTTGATCAAGCTGTCGATCGCTCGCGATCTACTCGCATCGACCGCCTTCAACAACGTCACCTCGAAATTGATTTTCTCCGCAAGGCCCAGTTTAACCGCGCCTTCTCCTTCACGCAGGCCGTCGAGCATGCGCGTGAGTTGCTCCGTCGTCATCGCATCGCCCAGCAACTCGCTCCGGCCGCCTTTCGCGATCGCATCCAACAACGCCGTTCGAATAAACGCCTGAAGATCCGACAACAACCGCACGAGATCGCGCCCATTCGCATCGCACTCGTCGACGAGCGCCACGATTTTCCGGTGATCACCGGCCGCGAGCGCCGCCGCGAGTTCGGCAATTTTCTCCGCCGAAACGAGACCGTAAACATCGAGCACGTCCGGCTCCGAAATCTCGCCACCGCAAAACGAAATCATCTGATCGAGGATCGATTGCGCATCGCGCATACCGCCGTCCGCCATGCGTGCGATGCATTCCAGCGCAGCATCAGTGATTGTGATCTTCTCCGACGCGGAAATCTTTTTCAGCCGCTCGATGATCAAGCCCGGCGGAATCGGCTTCAGGTCAAATCGCTGACAGCGCGAAATAATCGTGGGCAACACCTTTTGCGGATCGGTCGTCGCAAAGACGAACTTCACGTGTGCCGGCGGCTCTTCCAACGTTTTCAGCAGCGCGTTGAATGCCGCCGCCGACAGCATATGCACTTCGTCGATGATGTAGACCTTGTATTTCCCCTGCGCCGGCGCGTATTGCACCGTATCGCGCAGATCGCGGACCTGATCGACACCGTTGTTCGATGCGCCGTCGATCTCGATCACGTCGAGATGCGAACCTTCCGCAATTGCGATGCATGCGGGGTCATTCGGATCGAAATCAGCCTTCGGCCCATTCGTGCAATTCAATGCCTTGGCAAAGATTCGCGCCGTGGACGTTTTGCCCGTGCCACGAGGCCCGACGAATAAGTACGCATGCGCAATCCGGTTGCGGCCAATCGCGTTCGTCAGCGTCCGCACCACGTGATCCTGCCCCACGACGTCTTGAAACGTCTGCGGTCTCCACTTGCGCGCAATGACTTGATAACCGGTCGACATGAAAAAGTTGAAAGACTGAAGGGCTGAAGAACTGAAAAATCCAGCCCGCGTTTCAATCGGCGTCGGATTTCCTCAGCCTTTCAGCCCTTTCAAAAAAATAAAGTGGCCAGGCACTCCACGGCACTAGGAGAACGTCGTTGCCGTTGCTACCTTCCGGTCCTGGCGGAGTTCACGCGCCTGCCCATGCATGGCACCTGGCCGAGGCGGACCATGTGAGGTCTGGTTCGCGGCGCAACTGCTAATTCACCCTCCGCCGCGCTTCCTGCCAACGAATACTTCATGGCAAGAGGGCTCGTGCTTCCATCGTGATGCGTTCGTTCATCCTTGCACCATCCTTGCACCTGCCTGGCTACTGATGGATCTCTACCGGCCTCATCGCCAAGCTTGGTAGCCCGGCGCGTGAGCGGCGGGATTCCCTGCGCTCACGCGCGGGGCCACGATACAATCCGCCACGGCTCAAGAGCGCACCGGCGGCGGCCCATCAGGCGGCTCGCGAAATTCTCTCCGCACGCGCTCGGCTCGTTCGCGGAAACGCTTCCGCATCTCTTCCAACTTTATCCGTTGACCCGGCGTGAGCTCCGCAGCGATTTCCGCATGCATCCGGTCCATCACCGCAGCAATGTTGCGAATATTTTCCCGTCGCATCTGTTCGGTTTCTCCCTGCGCGCGCAACACCACCGGACGAACTTTTTCTTTTTGCGCATCCGTCAGCTTCAACTCGCGCTCAAGTCGTTCCATCACCTGCGGTCGCATGCCGCCGGGGCGTCCGCCAGGACGTGGAGGACCCATGAAACGCATCGCCACCGGCCCGCCGCAAATTGCGCCGGCCAGAAATACGCCCACAAAAACGAGGATAACTTTCCAGCGTTGGTTCATGTGCCGGACGTGTCGAAGAGTGCCGCTACCGCCGTCTCGTCCGAAAGCAAATCTTCCTCTGAGCCCGTGGTGGAAACCCAGGCGTAGTTCGCCGCCACACTGGTGATCGCAAGCAAGCTCGCCAGCCCCAGCGCCCGCCACGAAAACCGCTCGAAGATGGATCCGATCGACGCCTCTCGTGCCGCCATCGCCATCGCCGCCACCCGCGTGGAAAATCCATACGGAGCCGCCTCGTCGCGTTCATCACGAACGCGCCGCGCAGCGGTAACAAGTTTCTGCCAGGCTAAATCCTCGGGCGTCATGAGCGTTCCTTTCGTTTTAAGTCTTGGAAGAGTTTCTGCAACTTCCGTCGCGCGCGAAACGCGCGCACTTTAACCAATGACGTGTTCCAACCCGTGAGGTCACTGATCTCCGCGATGGTTTTCTGATCGAGATCCAGCAGCTGAATCACCAGCCGGTCATCGGGCTTAAGCTGGCCCAGCAATTTGTGCACGAGCTCATGCGCCGCCAGCGCATCATCGGGCGCAACCGCATCTGCACTCGTGAGCACCGTGTCGAGCATGTTGGCCTCATTCTCCGACAAATCCGCCATCCGGAATTCCGGACGACGTTGCTGCGCACGCAAATGATCGATGCACGTGGTCACCGCGATCCGCGACACCCAGTGCGAAAACGGGACAGCCCCCTGATATTGCTCGAGACGGGTGAACATCTTCAGGAAAATTTCTTGCGCGAGGTCCTCTTCTGGAACGCGACGCGGCAACCGGGCCCGAACGATCCGGATGACCATGGGATACAGGTGATCCACAAGGTCGCGTGCGGCCGCCTGATCACGTCGTCGGACGCGATCCAGGCATCCGGCGAGATCGAACAGCTCGTCGTCGGGCATAGATAAAGAGATGTGGACTCACACATAACACGCAAGACGAGCGTGGATCACCGGGGTTACGCCCAGCTGTTCCGCCCCTTGACTTTCGTCTGAACGTACCGATAAAACTTCCCTCCTTGATGCGAACTTTCGCCCAGGCTCTGCTTCGACTTACGTCCGCGCACGATCTCTGAATCGCCGCGTAGCGGCCGGTCGTGCGTCCCGCCTGTGGTTAGTCCGCCGCCCTCTCCGCGGTGTGGTTTTGTCTCTTCCTGTCCGCGTCTTAGCTCTAAATTTTTCGCACCATGCAGTCTGCTCCCGTTACGAAATTCCGTCCGTTCCCGCCTGTCATATTGCCCAATCGACAGTGGCCCAATCGCACTCTCACCCACGCGCCCATCTGGTGCAGCGTCGATCTCCGCGATGGCAATCAGGCGCTCGCCCAACCCATGAGCGTCGAGGAGAAACTCGAATATTTCGAGATGTTGGTGAAAATCGGTTTCAAAGAAATCGAGGTTGGTTTCCCGTCCGCATCGCAAATTGAATTCGATTTCTGCCGCCGTCTCATTGAGGAGAACCGTATTCCCGATGACGTCGCGATTCAGATCCTCTGCCAGTGCCGCGAGGATTTGATCACCCGTTCGCTCGAAGCCTTACGCGGCGCCAAGCAGGTGATCTTTCACCTCTACAATTCCACGTCGCCCGCCCAGCGCCGTTACGTATTCAACGCCGAGCGCGCCGATATCGTCCGCATCGCCACGAAGGCCGTTTCTTTTCTCAAAGAAAAGATGGCTCCGCACATCGCCGAGGGCACCCGCATCCGTCTGGAATACTCGCCCGAAAGTTTCACGAGCACGGAATTGGATTTCGCGTTGGAGATTTGCGAAGCCGTCACCGACGTCTGGCAACCGACCGTCGAAAATAAAATCATTCTTAATCTGCCCGCGACGGTTGAGTACGCCACGCCCAACATCCACGCCGATCAAATCGAATGGATGTGCACGCATCTCACTCGTCGTGACCGCACGATTGTTTCGCTCCACACGCACAACGATCGCGGTACCGGCGTCGCCGCCACCGAACTCGCGTTGCTGGCCGGCGCCGATCGCGTCGAGGGGACGCTCTTCGGCAACGGTGAGCGTACTGGAAATCTCGATATCGTGATCGTCGCGCTGAATCTCTACACACACGGCATTCACCCGAATCTGGATTTTTCGGACATCAATCATATCCGCGAGGTCTACGAGCGTTGCACCCGTCTCGAAGTCCCCGCGCGCCAACCTTACGCCGGCGAGTTGGTTTTCACCGCGTTCAGCGGCTCGCATCAGGACGCGATCAACAAATCCTGGGCCGCGCAAAAACCCGGCACACCGTGGGACGTCCTCTACATTCCCATCGATCCCGCCGACATCGGCCGCAGCTACAAAGCGATCATCCGCATCAACAGCCAGTCGGGCAAAGGCGGCGTGGCCTACATTCTCGAGCAGGAGTTCGGCTATCAATTACCCAAACTCATGCACAAGGAAATCGGCAAGGTCATCAACGACCTCGCTGACTCCACCGGCCGCGAGCTCACTGCGGACGAAATTCACGGTGCTTTCCAACGCGAATATCTGGATCGCAGCGCGCCCGTCGCGTTGGAGCATTTCAAAACCATCGAGCGCGACAGCTCGGTGAAATGCGAAGCGCGCCTCAGCATCGACGGCCAGTCGCTAACGCTCATCGGTGAAGGCAATGGCCCGATCGATGCCTTCGTGCGTGCGCTGGGCGACACGCCGCTGCCTAAATTCGAAGTGCTCAATTACGTTGAACACTCTCTCGGCAAAGGCGCCGAGGCCCGCGCGGTTTCGTATATTCAAATCAAAACCGCGA
This sequence comes from uncultured bacterium, assembly GCA_967755055.1. GTDB lineage: Bacteria > Verrucomicrobiota > Verrucomicrobiia > Opitutales > Opitutaceae > Opitutus. The sequence continues at coordinate 8,465 of CBRAFL010000194.1, forward strand.
AAGGCCGCACGCTCTTCGGTGCTGGCATCGATACGAACATCGAACTCGCCTCGATCAAAGCCATCGTGAGCGCCCTCAACCGCTCCCTCGCCAAGTAGGTTGCGCGCTCGCCGCGCAACTCCGCAGGTTGCGCGACGCGCGCCTCCGACGTAGTGGCAGTGCCTCCGTGCCTGCCGTTCCGTGCCCGAGGTAGGGCCGGATTATCCCTAATCCGCCGTGCACGCCGCGAAAGCGGCCTGCACCGGCGCGTTAGTTAGGGCGTGCCTTCGAAATAAATCCGAACCCTTGCTGGAACCGCTAATAGGATTCTCCCAATGGGGACCCAATGGGGAAATCTTTCTCCAGTGGCTACGGCTCATGTGACCGCTACGCCCAAAAGGCACCCGCAACGGTCACCCCTTCGCTCCGCTTCGGGGCCGCACCGGGTGCGACCATCTCCGCGCTGCCGCGCTCCGTCGCCTGCGCCTTGATGTGATTGGAGTCCGCTAATCGCGGTCTGCGATCAGAAGCCGATCAGGCGGAAGGGTTGTGACATAAGGATCTGCCCATCGGCAGATCCCATTAGCGGTTTCCTCCCTCCGAGTATTTCGAAGGCACGCCCTAAAAATAACGCGCCCTACCTCAACCGCGCTTCGCCACCATCGCGAATACCCGATGCGGTACCGTCAACGGCTCCGCCGGAAATCGCGTCCGCAGCACCTCGGATAACTCCGCATCAAAACGCGCAACCCCATCGGGCGATAGCGACGCACCCACACCAGCCGACGCCCGAATCCGCCCACGCCAGGCCTCGTGGCTCATCAATTGCGAATGATCATAACCAAACACCTCGATCTCGCGAAACCCACCGAACCCCGCGTCCACCGCCCAATTCGGATAAATTCCGCTCCCGCCAAACATCCGCCACGCCGGATTATGTCGCACGATTAACTGCTCCGTCGCCTCGACGACATTTCCCGGCAACGGAATCCAATCAAAGCTACAGATCACCAACCGGCCCTCCGGCCTCAACAATCGCGTCGCCTCACCCACGACCGCCGCGCCGTCGAACCAGTGCCAGCACTGTCCCGCGATCACGACATCGAACGATGACGCAGCCAACCCCGTCGCTTCGGCTCGACTGACGACGTACTCCACTCGCACCTCCGCTTCGCGATCAAGTTGCGCCGATGCCGCCATTTGATTCGCCGAAACATCGAGTCCGACAACGTCCGCTCCCTGTCGCGCAAAACCACGCGCCAGCGTCCCCGTTCCTGTGCCAAGATCCAGGATACGCTGGCCTGCCGCGCCCACGCCGTGCGCTGCGATTCGCTCAAAAAAAGAGTCCGGAAACCCCGGACGATATTTGGCGTAGTCCTCCGATGTCCGACCAAAATCCGCGACCAGTGAACTCTTCATTCGATTTTGTTTTCTTCGGGCAACCCTCACCAACCAGCACCTTTCGTTGTCGTCTTCAGTCGCAACACCATGCCGTGCGCCGTTACGTAAAGCGTACCGCCATCATCGCCCCACCCGCAATTCGCCGTCAGGCCTCCCGTGCGTAATACGCCGAGCAGTTTTCCCGCTGGCGAAATCACGAGCACCCCACCCGGTCCCGTCGCCCACACATTTCCGTTGCGATCGACCTTCAATCCATCGCAAGCGCCTTTGTCACCGGCCACGGTTCGCGGCTGCGCATCAAAAAATGTCCGCTCGTTCGTCAGCGTACCATCGGGCAACACATCGTAAGCCACCACGCGCGTCGCCTTCCCGTCGCTCACGCCGATGTAGAGCACTTTTTCGTCGGGCGAAAACGCGATGCCATTGGGAAACGTGAGTGTTTTTGAAACCAGCGTTACCTCGCCGTTCGGGGCCACGCGAAACACTCCGTTGAACGACAGTTCTTTCAGCGGCGAATCGTTCAACCCCTCCAGTCCATACGGCGGATCCGTGAAATAAATCGCGCCACTCGAATGCATCACCAAATCGTTCGGACTGTTGAATCGCTTCCCTTCAAATCGATCCGCGAGCGAGGTAAACTTTCCCTCTTTATAACGCGCCACCCGCCGCTCGCCATGCTGACACAACAGCAACCGGCCCTGCGCATCGCGGGTTAACCCGTTACTACCTTTCTCGCGAAATCCAGGCTTTGGCGTCAGCATGCCGCTCGGTTTCAGGAAAACCTCCGCTCCCGTGGTGCCCGGCTTCCAGCGATATACGATATTCTC
>CBRAFL010000195.1:0-10651 GCA_967755055.1 uncultured bacterium
AGCGACGGGGTGTGTGATCGCGACTTTTCACACAGTCTGTCACGCTCGCAGCCACGACCCGAACAAGATGATCCCAGCGCCCTACTCGACCCGCTCCTCCCTATCGCCCAGCCGTCGCGAAATGCGCCCGAACGTCCTCGGCTCGCTGATTCACCAACACCGTCGACAGCGCGCGTTTCAGCCGTCGACACGTTTCAGGTGACAAATGCTCGATGATCGCACGATAAAGCGCCGGCGTCGCCGCAAAATCCCAGCTGGCATCCGGCCGATTTTGCAAAAACGAATCCAGCTCCACCGCCAGCACCTCGTTGTTGCGTCGCTCCGCCCGCCGCTTCAATGGCTTTTGGTCAACCGTCGCCGTCTCCGTTGCACCTTCCTCCTCGCCCGTTGTGTGACCGGGGAAATCCATCGCTTCAACGACCTCGAGCCGCGGGCTTCGCTGACTGGAAGACTTCGCTTCCGTGTAAATCCGCAAGTGGCCGCGATCTATCGTTACGATGTAGTGCTCTTTCATGTGTGCTGGAGGGATGCGGTTAATCGAACGCTAAAGTCACGTTGATGTTCCCGCGTACCGCTTTTGAATAAGGACAAGTTTGGTGTGCCAGATTCATGACATGCCGAGCGTCCGTTTCCTCTATTCCCGGCATCGTCGCGCGCAGGTCGACCTGCAGCTTGTAACTCCCGCGATTGTCTTCGTCCAAATGCGCCCGGCCGACCACCGTCATGCCTTCCGTTGGCAGGTGCGCCGTCTCCGCCGCATGCTTCAGCGCGCCGAGAAAACATGCCGCATAAGCCCCGGCAAAAAGGTGTTCCGGCGTGACACTTTCGGGGCGGTTATCCGAAGAAAGCTGGACGGAAAAGTCGCCCTCCGCCGCGTCAACTCGTCCATCCCGACCACCCTGGGCAATCATCTCGGCGATGTGGATCGTCTTCATGACTTCATTCTAAGCTTGCGCCGCGCCTTTTATCATCGGGCCGATCGTGGGACTCGACCTGGGTAATTTTCTGTGTGTGACGGAAAGCACGTAGTTCTAGAACAGTGCAGCCGTCTTGGCTGCTGCTACGGGGCAACAAATGGAGGGACGACCTCCGTGTCGTCCGCGCTCGATCCGTCCTCCGTTGTAGCGCAGGCGTCCCTGCCTGCTTTCATTCTGCCGACGAGCTTTGGGAGCATCTCCGATAGCACTCTTTCCCGAATCGCGTTATTATTTTCTTCGAGGCCTCCCGTCATTCTTTTTCAACGCGCAACTCCGCCCTCACTGACGCAATGACCAAACGCGCTTCCATCGGGATGATCCCGGCGAATCGCTTCCGCGACCGCACCGCAGCAGGGCAGGCGCTCGCCCAGCATTTTCTGGATACGCACGTCCGCAAGAAAACCGTCGTCCTCGCACTTCCACGCGGTGGCGTACCCGTCGCCCGGCAGATCGCGGAAGCGCTGGCCGTGCCGATGGACGTTTTCATGGTGCGAAAGGTCGGACCCGCCGGTCACTCGCAAATCGCATTCGGCGCCATTGCCACCGGTGGGGTGCAGTTGATTGACGATTCGTTGATTGCGGAGGCAAAGATTCCAACCGGCGTCGTATCGCGCCTGATCACGAAGGAAACCGCCGAGCTGAATCGTCGTGAAGCATTGTACCGTGGCGGCGCACCCGCACTGAATCTGACGCACAAATCCATCATCCTCGTGGATGATGGCGTCGCGACGGGCTACACCATGCGCGTCGCGATTCTCGCTCTGCGACAGCTCAACCCCGCCCACGTGACCGTGGCAATTCCCGTGGGCGCACCTGAAACGTGTCGCGTGATCGCCGCGTTGGTGGACGAGTTGATCTGTCCGTTGCAACCCAGTCCGTTTCACGCCGTGGGACTTTGGTACGATCACTTTCCCGCGATCACCGACGAGGAAGTCCGCGAAGAAATCGCCGAAGCCAGCCGCGTCGCAACTCACGAGCAGAGTAAATCCGCGCGGTGAAGGTGGAGCGTTGCACTCTCTTTTTTTATCGAACGGATCGTTCTCACACTGCGGCCCGCGCATTGATCTGCTCAAGCGCAGCGACAATCTGATCGATCTCCAACGAACTAAAGATGCTTTCCGGGCCCTGCGGTGTTACGTCCGTGAAAGGTGACTCATATAGCAACGCGGCTGACATCACTCCGTGTCGGGTGAGTTGCTCCACGATGAGGTTGATGAATTCGATTTGATTAGAACCGAGCGTTTTCTTCACGAGAAACGCACCGAGCGCCTTCTTCGCTGCCTCGCGATCAAGGCCGATCAGCGAGCGCACAAACCGGCCGAGCCCCTTCGCTTTCTGCTTTGCCTCCGCGATCAACTCCGCGGAACCGACGCCGTTCTCCACCAGCATCCGCTCAATCTCCACCAGATCGGCAGCGGTCAGCGGTTCGTTCATGCGGATTTTCTGAATCGTGAGATTATTTTCGTGCTGCAGCAGGAACTGCCGCGTCTTCGTGCGAAAACGCTCGAAGCTGTCCGGCGCGATGAATTCATCGAACGCCACGGCTGCTCCATCGCCGATCTGATCCTCGAAATTCGTGAACAACGGTTTTCGGCGCTGCTTCTCAATCAACTGAACCAAGTCCCGGAGCTTACAACGCGTCCGCTCGATGATGCTCACCGTCACGTGCTCCCACCAAGGGTCGGTCTGAATTTCCAAGATTACGGGAAGCTGCGCCGCCACCATCGGAATGGCGGACTTTTCCTCGAGTAGACCGGCAATGCTCCTCAGTTGATCTCTCAACCGCAGGAAAGCTCGTTCCTTCCTCAACACCGCCAGCTGCAGATTCAACATCAGAAGATCAAATCGCTTCGCCTCCTCATTCTCCGGATCAAGTTCGTCGGGCAACCCCGCAACATCACGCGCGAGCTCACCGCGCTCCTCCACTCCCATCCGCCGCCAGGCGTCCGCCGTGCGATACTTCTCCACCAACCGACGGCGCGAACGAACAACGAAATTTTCCAGGTTCATCGCCGCCACCTGCCCTTGCAGCAAACTCGCGACGTCGTCGCGCAGCTCGCGGTCCACGGGCCGATCGTCAGCGGCTTCCGACATCCCCACGGCGGGCGGCAGATCGAGTTCAGCGATCAATTCCAGTCGCGTCGTGAACAGTCGCTTGCCCAGCGATGCTGCCGATGCACCGTCAATCGTCTCGGGATTCGCGCTGAAAAATTCCAGGTTCTGACAGTAGTCGAAGATTTGAAAATGCGTTTTGTCCTGCCCTGGCCCAAACAGATTCGGGCTCAATCGCGTACCACGCCCGACCATCTGCCAGAATTTGGTTTTCGACCTGACGATTTTGAAGAACACCAGATTGACGACCTCCGGCACATCGATGCCGGTATCGAGCATGTCGACCGAGATCGCAATGTGCGGATCTTTCGTCGGCTGGGAAAAATTATCGATCAGGCTCTGCGCGTACTCGGTTTGAAAATCGATTACCCGTGCGAACTTCCCGGCGAGCTTCGGGTAGTTGGCGTCGAAACGCTCCTGGATGAATTGCGCGTGATCGTGATTTTTCGCGAACACGATGGTCTTTCCCAGTCGGTCTCCGCCCGCAACTTTGATTCCGCACGTCATCACGTGTGCCAGCACTTTGTCGACCGTGTCCTGATTGAAGAGCCACTTGTTGACCACCGCCGCTTCCACGCGATCCGGCACGCCGCCCTCTTCATCCCACTCCAGTTCGTCCCACTCTTCTTTTTCTTCCTCCGACAAATCGTCGTAACGAATCCCATCGCGCTGAAATTTCAGCGGTACGGAAACCGCTTTCGGCGGCACGAGAAATTTGTCCGCCACCGCATCCTTGATGTCGTAGGCGTCCGTCGGCACGCCGTCTTCCAGCTCGAAAAGTCCATACGTGTTGCGATCGACTTCCTCCTTGGGCGTCGCCGTCAATCCCACGAGCAGTGAGTCGAAATAATCGAAGATCGCGCGATATTTTTGGTAAACGGAACGATGCGCTTCATCGATGATGACGAGGTCGAAATGCCCGTTGCCGAAACGGCGCTGGCCGTCGCTGGTTTCGTCGATCAGCCCCATCATCGTCGGATACGTGGAGATGAAGACACGCCCTTCCGTTTCTTTCTCGGTCACAAGATTCACGGGCGAGGCTTCGGGCAGATGCTTTTTGAACGCGTTCGCCGCCTGATTCACCAAGGCCACGCGATCCGCGAGGAAGAGCACCCGCTTCACCCAATTGCATCGCATCAGCACATCGCACAGCGCGATCACCGTGCGGGTTTTACCCGCGCCCGTGGCCATCACGACCAGCGCCTTGCGGTCACCATCTTTCTCGAATGCTTCGCCGATGCGGCGGATCGCGCGCGTCTGGTAGTAACGTTCGACGATCGCCGCGTTGATCCTCCCCTCCGCGAGCGGCTTTCGCGTCGCGCGACGTTGTATCAGCAATTCGAGTTCGGCCTTTTTGTAGAAACCCTGCACCGGTCGCGGCGGATGCATCGCGTCGTTCCAGATCCAGTGCTCGTAACCGTTCGAGTAAAAAATAATTGGACGCCGTCCAAACTGTTTTTCGAGGCAATCCGCATACAGCTCGGCCTGCCGCTGGCCCACGCGGGCATCGCGTCGGGTTCGCTTCGCTTCCACCAACGCGAGTGGGATTCCATCATCGCCCCACAGCACATAATCCACGAAGCCCTTGCCCTCCTTGTTCGGCATGCCGGCAACTTCGAACTCGCGATCACGGGTCTCAGTGAGCGCCCAGCCCGCTTCCTTCAGCAACAAGTCGATGAAGTAATCGCGCGTCTCCGCTTCCGAATAATTGTGCTCGTCCGGCGTGGCGGCGTTTTTCTTTTTGATTTCGGCGATCTCACGACGCGCAGTCTCGAGTTGCTGGCTGAGCGTCTCTTTGTCGGCAAACAACGCGGAAAGCTTCGTGTCTTTCTCCGCCAGTTGCGCCGCGAGTGTCTGCAACTGCTCCTGCGTCTGGGGCGACACTTCCGTCGTCTTCCGCAGCAACAGCGGATTGAACGCCAGACTATCCGCCGGTTTCGCCGCGCGGGCATAGGTTCGCGCCAGCCAGAAACAGACATGAAAGAGTTCGCGAACGCCCGTGACCGCATCGAACTGCGTCACCGCACGGTGACTGTGCACCGCCTGATTCCCCAGCCGCGTGATCAGCACCGCCTTGTTGAATACGGCGGTGCCCGCCGTCGTCTTGAACGTGGGCTCGTGAATCAACGCGCTCAGGTTGTCCTGATACGGCAGACTGAGCGTGGCGTCATTTTGATAGAGCCAGCTCACCGCCAGTTCCAACGTGCGGCGCGCGTGAAAACAAGCCGTGCGCGCATCGGTCAACGCATACGTCTCCGCCTTGGCCGCAGCCTCGTGCAACGCAGGCCACTCGGCCGAAAGAAAGTTGAAATTGGACGGCACCGGTGAATCGGGCGGAGCTGGAACCCGCTCATACGAGGGATATTCCCATAGGACTCCACGCTATTTTTCACGCGTCCGAAGAGTGGCGATCCAGCGCAGGGCGCCAAAACGCAATTTTCCCTGCGGCCCGCTAACTCTTGATTGTCATCGCGAGTCCGAGGAACGAGGAGGTGGCTATCCAGCTAGGCATGTCTTCGAAATAATCCGAACCCTGCTGGAACCGCTAATTGGATTTTCCCAATGGAGAAAATCTTATTCAGCAAGCTACGGCTAATCGCCTGCGCCTTGAAGTGATTGGAGCCCGCTAATCGCGGTCTGCGATCAGCAGACCCCACAACATATTCCGGAGGCGATCAGCCGCAGGGGTGACATAAGGATCTGCCCATTGGCAGATCCCGTTAGCGGTTTCCTCCCTCCGAGTATTTCGAAAACACACCCTCAAGCCTTCGCGCGGTGATCGTGTTTCTCGATCCCCAACGCGATCGCACCTTCCACCAGCACGCGCAAAATCGGATTGCATCCGCGGAATGAGAGCCGCTCCAGCAATGCTTCACCGTGCTCTTCGATCAGTCCTGTCAGGAGCGCATTCACAAACGAACTGTTCGCATGCCGCACGCCGGTGAAGTCGTGAACGATCTCCGCGTTCATGCCGACATACGGATCTATCCGCACCATACGAAACGCGACAGCCTTGGCGCCATCGGCCAGGTGCGTCCCAAGCTCTTTTCTGATGTCCACTCGAATTTGCATCGTGCTAGCCCAGTCGCGTCACACCAAGCAGACGAGAATCTCAACTAGGTGCACCGGCCAACCGTTCGTGCACCATCGCCCAAAGGCGATCAATCTCGCCGGTTTCGATCACCTGCAGCGGTGTAAGATTGTCGAAGGCCTGGCTTTTCTGGTGCAACCACGGCGTGATCGCGTCGATCTTCACCACGTCCGCCAGCGCATCGAGTAAACGACGCACTTCATGCAATCGCCGGTGTGCCGGCTGGCTTGGCACTTTGCCTGCGGCCCAGTCTGCGAGCGCGCGTAACGAGAAGCCGGTCAGCCGGCCGAGTTCTTCGCGCCTGAGACCGTAGGTTTCGCAAAGTGCATTCACATCGGCTGCCGTCTCGGTGTGTGCTTCCAACTCTTTGACGAGATCGCCGGCCAGCTGTTTTTCCTCCGCAACGGCGACCCTGCGAGCTAGCCGGGCACGATTAACTTCTGATACTCCGAACCGCCCAACCTTCACCTTTAAACCGGAAGAAACATAAGCCGCCGGGTCTTCGGCCACCGCGCCCCGTTTCCGCAATTTCCGCTTGATCTGCGCAGACCCAAGCCCATGCGCGACGTGCTTGGTGTAAACCGCCCCCCCCTTTTTCTTGTAGAGGCCGGCGCGCTTCGTCTTCGCCGCGGACTTTGTCTCCCTTACTTTTTCCTTCAAAGTCATGCGATAACTGTCCGCACCATCGCCGCGCTGTCCAGCAGATTTGCATGCAGATTTGCATGCACTGATTCCGTCTCACAGGCTAGCCCGGATATTTCACACCCTCCTCCCCAGTGAAGCCACACACTGTGCAAAAACTTTTCCCTCGTTCGGGGCCCTTTCGAATATCCGGGCTAAGACCAAAACCGTCAGACGGTTTTAATTTAGCCCGCATTTTCGATGGAGGCTCAATCGAACCAAGTCGCTTGCGAGAAGCGGCACCCGCAGCGGGCTCTTTGACTGTGAAAAATGCGGGCTAGGCGTGTCTTCGAAATAATCCGAACCCTGCTGGGACCGCTAATTGGATTTTCCCAATGGGGAAAATCTTATTCAGCAAGCTTTCGGCTAATGTGACCGCTACGCCCAAAGGGCACCCGCAACGGTCACCCCTTCGCTCCGCTTCGGGGCCGCACCAGGTGCGACCATCTCCGCGCTGCCGCGCTCCGTCGCCTGCGCCTTGAGGTGATTGGAGCCCGCTGATCGCGGTCTGCGATCAGCAGACCCCATTACCTATTCTGGAGCCGATCAGGCGGAAGGGTGACATAAGGATCTGCCCATTGGCTGATCCCATTAGCGGTTTCCTCCCTCCGAGTATTTCGCGGACACGCCCTCAAGCCTTCGCGCGGTGATCGTGTTTCTCGATCCCCAACGCGATCGCACCTTCACCTTCCACCAGCGCGCGCAAAATCGGGTTGCATCCGCGAAACGTGAGCCGCTCCAGCAACGCTTCGGGGCTTAGGGTCGAATGTCTCGTATCCGCAGAATTCGGCCACTGTGTAAGAGTCCAAGAACGGCGAATTGTTTCTGCTTGGGTGCGTTTAAGGTGAAGGTCGTCGCGCCGCTTGATACCCAAACAAATTCCCGCTCAAAGGCCGCGAGCCGATGGCCGTCGCCCCGCAGCCATGCTCGAAGCCACCGCAATTTGTCGAGGACGCGATTCACTTCGCTATCGCTCGCCGTGTGTAGCTCGACCCAATAAATGCATTCCCGCTCACGATTCGCATGCTGGTAACCGATGCCAAAGTCCCACCGGTGGGCATTGGGTTCAGTCGCCATCAACGCACTGTCGACATCGACGCTTCCCGTCAGGGCACGCGGATTTTCCGGTTGAATGTGCGGTTTGTCTTCGGCGCGCAATGCCTGGAGTCCAGGTTTCCACTGGCCGGCGAGATGAGGCGTTGCTTCGACGGCGTTTGAGATGCTCACGCGAAAGACAAATCAGAGCGGTGCGTTCGCCACTGCGCGTGCTACAGCCGCATTCGCTCGCCCGCTAAATTCCGTGAGCCCGCCCCAGCCAGCCTCTCCCGACTCTTCGGCGGCAGGATCGAGATTCGAGATGTCACGCGTCGTGCCGCCCTCGCGCTCGAAATAATGCACGGTGACATCTTTTTTCATAATCCCCGTCGCAAGGTCGAGCATGGGTGGCGTCTTCGGCGCATCAAAGACGTCGAGTAACGCCTCCGGTGAAGCGTGATTTTCTCGAAGGTGTTTCAGCGCCCAGACCGCGTCCAACAACTGCGGCGAATGAGTCGAGACGCAGACCCGATAACCGCGGGCAACAAGTTCGAAAATCATCATCACAACAACAGCGATGGCACGAGGGTGCAGACCCATCTCGGGCTCTTCGATTACAGCCCATTCGACTCCGCTTCGCCGCGACGCCCCGGCGGGAATCATCAACCAGTACAGTCCCAGCAGCAGGGGAACGAACTCGCGCTGCCCCGCGGACCAGACTGCAACCGGCAGGCTTCCTTCCCCCGTCGCTCCCGCGAGCACGAGCCGTTTTTGCGCCCGCTGCGTGTCGACCTTGAGATTGTAGCCCGGAAAGATGTGGCGCTGGAGCAACTCGCGGAATTCGTCCTTCAACCGGCGTGGGACGGGAAACAGTGCGCCCTCGGTTCCGAACTCGCCCATGAGCAGCCGCAACTCTTCGCTGAATTCGCGTACCGTGAAAGGCACTCCGGGATCGTAGTAGGTGAACGCTTGCGGCCAGCCGTCACGCAGCGCCAGCACTCGCTGCGCAGGAACGAAAAACATCGATTCTCCCTTGCGCCGCTTGGTGTCTTCGACCGCTGCCGGGAGATTCACCCCCGTGCCGTTGAATTCCATCGACGAGCCTCCGGCCTCCCAGAGCGAACGCATTCCTTCCCCGAAATAGACGTCGAGAAACTGCTCAAACTTCCCTTCCCAATCGACACCGGCGCGATCGAATTCTCGTTTGATGTAGGGCGTATCAACGAGGAGCTTGAGCAGTTGAAGAAAGATGCTTTTGCCGGTGGCCTGCGGCCCGACGAGTACGGTGAGATCGCCGAACGTGACATCAGCGCGTCGAATGGGCCCAAAATTTTCCACCTTGAGGCGCGGTGCTGGAGTGGTGTGTGGCGGTGCCATCGTTCTACGGGAGCGTGAGTAAAAGCTTCTTCGCGGCAAGCGTCGTCACAACTCCCCGCGGAAGGCGCGGTGCTGGAGGGTCGCGAAGAGCGCGTCCAGCTCCGCCAGCGACGCGCGCTGAGATGTCTTCAGCTTTTCCACCGCGGTGACTCGGCGGGCGAATTCGCGCTGCAATGAGATGGGGGGAAGTGGGAGGTTAAGTTCCCGCAGGTCGGTCAAACTGATGTTCGCACGAGCGCCTTCGACTCGATTGTTTAGCAGCAGCCATTGTCCCCGGTCGGACGTGAGAAGCCCCGATAGAAACGTGTTTTCAAGAAGCGAAGAATTTACCGTCACGACAGCGACTGCTTGGTTGATGTTCGCCGGACACTCGTAGCCGGGAAAAATGCAGCTTCGCCCAATCGACGCGCCAACAAGATTTACCAGTAGGTCGCCGGGCCGTAATTCAGAGCGGAAGAGCTTTCGATTGAACTCAAGCGGAATGAACTTTGGAGCGCTTAGGTCTATCGCTCCGAGGCGCACGTTCTCGCTCGTGACAAAGAGAACCCCATCATTCTGGTAGTCGAAGCCCTGCCAGCCTGGCGACTCGCCCTTCGTTATTCGCTCAACCATGCGACCAAGTTGGACGCGCGCCCATCCCTTGGGATTTGTGACAGGGTCGCCGAATAGGCCGAGGAAAAGGGATTGGGTGAGGGAGTCGAGTTGGGCGAGGGCGGCGCGGCGCTTGCCCCGCAACGCCTCCGCCCGGTCCAGCACCTCCGCTATCCGCCGCTGCTCCGCCAGCGGCGGCAGGGGAAACTCGTAACGTGCGAGGTCTTGCCCGGTGAAATGTTTAATAGTCGCGCCGGTCAGGTAGTCAGCGAGCCGTCCATTCTGATGGTCGGCCATCAAGCGATGGACAAAGAAACGATTGTATAGACAGGGGCAGGGACGAACACGATGGATCGCCTTTTGAAACTTCAAGTCGGGCAGCCGCCCGTCCCAGATTGCGGCACGTCCGGCGTCGCCGCCTTCGCAGATCACAATATCCCCAGCCTTCAGCCCGTAACGATCATGCTCGTGGTCCTCGAACGGCATCAACTGCAAGTCGGAGGTGTCCACGTCGAACCAGCGGACGTTTGGATTGCGGAGATACGGCATCAAGCGGCCTTTGTTCTTCTTCGCATCGAGCATCTTTCCGAGACACTGCTCAGCTACGTCGGCGAGTTTTACCTTCGGCCATTCGACCTTCGTCATTCGAACTTCGGACTTCACCGCAGCATCCCCTCCATTTCCTTCATTCCCTGCTGTACCTCCGCCTCCAGTTTCCCGAGGGCTTTCAGGATTTCGCCCGGCGCGGCGCTCATGGCAGGATCACAATCCGGTGCCCGGTAATGAA
>CBRAFL010000196.1:0-10615 GCA_967755055.1 uncultured bacterium
GCCAAGAACACTTACGGCACCGGCTGCTTCATGCTCCTGCAAACGGGCACCGAACGCATGCGCTCGAAGCAACGCCTGCTCACGACAATCGCGTGGCGAATCGGTGGACGCATCGAGTACGCGCTCGAAGGCAGCGTCTTCATCGCGGGTGCCGCGGTGCAATATCTCCGCGATGGTCTCGGCCTGATTCGCCACGCATCGGAAATCGAAACACTCGCCACATCGGTGCCTGACACCGGCGGTGTATATTTTATTCCGGCGTTCGTCGGACTCGGCGCGCCGTATTGGGATCCGAACGCGCGCGGCGCAATTCTCGGTCTCACGCGCGGCACTACGCCGGCGCACATCGCGCGTGCCGCCGTCGAGGCGATCGCGCACCAAGTCGCCGACGTGTTGCACGCGATGCAGGCCGACACCGGACTGCCGTTGAAAGAACTGCGCGTCGACGGCGGCGCGGCGGTGAATGATCTCCTCATGCAATTTCAAGCGAACCTGCTCAACTGTCCCGTCGTGCGCCCACGCACGATCGAGACAACCGCGCTCGGCGCCGCGTACCTCGCAGGACTCGCGGTCGGACTTTATCGCACGCCCGCGGAAATCGCCGCGCGCTGGACTGAGGAACGGCGCTTCATTCCCGCGATGGATGCGTCGACGCGCCAGTTGCATCGCAAAAACTGGAGCCGCGCCGTCGAGCGTTCTCGCGAGTGGGTCGAAACATGAAACGCGAACTCGCATTGCAACGCCTCGCGTCCGCCGAAACTTCGTGGGACGTGCTCGTGATCGGCGGCGGAGCCACTGGCCTCGGCATCGCGGTCGATGCAGCGTCGCGCGGCTACCGCACGGCGCTCGTCGAGCAAAACGATTTCGCGAAGGGCACCTCGAGCCGCAGCACCAAACTCGCGCACGGCGGCGTGCGTTATTTGCGCAGCGGAGAAATCGGACTCGTGCGCGGTGCGCTGCGCGAACGCGGTCTGCTCGAACGCAACGCTCCGCATCTGGTGCACCGCCGCGGATTCGTAATTCCAATTTACCGCTGGCTCGATCTTCCGCTCTACGGCTTCGGACTCAAAGCCTACGAGTGGCTCTCCGGCCGGCTGAGCTTCGGCGCCTCGCGCATTCTCTCCGTCACGGAAACAAAGCGCATGCTACCGACGGTGAAAACCGAAGGCCTGCGTGGGGGTGTGCTCTACTACGACGGTCAATTCGACGACGCCCGCCTCGCTCTCGCTCTCGCACGCACGGCCGTTGCGAACGGCGCTGCGGTCGTCAACTACGCGCGCGTGGAGCGTCTGCTGAAAGACGACGGACGCATCTCCGGCGCGCAAATCGTCGACGAAGAAACCGGCGCGCGCTTCACGGTGCGAGCGCGTGTGGTCATTAACGCGACTGGCATCTTCACCGACGAAATCCGGCGGCTCGATGATCCGAAAATCGCGCCGATGCTCGCGGTCAGCTCCGGCGTTCACCTCACGCTCAATCGGAGTTTTCTGCCCGGCGATCACGCGCTCATGATCCCCCGCACGAGCGACGGCCGCGTGCTCTTCGCGGTGCCGTGGCTGGATCACGTGATTCTCGGGACGACTGACGAACCACGCAGTCTGGCGGAGCTCGAGCCACGACCGCTCGAGCGCGAAGTGCAGTTCCTCCTCGAACACGCGAACGAATATCTAGCGAAACCCGTTTCGCGCACCGACGTGCTCAGCGTATTCACGGGACTGCGACCGCTTGTGCGCAAGGACAACACCGCTGCGACGGCCTCGTTATCGCGCGACCACGTGATCGCGGTTTCGCCAAGCGGACTCCTCACGATCACCGGCGGCAAATGGACCAGCTACCGCAAAATGGCGGAGGACGCCGTAACCCGCGCCGCTGAAGTCGGCGGACTGTCACCGCGTGCGGCAAAAACCGAAATACTGCCGCTTCACGGTGCGCCTACCGCCGGCCGCGACGTCGGCGCGACCGGACGTTTCGCGCGCTACGGCACCGAAGCTGCGGCGCTGGAAAAATTGATCGCGGAGCAGCCGTTGCTCGGCCGGCCGTTGCATCCGCGGCTTTCGCACTGGGCCGCAGAAGTCGTATGGGCCGCCCGCCACGAGATGGCGCGCACCGTTGACGATGTATTATCGCGCCGAACGCGTGCGCTTCAACTCGATGCGCGCGCCGCATTCGAAGCCGCGCCGGAAGTCGCGGAACTGCTCGCGCGCGAACTCGGCCGGGATCGCGCATGGATTGCTGAACAGATCACGGATTTCACGGTCATCGCGCGCGGTTATCTCGTCGAGGTAAACGGCGCTGCGTCCAGCCCCGGTCACGCGCGTGTCGCCTGATTCCCGCTTTACGTCATGAAAAAAATTCTGCGTGCGATTCATATCGGAGTCGGCAACCGCGGCCAATGGCCGCTGCGACTCGCGACGCCTGAGGCCGGATTTCGGCCGGTGGCCTTAGTCGATCCGGAGCCCAAAATGTTCGCGGCAGCGAGCGCGCTTTGCGGTGACGTGCCGACTTACACCGACCTCGACGACGCGTTGGCGAAAACCGAAGCCGACGTGGCGATCATTTGTTCGCCGACGCGTTTCCACGTCGCGCAGGGCAGCCGGTGTCTCACGGCGGGTTTGCATGTGCTGGTCGAAAAAGGAATGGCACCCCGTCTCGCGGAAGCGCAGCAGTTGGTCGCCGTCGCGCAGGCCGCGTCACGCGCGCTTTGCGTCGCGCAGAACTATCGCTATCAAGCGATGGAGCGAACGGTCGCACGGATGATCAGCGATCCGGCGCATCCGCACCATGTCGGCGAGCCGTTTCTGATCGAATACACGCAGAACCGCCAGCGGCCGCACCCACGCACGCTCGACTATCCGTTCGCCTCGGTGTGGGACATGAGCTGTCATCATTTCGACACGCTGCTGTCGTGGCTCGGCTTGGGATTCACCGAAGTCACCGCGCGGGCCTTCGGGCCGCCATGGAGCCGCTACATGTTTCCGAACAACACCAGCGTGCAAATCGCCCACGCCTCCGGCTGCATCGTTCACTATCTCCACACCCACGACGTGGCGATCAACGAAGTGCGCATCCGCGTGCAAGCGGCACGCGGCGCGATCCTCGTCGACGGCGACCAGGTGTTTTTCTGTCCACGCGGCGATACCCAATTGCAGCACGAGCCCATCGTGCCGGTGAAACTCGAGCCGCACGCGGGCGAATCGGGCGTGCTGGAAGATTTTCACCGCCACTGTGTGAACGGAGAACCGGTGGGAATTTCCGGATCCGCCAACTTGAGCGTGATGGCGTTATGCGACGCGACGTGCCGCTCCGCGGAAAGCCGCGGCACGGTGAAACTCGGTTGAGCGCGCGTTTCCTAAAAACTTTTGCCGCCATGCCACCACTACGCAGCTGTTTCATCCTGGCGCTGCTATCCGCCACCGCATTCTCCGCCGAGGTCGCGCCGCAGCCGAACACGGCCTACGTCGACGCCGAAGGACAAACTCACCTCACGCGCGTCGTGCCCGTGCCCGCGACGATCAGTCCCGAAGCGCAAGCGATTCTGGTCAAACCGCAACCGTCGATCCTCTCGTCGGGCGCAACGATCATCGAGCAGCGCGCGAAGATGGACGCACGGCAAGCTAACGACGCTGCCGCCTGCCAGCAGATCTACCCGGCCACCGTCTCTGAGGCCATCGTCGCGGGAGTTCCGGTACATATCGTAATGCCTCTCGAAATCGGCGCGGGTAAGAGCGACCGCGTCTTGATCAATCTGCATGGCGGAGGGTTCAGCACCGACGCGGGCTCGCTCCTTGAGACCATTCCGATCGCCAGCCTCACCCGCACAAAAGTGGTGGCGGTCCTTTATCGTCTTGCTCCCGAAAATCCTTTTCCAGCGGCGTTGGATGATGCGATCGCCGTTTACCAGGAACTGCTCAAAACTTACCGCCCCGAAAAAATTGGGATTTATGGCACGTCCGCCGGTGCGATTCTAACGGCGGAAACCGCGGTGAAAATCAAGCAATTGGGCCTGCCGCAGCCAGCGTTGTTGGGAATTTTTTCTGCCTGGGGCGATTTCAGCAAACCCGGCGACTCGTGGAGTTTGTTCAGCATTCAAGGTCTGACGGGGACGGTCGCCCCTCGCAGTTCGGCCGGACTGTTACCCCACTACATGGGCAAAACGGATCCGACGAATCCTGTTTTGTCTCCGCTCTACGCCGATCTGCACGGAATACCGCCCACGCTGTTTATCACCAGCACCCGCGACATGCTGCTGAGCGGAACGGTGATTCTGCACCAAGCCTTTCTCCGCGCCGATATTGACGCTCAACTCGTGGTATTGGAGGCGCTGCCGCATGCGGCCTGGTTGGACTTCCATCTGCCAGAATCACGTGCTGCGAATGAAATCATGGCGCATTTCTTCGACAAGCAGCTCGGGAAATAGCAGCGCATACCGGCTGCAACACTCCGCAGGGAAGCGGGTCTCACTGGCTGCCCGACATGGATTCGAACCATGACTAGGCGAGTCAAAGTCGCCTGTGCTACCATTACACCATCAGGCAGTGATGAGTGGAATGGACACGCTGCCGCCCGCCGAACGCCGGTCAAGGCCGGAAACGCCCGCCTGCGGATTCGAGCTTTCCGCCACTCGTTAGCCCCGACCGCTGGTTACCGGAACACCGTACCGTTTCTGCAATAAGCGGCTCCTCGCGACGTTCGGTAACGAGATTTCAATGACACGATTTTCTCTTTTCCAAATTGGACAAAATCTTCACATCGCTTTCTCTTTCCTTTAGCTTAAGCAAGTCGAGTCAGTGTCGATCAGGATGGATAACAGATCTGCGATTCGAGTTAGCTCAGTGTCAGATGCCGCCCACCGAGGCGGATGGCCATCAGGAGAATCATTGATGATGCAGCGCCGGCGCTCTCATGGCACGCGCGTTGCTGAGTAGCTGGTGTTCGATCTTTGTAATGGGATTTAGCGCGGATTCCGCGGCCCGCTCTTCGAGCAGCTGCGCCCCGCGTTCGATTCGGATAGCGTCCGTTGACCGCGTTTGCTCACCGCCGCGCGTCCGTCGCGCAGCTCAACCTCCAACCAAGGAATGCCAATGCACGGAGAACTGCCCATGAAACTCAACAAGCTCAACCAACTGCTGGATGCGCGCGAAGCCCTCCAGCGACAGGCTGGTCTGGCGAATCTCGCTTTCGCTTATGAGACATTGAGAGAATTCGCCGTCCGCATCGCCCGCGCCGGGCTGAAGGGCGAGGTGAACCTAAAATCCGCGGATGCTGACGCGGATCGTTACTGGGCTACGCTCACTGCCTTGCAGGGAAATCAGTCGATGATTGAAGAGCATTTCACGGAGGAAGATCTGACTGATTTCGCCGATGCGATCTCGTTCGCCACCGGGCACGATGATTTCGAAGCGACGTTCGCGATTGAAGACTTCCCGCAGGCTTTCCTCGCGCCCCTGCGCTCTGCGCTTGAACAGGCCGGTGTCGTCATGGATGCCGAACCGCTTCCTGCGGAGAAACCTCACCTGCAGTAATTAGCAGCGGGAATGGGCGGTAACTCGACGAGCGAGACTTCGCCCGACTCCCGCTTTTTTTCTTTTCTCACCGCACAAAAATTGCCCCACGCATCTGCGCGTGCGTGTGCAACGCATAATCTTCCGCACGTTTTCCCAAGCGCACATATTACGTAATACGTAATATGGAAGCAGTGTGCAGCCGGCGCGATTTGTCCGCGGAAGCTGAGCGCATCATATTACGTATTACGTAATATGACGCCCGGAGGGTTCAGATTTCAAAACGACCTGGCATACGTGGTCTCTGCTTATCGCATCGGACGCGGCCGAGTCGTCACTCAACGTCTCTTCGTCAACGCGGCTGCCGTGTAGCTACATCGGCATCCGTCGCTGATGACACGCGCTGGACTCGGGTCTGTCTTCGAAATGCTCGGAGGGAGGAAACCGCTAATGGGGATCTGCGAATAGGCAGATCCTTATATCACTCCTGCGGCTGATCGCCTCCGGAATAGGTGGTGGGGTCCGCTGATCGCAGACCGATACGGAGCCACTGGATGAGGATTTCCCCATTGGGAAATCCCATTAGCGGTTCCTCTCCTGGTTCGGATCTTTATTTCGGAGACCCGCGCTAGACGGCGCAGGCGTCAGCAGGACACAATTCCTCAACCGCTTCCAACAACTCGTCCGCAACAAAGGGCTTATTCAACGAAGCACCCGCACCTAAACGCCGGGCGATCGCGAGCCCGTCGTTGGTTGGAAAACGCTCACCGCCGCCGGACATCGCGATTATCCGCGTCGCAGGAAAACGGCGACGCAGTTCGCCAATCAGTTCAATGCCGTCCATCTCTGGCATCACAATATCGGTGACCACCAGATCGAAGTGGGCGCACGAGAGTTTGCGAAGAGCTTCGTGACCTTCCGCGGCGAACCGCACGTTATGCCCGGCGTCCTCGAGGATCTGGCAAATCACTTCTCTCATGATCTCGTGGTCATCCACGACTAGAATGGCGAGCGGTTTCATCGGGGGCAAATAGAGTGCGTATCCATTTTGACACGTGATCGGCCGACCGGTTCGACGTGGACCCGTGGGAAACGTTTTCGCTCGCTCATCGCAGCCGGTTCCGAACGCGCTTCGGGCGGCTGTATCCGTTCTTCGGTGGCATCCACTGGGACGAACTTGGCCTCGATCCAAACGCACGTAACCGCAGGATTCAGCCGCACATGCGTGAGGCGAAACTCGGTCGCCGACAAGTGGCGAGTGCCCCTTGTTTGTCCCGTCGTCCGAGCCGTACTCGGATGTCGGCGTCCGCTGGGAAAAGTCGGAAACAGCGGAGTCCCTCGCGCGCGATTAACCTCAGGAACTCCGGTGCCAGCGCTCGGTCAGCGTCTCACGCCCCCTTAGTATAGTCCTCGCCCCCAGTCGAAGCTTACCATGCCTGTTGCCAAGCCCACCACGTCAACCAACCGCTTCATCACGTTCGCGACATTTGTCCTGGTGATCGCGGTGTTGCGTGTGGCGGACGATGTGATGATTCCGATCGCGCTGGCTTTTCTGCTGGCGTTTTTATTGAGCCCCCTGGTCGTGCGGCTGACGCGCT
This sequence comes from uncultured bacterium, assembly GCA_967755055.1. Classification (GTDB taxonomy): domain Bacteria; phylum Verrucomicrobiota; class Verrucomicrobiia; order Opitutales; family Opitutaceae; genus Opitutus. The sequence continues at coordinate 7,100 of CBRAFL010000196.1, forward strand.
GGAAGCTGCCCAGGAATCTCGCGATCACCTTGACCGCCGGTCTCGCGTTTGTGGCGATCGGACTGGCGGCCTGGCAAATCACAAATCAGGCGGTGGCTCTCGTCGGAGAACTGCCCGGTTATGAGAAAAATCTTCACCGAAAAATAAGTACGCTAAAACAGCCCCAGATTTCGGGCACGCTTTCACGCGCGTTCACCACGTTGGGACAAATGTGGACCGAACTACAGGCGACCGCATCGTCTACGCCGACAGCCACGACCAACGAGAGCGCTGCTCGGATCCAAGCCATCCAAGTCAAAGCCACTGATCGGACGCCGTTCGAACTCGCAGGACAAATTATCGGGCAACTCTTCAGGCCACTCGGCACGGCCGTGATCGTAATGGTTTTCGTGGTCGCGATATTATTTCAGCGCGAGGATTTGAGAAGCCGCTTCATTCGCGTCGTCAGTGGTGGCCATCTCAACATCGCCACGGAAGCTGTGGACGATGCGGCCCAACGCGTTTCGCGCTACCTCCTCGCGCAGCTTTTGGTGAACACGTGTTTCGGCATCACCATCGGTTTGGGATTATGGGCGATCAGCGTTCCGCACGCGCCGCTCTGGGGATTGTTGGCGACCATTCTGCGTTTCATTCCGTTTCTCGGTCCGGTGATCGCCGGAAGTTTCCCGATCGTGTTGTCGATCGCAGTCGATCCGGGTTGGACGATGCTTTTCTGGACGGCCGGACTTTTCGTCGCGGCGGAGTTGATTACGGCTAACGTCGTCGAGGTTTTGTTCTATGGAACGAAAACAGGAATCTCGACGCTCGCACTACTGGTCGCGGCAGTTTTCTGGTCGTGGCTGTGGGGCATCGCCGGACTTTTTCTTTCCACGCCAGTGACGGTGTGCCTGCTGGTTCTGGGGCAATATGTAACGGGCCTGAAATTTCTCAGCGTTCTGCTGGGCAGCGAACCTCCGCTGCGGCCCTCGGCGCAGTTCTATCAAACCATGTTGTCGATGAATCAGGAGGAGATGTTCGATATCGCGACCGATTACGTGGGGCAGCACTCGATCACCGCATTTTACGATGACGTATTTGTGCCCGCTCTCCTCATGTCGGAGGTCGATCGGCACAACGGCGTACTCGCGGAAGTACGACAGAAGTTCATCATCGAATCAGGTCGCGAGTTGATCGACGAACTCGGTCAACGTTCGGACGCAACCCGGATTCGTGAAGGCCTGCCTTCTGGGGACTTCTCGGCGGCCGCTCGGATGAGTTTCGTGCCCACGATCATTGGCGTTCCCGCGCGCGACGAAGCCGATGAACTGGTGGGTCTGATGCTCGCCCATCTTCTTCGCGAGAACGGCCTGACGGTTAACGTCGTGTCTGCCGCGGCCCAACCCGAAACGTATCAGGATCTGTTGAAGCCGGACGGAATCACCGCGTTCGTTTCCGCCCTGCCGCCATCAACGTTGAGTGCAGCCGGACGAGCCTGTCGGCGCATCAAACAAGAAAATTCCTCGGCAAAAGTATTGGTCGGCGTGTGGAGTTCCGAGGCGAAACCCGACGAACTGAAACGCCGACTCGAACCTGCGGGCGTCGACGAAATCGTGACGCGTCTCAGTGAAGCCACGGTCCAAATAAAAAATGTGCTCGCTGCTTTTTCCGAGTCCAACGTCCCCGCCGCGGAAATCGAAAGCACGCGGGTGCTCGCACAAAACGGTGCCAAGCACGCTGCCACGAAACCCGAGGAAGCGACTGATGCGATCACCCGTGAACTCGCGCGCGCCTTCGATGTCCCGATCTCGCTCGTCTCTGTAATCGAGACGGATCGCGATTTTTGGCATTCTCATCCAGAGAGTTCCGCTCCGATGCCAGTCGCAGACAGTTCTCAGCACGATGACGTGTTTGCGTCCGACCAAATGCTGATTGTGGAGGACGTGGCGAGAGACGAGCGATTCTCCTCCAACCCTCACTTGATCAAACGAGGAGTGCGTTTTTTCGCGAGCACTCCGTTGCGCGTCCGCGGTGGCCGCCTGGTCGGGAATCTGTGCATTCTGGATACGCGGCCTCGCGCCTTTGCCGGGCCAGATCGCGAACTGCTCCAAGCGTTGGCGGCCCGGCTGATGGAAACCGTGGAGCCTGAAGCGAAGTTGCCCAAATCGGAAACCGCGCTCGCGTGATCCCGCACCTTTATCCATCGCGGGATTGACGCGGATTTTGCCGTATCGTTTCCTGTCCTTCATGCACGAAAAGGCGGCCATCGATCCTCAGGTCAAATACAAGCGCATCGTTCTCAAGCTGAGCGGCGAGGTGTTGCGCGGCGGAAAAACGGGCGACCCGATTGACGCGCCGACGCTCGATAGAATCTGCCGGCAGGTGAAGGAAATCCACGATCTCGGCGTCGAAATTTGCGTAATTATCGGCGGCGGAAATATTTTTCGCGGGCTGAACGGGACTCACCGCAGCGTGGACCGAACCACGGGCGATTACATGGGGATGCTGGCCACGGTGATCAACGGTCTCGCGTTAATGGACTGCCTGGAGAAAATGGATGTTCGGACCCGCGTGCAGAGTGCGATTCCAATGAACCAGATCGCCGAGCCATTCATTTTGCGGCGGGCGATGCGGCATTTGGAAAAAGGTCGGGTCGTCATTTTCGTGGCAGGAACAGGCAACCCTTATTTCACCACCGATACCACCGCAGCCCTCCGCGCCTCCGAAATGCATGCGGATATCATCATGAAGGCGACAAAGGTCGATGGCGTCTACGACAAGGACCCGAAAAAATATCCGGACGCGGTCAAGTATGACCACATCACGTTCGTCGACGCGCTGCGGCAGCGACTCAACGTGATGGATTCGACGGCGTTTTCTCTCTGTCTCGACAACAACGTCCCCATCCTGGTGTTTGATCTCGGAGACGAGCACGCGATCCGCAAAGCGGTCATCGGAGAAAAAATCGGCACGCTCGTTCACAGCTAAACAGTGAACCCGTTGCGCGTCGGTGGTTGCACGTTGAGAGTCTAACGGGTCCCCGGCTACGCGCTCGCCATGAGCGCCTTTTCCGCTCAACTCTCAACCCTCAACTCTCAACTTCTTCCCCCATGTCGAATTCCATTCTTAATGATACCCAGGCCAAGATGAAGAAAGCCGTCGATCACACGCTGCATGAGTTCAGCGCGATCCACACCGGCAAGGCGACGCCCACCATGGTGGAATCCGTGATGGTCGAAGCTTACGGCTCGATGATGCGCCTCAAGGAATGCGCCGCGATCAGCACGCCCGATGCGCGACTCATTCAGATTCAGCCGTGGGATGTCGCTCTCACCAAATCAATCGCCAAAGGCATTCAAGAGGCGAACCTCGGATTTAATCCGATCATCGATGGAAAACTCATTCGGATTCCGTTGCCGGAAATGAGCCGCGAACGCCGCCAGGAATTTGTGAAGACCGCGAACAAGCTCGCCGAGGAAGGTCGTGTCCACGTGCGTAACGTGCGCCGCGACGCGATTGAAAACGTCAAGAAAGCCAAGC
>CBRAFL010000197.1:0-10607 GCA_967755055.1 uncultured bacterium
GTCACACCGGCGACGGCGTCTGCCGAAAAAAGAAGATCCTGGCCTGACTGTTGGGTGAACTGCTTCAGGGCGGTGGCGGCCTCGCCTCCGCCGATCTCAAATGTTTTTAGAGTCGGAGCGGAGGCGCGGGCCACCGAGGCGCAAAGGCTGAATGCCAGAAGAACGATGACGAAAGTGAGTCCGGTTGGTTGGGAGGTAAGGACGCCGAAGCGTCCCGATTGAGGTTCGAAACCTCCGCGCAAGTGGCCGGCCGACCTCTCTCGCGGATTCCGCCGTGCCGCCGTATTGGATACAGCAGCACAGACTCCTTTTAGACGACACACCCCCACCCGACTAACTAAACGAATTCGCCGCGTATCGGAATCCATCGCGTTCGATTCCCGCACACGGCGCTTATTTCACCTGACGAATGATGGTCTCGCTGGCCCGATGTTCCGCGACCACGCCGAAACTCTGCTCGAGCAATTCGAGTAACGGTTCGATTTCATGAGAGGCAAAACCGCCGCCGAATCGGCGCGCGCCGAGTTCGGCGTCGGCAATCACGATCTTGTGCTGGTTGTAGCGATTGAACTCGGCGACGACCTCGGAGAGTGGCGTATCTGAAAATTCGAGACGACCTTCCTGCCATGCCAGCGCACTCTTGATCGCACGTTCTTCCAACGCGGATACGACCATTCCGTTCGGCTTCGGTGCACGATCGGCATCGAAGACAACGCGGGCCATGTGCCCAAACTCGAGCAGCGGATCGGTATTCGCGGAGCCGGTGCTGGCAGAGGTTGATGGCGCCGAGCTGCCGCTGACGCGGACTTTTCCCTCGGTCACGAGCACATTGAGTGCGTCCGAGGACAAGCGAACGTCGAAAGCGGTGCCGACCGCGCGAACGGCGATTCGGCCGGCCTGTACGATGAACGGACGCTGGGGATTTTTTGCGACCGTGAAGAAGGCTTCACCGCTCAAGAGCCGCACGCGGCGCTCATCTTTTTCATAGGAAACTTCGACGGCGGTGTTCGTGTTGAGCAATGCCACCGATCCGTCGGGCAGTTCCAAACGCTTCGTCTCGCCAAGCTGCGTCGACTCCGAGAGCGCGTAGCCGCTCAGCGACGACCGATGCACCCGCGCAAACTCCCAGACGCCGCCACCGATGACGGCGGCCGCAGCCGCGACCGCAACGATACGTCGCCAGGGGGATTTTATCGCGCGACGGGCGGATCGCACCGGAGTTACGCCGGCCATTTGGAATTTTAAGCCATCAAGCAAATGCGAGGTCTGCTCCATTTCCGTGAAAAGTCGGGCGCGGTCCTTGTCACCGGCGAGCCAGCGTGCGAGTTCTTGCTCCTCTTGCGTGTTAAGGCCGTGGGCCTGACGAAGAGTCCATTCGGCTGCGATCCGTTCGGTCTCGGTGAGCGAGGAATCGTCCGCGGAAGAATCATGAGAGTGATACGACTTCATCGATTTTTCCCCCGTAGAATGCCCCGCGCCGCGAGGTAGGCCCGGCAGCGGGCGAGCCCAATGACGAGTTGAGCGTTAACCGTATTCACAGATAAATTCAGTTGCGCTGCGATCTCGGCATTCGAGAGCCCCTGCAGCTTTTGCATCATCATAATCGTGCGACATCGATCCGGCAGAGCGTCGATTGCGCTCAGGAGGATTTCGACTTCCTGCGCGCTGGAAACGGTGTCGGCCACGCTCGTGCCTTCCTCGACCACGGCACTTCGTTCCGAGTCCGGGATCGACACCGTCGGCGCGACCTGGCGCCGGCGAAGTAGATCGACGGAGAGGTTCCGCGCCGTGCTGAAAAGGTACGACTTCGCATTCGTGATACGCTCGCAGGAACGGGAACGAAAAAGCCGGACGTACGTTTCCTGGATCACGTCATCGCTATCGGGCAGTGAAGGGAACCGCGCTCTCAGCCACGACCGCAGTGCAGGCTCGTGCGGCAACACTTCGTTTGCGAACCAAAGACGTTGCTGCTCGTTAGCGGGCAATGCCGGAGTAGAGCCCGACGGATTGGTCTGAGACTGGAGCTCCATGGGGAAGTTTTTCGGAGTGGAAAGCGAATGCGCCGCCGCGGTTCCTGTGTCAAGAAACGCGGCCGACGGGTTCCGCGATTCCACGCGCTCGCGCAACGGCCGGAATTTTATCGATGCACCCCGCACATCAGACGCGTCGGAAAGCTCCCCGCCAGGCAGAGAGCGCCCCAACGGCAAAGGAAGTGCAGGATAAAGCGAAGAATCCATGAAGGGGAAAGTCGGAGGCGCGCCGCCTGGCGCAGGGGAGCCCCATTACTCAGACGAAGCAGCTGGAAACTCTAACTAAGTGTTTTTCAGAAATAATACGGCAGCGTTGACGAAATGACCATCCTCGCGAAACCGCACCCCAAGCGCAGCGATGGTGGAGGCGATGAACAACACCTCGTCATGGCGAGGACCGAAATGACGCGGCCATCCAGCTAGAATTCAGAGGGTCGTCGTACCCGGCAAACCGGCCTCGCGGTGAAAGATGGTGCGTTCATTAGTGAGTGCGTCGAGCCACTGTTCCTTGACACGCTAAACCTAGAGGAATCTATAGGTCACATGGCAACCCTCTCTTTTCATGCTTCCACGGCCACTGCACGGAAGATTCGTGCGGCTGCCCGAAAACGCGGAATTCCGATGTCGCGTTTCTTGCGCGAAACGGCTGAGCGCGCTGCGGACGAGGAGCCTGTGAGCGGGCTGGGGCGTGAACTCGAAAGGCTCGCCATCGACAGTATGGCAATCACCTCCCTGGCCCGAATCCGAGGCCGTGCCGCGGCAACTGGCTTGGACAAGATGTCACCCAAGCAAATTACCACCGTGATTAAGGCCAGCCGCCGCGCCCGTCGGGCATGAAAGCGGTCGTACTGGATACGAGCGTCATTGTCGCCGGCCTTATCTCATCTCGGGGTGCATCGTCCTCTCTCGTTGACGCGCTTTTTCAAAACCAGCTAGCGATTGCCTATACCTCCGCAATCCTAAGCGAGTATGCTGAGGTGCTCGACCGGGCTGAATTTGTCGACGTCATCAAATCGGCGGACCGTGTCGCCGTTATCGTGAAGCTCCGAACCTCTGGTATCTTGGTCGAACCCGAGGCAGTTCCGTCCGCCAATTGGCCCGACATCGACGACCTGCCTTTCGTCGCCGCCGCGCTCGCGACAGAACAAAAAATTCTCGTCACCCTCAATCCTCGCGATTTTGTCCCCGCAGCGACCCTCGGCATTCGCGTTCTCTCTCCCTCCGCAGCCCGTCGCGAACTTTTGTGATCAACACGTTCTCGTGCACAGCGTCCAAGGAAAAAGCATCCACATTCCGCTTGTGCGCTGGCCGCTGAGTGCGTGATCCGACTGACGCGGGCTGATCGCGCAACGACGTTTCCCTCGCGAGCGTGTTTGTTCGCCAAAGAGAATTATTTGCGCAGCTCAGCATGCTCAACACACTGCGCGGAACGCCTATGAAATTCCCTACGTTCGGCATTCTGTTGTTCGCACTCGTGGCTGGCTTGGCTTCGGCCGCAGATTCGTCCGACGGAAAAATCAAGGTGCTCGTCATCACCGGCGGACATGGGTTCAAGGCCGAGCCATTCTTTAAAATTTTTCAGGATAATCCGGAGATCGTTTATACCGCGGCGAGTCATGCCTTGACTCCCACCCAGCCAGCAGAGGCCTACGATCGCGACGATCTCATGAGTTTCGATGTCGTCGTGCTCTATGATATGGCAACCGCCGCTACTGACGCGCAGAAAGCTCGATTTCTCGCGCTGTTTGGGAAAGGCACGGGCGTTGTCATCATGCATCACGCGTACCTCTCCTTCCCGACGTGGTCGGAGTACGAGCGCATCGCCGGCGGGAGCTACGTTTATACCGATGCGCAGAGGAAAACGGGTCTGACCTCCTCGAACTACACGCGAGCGATGGTCGAGATTCCGGTGTGCATCGCCGATGCAAAGCATCCGGTGACCGCGGGCCTCAACGACTTCGTTCTCCATGACGAACTCTACACCAACATGCACATGGTGGGTGAAGTGACTCCGCTGCTCAAGACGGGCGACCAGCTTCTGGCCTGGGCACGCCTGGAAAAGAAATCACGCGTAGTCGGCACGATTCTCGGCCACGGCCCGACCGCGCACGACGATCCTAATTTTAGAAAATTTCTCGCGCAGAGCATCCGCTGGGTCGCGAGACGGTAGCTGCGTTTGAGAAATAGTTTGCGGGAAGAACTGCGGGAGGGCGCTGCTCCGTCAGCGCTCTTCGCCTCGAACTGAGCTGCGACGGAGCGCAGCCCTCCACGTTGGCGACGGCTACTGCTACTGCTTCGGGAGGCGTGCCAGGTGGAAATTTCGTGTCGCACAATCGTGGATATGCCAGCACCGGCGGAAACATGGGACCATATATCGACACTGGTGATGTGATAACTTCCTCAAATGATCCCAGCCCCCGCCCTTCGCGCAAAAACAAAAGGGCGGACCGAAGTCCGCCCTGAAAACTGACGCCTGACCTTCGCTTACTTGGAGCTGAGATCGGGTTTGAATTCGATGATCTCGTCGACGATCCGCGTGTAGTTGTCCGCGTCTGATTCGCTCAAACGATCGAGTGCACCTGCGCCGAGGACCTCGTCGGCCGCTTTGCGGAAATCGACGCTTGGATCATCAAGATCCTTGAATCCTTCCTTCAGCCGCCCGGCAAAGATGTAGCGTTCTTCGCCTGAAAAGAATGTTTTCCACATGACGACGTTGAGGCCAAGTTTTTCATAGACTTTCTTCCAGGCCCTCGCGTCATCGTGGGCGCGTCCAGCCCGGCCTGGCTTGAGATAGCCGTTGCTGATTAAAACCTTGTTGGTGCTGAAAGCGCCGGCGGGCACAGTGCTCGAATCGGTCACATAGGTCGCGTACATCTCGGGCAGACTCTTCTCTATATGGGGAAGAATATTGGTTTCGTAATCCTTGAGGTGATCGGGGCCAAGGTCGCCGCGGCCCTCGATGGCGGTCCACGTGTTTGGACCTTCGACAATCATATACGCGCCCGTTTCCGGACCCGTGATCACTTCATAGACACGCCACTTCCAGTCTCCACTATGGAATTTCTGGGCGTGGGCCGTCATGGCAGCCTTGAGCGGCGTGTCGTGTCCCGCTTTGGGGAACACCCGGTAACTGTCGATCGTGCCCTTCTCGGGCCCGGTTTTTTTTGCATCTTCAGCCACCAGGAGCAGTGGGGAGAAGCAGAGCAGCGCGACGCTGATGAGCGTTTTCATTGGGGATAGTACTGTCGTTGTTGAGCTGCGGCATTTGCTGCCCAGCTTTATTTTTTTCGTGGTTGTCGTCCCACGGGGGAGCCAAATTCATGGCGATTGAGGAACTCGGTAGCAACGGCATTCAACAAGATCTTTGCCGGGTCGAACCCTGAGTTTCTGGAGATGCGACGCCCTCGCAACGGAGTGCTCTTCGATTCGATGGTAGGGCGAACCATCCCCGGTGAGCCGCTCCCAGATGAGTACTATCGCACGACTCCGCATGTTCCAACCTGGCTAGGTGTAGAGCGGAGGCACGTGACACGTCGCGCACCTTTCCAAGGTGCAGCGCACACCCGCGCTGCAACGTTCGCGGCGCATGTGAGCCTGCGGCCTCGTCTGGTTTTATCCTTTCACGCCGCCCATTTTCGCATCCACCGAAAACCGGCCCGCCCCGCTCAGAAACAGGGCGACGACGCCCGCGAGATAGATGAACGCCAGTTCACCATTGCCCGGCCCCGACAAGACCCGGCCGTGCGCCATCGTAAACGCAACGCCGAGCATGATGATCAGCACCAGTGCCGCGAACCGCGTGAGCAACCCCAGAGCGAGAAGTGCCGCGCACACCACTTCGGCGAAAACCGTCATCGTCAGACTCGCCGTGTGGCCGATCCCGAGCGGATCGGAAAACTTCGCCGACATTGCACTGAAGCCCATCAGCTTCCCCCGGCCGTGATTCAGCAACAGCGTAAGCCCGAGCCACAGCCGGAGGACCAACAGTGCGAGATCAACACTGCGCGGCACAAAATTTAATTGGAAGAAACGGAGGAGGCTTTTCATAAATGGGTTTTCGAAAGCTGATCCACACCGCGGCGAACACAACTGATCAACCGAAATCCGGCTGACGACCGTTCGTCTGACACCCAACGGCGAGTAAAGCGTATTGCACCGAGCGGGAAAAAACACGGTTCGGTTGTAGCCGGAGCCGCTGCCCCCGGGAGGTTCGCCCGCCGAAGCCATGACGAAGGAGCTCGATATGATCTTGCTCGAACCTCGCTCGATGTTTGACGCCGCGTTCGCCGGAAAATTCGAAGCGCTGATGCAGGACGGAAAAATCGGCGGCTGCGTGCTGCGCAGCACTGACTGCCAAAAGACTACAACGAGCTGAAAGCCCGCGGGGTGGAGTTCAAAAGCGCGCCCGAAAAAAAGCCGTTCGGCATCCAGGCCACTCTTCGCGACAACTCCAACAACTGGTTCAGCCTCACCGAGCCGAAATAGTTCCTTAGAGAGGTGTCTCCGAAATAAGATTCGAACCCTAGAGGGAAACCGCTAATGGGATTTCCAAAATGGGGAAATCTTGATGCAGTGGCTTTTGGCTAATCGTCTCCGCCTTGTGGTGATTGGAGTCCGCTGATCGCGGCCCGCGATTAGCAGGCCCCACCACCAACTCCGTAGGCGATCAGCCGCAGGGGTGATATATGGATCAGCCCATTGGCAGATCCCATTAGCGGTTTCCTCCCTCCGAGTATTTCGAAGGCAAACCAGTGCCGAGCCTAGCTGAGCCCTCAGCTCTTAGCTCAGGACTCTCAGCTCAACCGTTTGCCTGAGCGGGTCGGAGACCTCGCCCTACTACTCCTGATCGAGCTGGCGCGCCTTCTTGTGCTTCCGCTTTCACGTTGCGGCAGCGCGTGGTCGTGCATTCGTTGGCGACCATGAAGCAACGTCTATTCTTTGGCTTGGTGTTGTTGGCGGCAGGTTGGACTCAAGCGATCGCAGCGGAAGCTGATGTCGCCGCGATCAAGGCACAGATCACTCAGAACCATGACCGGGCGGTGACGCGGTTGCAGGAATGGATTCGCCGGCCGGCGATCGCAGCGGAAAACCGCGGATTTCCGGAGGGCGCCGATTATCTGATCGCGATGTTGAAGGAGGTCGGATTCCAGCAGGCAACTCGCATCGAAACCGACGGCAAGCCGGGCGTGTTCGCCACGCTCGACGCGGGCGCACCCAAAACCGTCGGCGTCTACTTCATGTATGACGTAAAGCAATACGACCCGAAGGAATGGTCCTCGCCACCGCTCGACGCCGCGCTAATCGATCGGCCTGGCTTGGGCAAGATCGTCATGGGTCGCGGCGCGGTGAACCAAAAGGGTCCTGAGTCGGCGTTCCTCGCAGCCCTTGATGCGTTTCGCGGCGCCGGGCAGAAGCTGCCGATCAATCTGGTTCTCGTTGCAGAAGGTGAGGAGGAAATCGCCTCGCCTCACATCAGCCAGATTGTTCAGAAGCCCGAAGTGCAGGCCGCGTTGTCCAAATGCATCGGCGTATTTCTGCCGCATGCAACGCAAGGTCTCGACGGCGCGGTCACGGTGAATCTCGGAGCGAAGGGCGTCATCGAATGCGAGCTCACCGCCGACGCGTTGACGTGGGGCCGCGGCCCGATGCGAGACACGCATTCTTCTTTCAAGGCGATGGTCGACAGCCCGGTGTGGCGGCTCGTGCACGCACTCGACACCTTAGTCACGCCGGACGGCAACACGCCGGCGATCGACGGTTTCATGGATCATGCGTTGCCGTTGTCCGCAGAGGACAAAGCGCTCATCGCCACCGCAGCGAAACGTCTGAACGAGATGCAATACAAGGTTGTCTCTGGCGCGCAGAAGTGGATCGACGACCTGCCCTTCCTCGCGGCGCTGGAGCGCCTCGAGTCGCAGCCGACAGTGAACATTGAGGGCATCTACGGCGGTTACACCGGACCAGGCGGCAAGACGGTGCTACCGCACAAGGCTTCGGCGAAACTCGATCTGCGGCTCGTGCCCGGCCAGACGGCAGCCGAGGCATTTTCCCAATTGAAAGCGCACCTCGCGAAACGCGGATACGGCGACATCGAGGTGAACATGACGGGCGGATATAACCCGACGCGGACTTCCGCCGACGCGCCGCTGATTCAGGCGCAAATTTCAGTGCTGAAGCAAGCGGGCATTGATCCCGTACTTTGGCCGTGGCTGGCCGGATCGTATCCGGGATATGCATTCACGGACGCGCCCCTGAAGCTCGCCGCCGGGCACTTTGGCTTGGGCTATGGAACCGGTCAGCACGCGCCAGACGAGTTTTACCTCATCGAATCAACAAATCCGAAAGTCCAAGGCTACGACGGTGCCGCGCTGTCGTATGTGGAATACTTGTACGAGTTGTCCAAGTGAGGGGAAAATAAAGTTAAAAGCTGAGAGCTTAGGAAACTGCAACCGAGCATTTTCGCAGGAGCTGGCTAAAGCCGCGATCAACGAACCCAGCAGAAGGCCCCAAAAGGCACAAGAAGCACAAAAACGGGATTCCGATTTTGTGCATTTTGTGACTCCTACGGACCGCACCGTAATCGGTGCGGCTACGTCGAGGCTGCAACTCCGAACTGCGGCCGAATTCGCGTAGACCGACGCTCAGGCCTTCCGCTCGTAACGCACCTCGACCAATTTTGTCCACACGCCGTCTTTTTCCACAAAGATCTCATTCGTGAACGCATCCGAACCGAACTTCGAGAGCCGAGTGCGGACTCGGTCGATTGAGCCGTCTTTATTCGTGACCGTCATGTCGTGTGCGAGCACATCGCCTTCGCACGCAACGAGCCCTTCGGTCAGACTCCCGCTCGAATCAGTATAATAAATCACGAGCGATTTCTTCGCAGCATTCCAGGCATACATCCCACTCGTGTATGGGGCGCGTTTGTCGCCAGTGAGCCATGTCGAATCGAAATGGACGCCCTGCTTGTTTTCATTCCAGACCAGTCGCAATTCGATACCGACCGTGGAGCCGTCTTTTTTGGGCGGCAGCGCAGCCACCCAGACACCTCCGACCAACGACTCCAACACTTGATAAGGTGAGTCGGCCGGCTGCGCCACCGTCGCCTCGTTCGCACAGACGACCAAGGCAGGGACAAACGCGGCGATCGCCGCCATGAATATAAGAGATTTTCTCATAGGAAAAGACGTTGTGGGTTCATTTTAAAACCGTGGGGGCGTGCAATGCAGTCATCGGGATACAACAGGGAGTTTTTCTGTAAAAAGATATAATATATATTCCGATCGCGTCATCCGATGGTGACAAGTATAAGCCTCGCAGCGTCGACAAACGCCAACAAAAAAGCTGCACCAGCTTTCGCGGGTGCAGCTTTGAAAAAAACAGGACAGGTTCAGATTGCCGCGCGCCGACGAGCAATTAAACTCATTCCAACCAAGCCCAAGCCAAGCAGAAGTGCAGTCGTGCCGCCATCTGGAACGCTCGTCCCGCCTGGGTTAAAGAGTGTCCACCCTGAGAGACCGTATCCTCCAGCTGTAGCGGGGATATCGATAACTCCAGATAAATCTCCGACATACCAAACTTCAGATCCGTAATTTGGGCCGTCGTACTTCGCGAACAAATAGAGATAACCAGATCCAAGATCTACAGACGTACCCGTCCCGTTAAGGGCAAATACGGCATCGGCCAATGCGCCGAAATCATTACTTGAACGGGTGAAGGTTTGTCCCAGGGCTGAATCAGTCGTGCCCAAGGCCATATCAATAAGGTGATTCACATAGGCTGTCCTATCAGCATCACCGGACGGAATTCCGAATTCAACGAATCCCAGTTCGTGCGCGTCACCGATCGTGAGAGCGCGAGCCGAGAGGCTGAGAAGTACTGACAGGGCCGTAATGCCCGCGAGCTTGGCAAATGAGATTTTCATGGTGAGGAGTTTCTTTTTTGACCATTTTCAACCAGCCGCTGGACCATATAATGTGGCAGCCTCAATCAGGCCAACGCCGTGAAAAACCCGTGCAACTTCTCTAAGGCGCCATGATTGAGCTTAATGGATATAAACAATTTTTCGGCGAGGCACCGATCAGTGATTCAAGGCGTAAATATTACCGACATCAGCGAAACCATAGGTTTGCAGTCATAACACAAAATATTACTAGGTAACAAATTATACAATAGGAACCAATTGTAAGGCAAACGTGACAACAAACCAGTATGTCAGGTCTTTTAACATAGGATTTTCCCCTAGTCATTCTTTCTTTATGCAAGCCAATAGTTAATCGCCCATAGCGCACACTGGGGTTTATGAAATGACTATAGCTACTCAATTTTTCGCCGGAAAAATCAGTATATTCCCCGACCCCGCATGCCGGAAACTTCGGTTTCGATTGGGGATTAGGGGATGGAAATCCCAGAGCCTGACACCTTAATCATCAAACCCCCACACGGAGGTTTTCGCACTTACGGAATCCGCAGGGTGCGGCCAACCACCAGGCTGCGCTCGTCGCGCAACACATCGCGATTGGCGGCGAGAATGTCGGACCAGCGGTTCAGCGTTCCGTAATATTGGCGGGAAATTTT
>CBRAFL010000198.1:0-10593 GCA_967755055.1 uncultured bacterium
GGCTTTCAAGCTGATGGCGCAGGGTGCGTTCGGCTCGCAGGAGGCGATCGGCTACACGCTCTACTACGCGACCAATTTTATTTTCACGGGCCTTGCGGTGGCGGTGGCGTATCACGCGGGACTTTTTAACATTGGCGCGGAAGGGCAGGCGTATGTCGGCGGACTCGGCACGGGGCTGGTTTGCCTCTGGTGTGGAGCGTGGCCGTTCTGGGCGGTGTTGCCGCTGGCGATCACTGCAGGTGCGGTGGGTGGAGCGGCGTGGGCGTTTATTCCGGGGTGGCTGCAGGCGCGCCGCGGCAGCCACATCGTGATCACGACGATCATGTTCAACTTCATCGCGGCGGCGTTGATGACGTACCTGTTGGTCAACGTACTCATCAATCCGGGACAGCAATCGCCCGAGACGCGTGAATTTGCCGCGAGTACGACAATGCCACCGATTCACGACATGCTCGCGAAATTGGGTATCACCTTTGCTGTGACGCCGCTCAATTTCGCGTTTGTGCTGGCGCTCGTCGCGGCGGTCTTGGTGTGGATCCTGGTGTGGCGAACGCGTTGGGGTTTTGCGTTGCGAGTGGTCGGTGAGAATCCCGCGGCAGCGGTGTATGCGGGCATTCGCCCTTCACGAGTGATCATTGGCGCGATGTTGTTCTCCGGTGCGCTGGCGGGTGGTCTGGGGCTGAACGAGCTCATGGGTTCTCAACACCGAATCGTTATCGATTTTCCGGGCGGCGCGGGATTCGTTGGCATCGCGGTGGCGTTGATGGGGCGCAATCAACCGTTGGGGATTATTGTGGCAGCGATTCTTTTTGGGGCGCTGGCCCAAGGCGGTTCGCAGCTCTCGTTTGATATGCCGAAGATCAATCGCGACATGGTCGTGGTGATTCAGGGACTCGTGATTCTTTTCTGTGGAGCGTTGGAAAATCTTTTTCGGGTGCCGCTGACGGCGTTGCTTCGGCGAAAGGAGCGGGTGTGAAGACTGATGAGTCCAAGGTAGGGCGCGTTATCCTTAACGCGTCGGGTTCGAAAAAGTCGTATTCGCGTCAACGACGCGTTAGGGATAACGCGCCCTACCTCGGAAACGAAACTCGGCACGCCTGACGATGGAAACGTACACACTCATTGTCCTAACGCTTGCTGCTACGATTCGCGTGGCGACGCCGCTGTTGCTGGCGGCACTAGCCGGACTTTTTTCAGAACGCTCGGGAGTAATCGATTTGGGGCTGGAGGGAAAGATGCTCGGGGCGGCGTTTGCGGCGGCAGCGGTTTCAGCGAGCACCGGTTCAGTGTGGTTGGGACTTTGTGCGGGCGTGCTCACGGCGGTGGCGCTCGCGGGGCTGATCGCGTTCGCGTGTGTGACGCTTCGTGGCAACCAGGTCGTCGCGGCGATGGCGGTTAATTTTATCGTGGCGGGAATGGGTCCGACGCTCGGGCTCGCGTGGTTTGGCCTTGGCGGGCAGACGCCACAACTCGATGCGCCCGGTCAGCGGTTCACGGCGATCGTGTGGCCGTGGGCGCAGAGTGCCCGGGAGGCGCCGTTTCCCGGGCTGCTCTATGCGGAACTTTTGAGCGGGCATAACCTCGTCGTTTATTTTGCGGCGCTGCTTGTACCGGTGGTGGCGTGGATTTTTTATCGGACGCGCTTTGGCCTGCGACTGCGCGCCGTGGGAGAAAATCCGCATGCGGTCGATACGGCGGGCATCTCGGTGAACGGGCTGCGGTATCAGGCGGTGTTGATTTCCGGACTGCTGTGTGGCGTGGCGGGAACTTATTTGTCGACGGCGGCGAGCGCCGGATTTGTGCGCGACATGACCGCGGGTAAGGGTTACCTCGCGCTGGCGGCACTGATTTTTGGAAAATGGAAACCATGGCCGACGCTCGGAGCGTGTTTGCTCTTTGCCTTTACGGATGCGTTGGCGACGAGACTGCAAGGCGTGCCGCTCCCGTTGGTCGGCGTGATTCCGGTGCAGCTTATTCTTGCGTTGCCGTACGCGCTGACGGTGTTGCTGCTGGCGGGTTTTGTGGGAAAGGCGGAAGCGCCGAAGGCGATCGGTGTGCCGTATTCAAAAGAAAAGTGAACGCGCAGGCTTCACCAAAGAGTGCGCAGCCTGATCGCTTGCAGACTGGGAAATGGCGCAAATGCTAACACCTATGACCGTTCAGCAACGTCTCGCTGCACACCTTTCGAAAACACCTGATATCGCTCGCGCCAATTGGATCGCGCCGAACGCGACGGTGGTTGGCGACGTGACGCTCGGCGCAAAATCGAGTGTGTTTTACGGCGCCGTGTTGCGCGGCGATATCGCGCGGATCGTGGTGGGTGAGGGGACGAATATTCAGGACAACGCAGTGGTGCATCTCGCGGATGACCTTGATGCGATCATCGGCGCGTGGTGCACGATTGGACATGCGGCGATTGTGCATGCGTGCACGATTGAAGACGAGTGCCTGATCGGGATGGGAGCGACGGTGTTGGATGGTGCGCGAATTGGGGCGCGGAGCATCGTGGGCGCGGGCGCATTGGTGACGCAGCGGACGATTGTGCCGCCCGGCTCGATGGTGCTCGGGGCGCCAGCGAAAGTGGTGCGGGCTTTGAGCGACCAGGAACAGAAAGCGCTGCGTGGCTGGGCGGAGAAATACGTCGAAGTCTCCAAGGCGCACGCCGCTCTGCGGGCGAACGGATAAGATGGTTGAAAACGAGAGCCGTTCGCCCAGAGCGAGCGCTATCGTTTAAAACCGAGGACGAACACGCCGAGGCCGACGAGGGCGATGCCAAACCATTCGCGCGACGAGGGCCGTTCGCCGAGAAAAATGACGGCGATGATCGCGACGAGGATGACACTGAGTTTGTCGACGGGCGCGACTTTGGAGGCGTCGCCGAGTTTGAGCGCGCGAAAATAGCAGACCCATGACGCGCCCGTCGCGAACGCGGAGAGGACGAGGAATGTCCACGTTTTGGAGGAGAGCGCGAGCGGGTTGGCCCACTTGCCGGTGAACACCACAAACGCGGCGAGCACGAAGAGAATCACGCAGGTGCGAATGAGCGTGGCGAAATCGGAGTCCACGCCTTGAAGGCCGATCTTCGCGAAGATTGCGGTGAGCGCGGCGAAAACGGCGGAGAGAAGAGCCCAATAAAACCAAGCGGTTGGGGCGGCAGTCATCAGACGGAATTAGCCACGAATTACCCCAACGGACAGAAATGTGTTTCGCGCAAACAACGTTTTTGCTCAAAGCCCTAACTCATTCTTCGCGTCGGACCACGGGATTCCCGGCTTACCGGCGTTACGCGCGATGGAATCGTTGAGCTCTCGCAGGTCCTCGAGGTCTTCCACGCGAGCGCGAAGCTGGCGCAGTTCGCGGTGGAGAACCTTCACACCGGGCGACGAAGATCCACGAGAGCGGCGTTTAATCGTAGGCTTCTTTGCGGTCTTTAACGGCATAGACGAAAATCGTGTCCTGTTGAAGAGTGAACAACACGCGAAAGGAACCGACACGCAAACGATATTTTCCGCCACTAGCGGTGAGCTTTTTCACATCACCAGTGAGGTCGGTTTGGAGTTGGTCAAGTCGATGACCGATCTTGCTCCGTGTTTCTTTCGAGAGGGCGCGAAGCTGTTGTCGCGTTTCCTCGCCAAGAAAAAGTTGATAACGCATTGTGACTGAAACGATCAATTACCAAGCTACGTGGGACATACGCTTGACCGACTCGATGATTGCGTTTGGCGCAAATAATCGGCTTTCATTTTCCCGCTTTTGTCCCACTCGCGAGCAAGGTTTCGAAGAACGGTTCGGTGGATTCTTTTGCGACGGTGGTGACTTCGGTTTTGGTGAAGCCGGCTTTTTTCAAGAAACCGTGGAGTGCGCTTTCTTTGAAACCGAGCCACACGTCGGCGTAAAGCTCGCGGGCCTTCTCGAAGGCGTGTTCGTTTAAATCGAGAATCAACAATTGCCCACTTGGACGGAGAATTCGGAAGGCTTCGTTGACGGCGACCTGCGGATGTTGGGCGTGGTGGAGCGCCTGACTCAGGATCGCGAGGTCGACGGATTTGTCGGCGAGCGGCACTTGTTCGATGTCGCCCAACTTGTACGTGAGATTCGCGAGGCCGTTTTTCTGCGCGAGCTCCGTGCCGACTTCCACCATCCGCGGGGAGTTATCGATGCACCAGACCTGGTGGGCGCGCTGGGCGAGAAGTTGGGAGAGCAGTCCTTCGCCGGCGCCGAGATCTGCGATGTCGATCGCGGGGGTCAGCCGCAGGGCGAGGTGGCCGATGGCTTCCCAAGAACGACCGGGACAATAGTTTTTGCCCAATCGTCCGGCGATGAGGTTGAAATATTGCTCCTGGGTGCGCCGGCGTTTTTGGAGGATGCGATCGAGATTTTCGCGATCTTCGGTTACGGCAGGAAGATCACTGACGGATTCGACGGCTGCTTTGAGGAGGGCGAGGGAGCGGGCGGGAATGTCGGCACGGAGCGAATAGAAGGCTTTTTTGCCGTCGCGGCGATCGGACACGAGATTGACCTGGCGAAGGAGGGCGAGTTGGGAGGAGATCCGCGACTGGCCCATTCCGAGAATCTCCTGGAGTTCAGCCACGGAGAGTTCTTCGCGGAGGATCAGGGCAAGGAGGCGAAGGCGGGTCGGGTCGGAAAGAGTTTTAAGGATGTCCCAAGAGGCGTTCACGCGGTCGCGACGGTGAGCAAGCTCGGCTTCGAAGGCAATTGTCTAACAGCGTTCGGGTTGCCGACGGCGGTGGGTTGACGAGCGATCCATCTCCTCTCAGCGTTCCGGGTGTTCGCAGCGTTCTTAAACACATATCGGCTTCCATGGATACTACGCCTCCTCCTCCTCCTTCGGCCCTCGCTTCCGAGGTTCCTGTGTCAGAAGACAAAACCGTCGCAATCCTCAGTTACCTTACCCTGATCGGATTTATCGTCGCCGTCGTGCTTCACGGAAACAAGAAGACGAAACTCGGCACGTTTCATTTGCGCCAGGCGTTGGGGCTGCTGGTGACGGCAATCGGATGTTGGGTGATCAACGTGATGCTAGCATTCATTCCGATTATTGGCTGGATAACGATCATCGTGATCTGGCTGGGCCTCTTTGCGCTGTGGCTGATGGGATTTATTGGAGCAGCAAGTGGGCAGCTAAAGCCGATCCCGGTCCTCGGAGAACACTATCAAAAGTGGTTTGGGAAAACGTTTGAGTAAGAGACCACTTGAGCCGATTCATTCTCAGCTGAGCGCGGCGATTCTTCATGAGTCGTCGCGCTCGTTCTCCCACTCATGTTTTTAATCTTACTCGTTACCGTCCTCGAGCTGGCGCAAGGTTGCGGTAAGTTTTACATGACCCGACGCGAGGCAGCGGCATTGCGACGGAGCATCAAGCCGGTTCCGGAACTTCAGCTCGCTCGTGTTAGTAGTGCGTCGGTGGGAGAGCGGTCGCGAGCTACGCTGATCTGAGGAGTGCGGACAGCTGCCAGATGCCGAGTGCGGCGATCAGAGCTCCGGCGGCAACGTTGATGAGACGGAGTCGGCTAGATGAGACTTTGCTTCCGAGCCAGCTGGCCATTGTGCTCAGCAGCAACCACCAGGCAGCGGAGCCTAGAACGACGCCGGTCACGACGAAGCTCGCGGGCACGATGCCGGAGTGTTCAGCACCGATGCCGAGTCCTGCGAAAATTCCGATGAACGAAAGGATCGTCACGGGATTTGAAAGCGTGAGTGCGAACGTCGAGGCGTAGGCGCCGGAGAGACTATTCCGCCGGGTGGATTGAATGTCCTTCGCCGGGGGCTTGGCGCGGATGAATGAGATCCCGAGATAAATCAAAAACGCTCCGCCGAAGCACTGAATCGAAGTGCGATGGTTCAGCAGAAAGTGCGTGACAACGGAGAGGCCGGAAACTGCGATAAGACCGCAAAGACCATCGGCGGTGGCCGCGCCCAAGCCGGAAATAAAACCGGCGAGCCGGCCGTCCATAATCGATCGGCGGATACACAGGAGACCGATCGGGCCGACGGGCGCTGCGATGCAGAAGCCCATGATCACGCCTTGAAAAAAGCTCTGCATAGACCGCGTGAGCGAGAGTGGCGCGTTGTCGGCCGAGATTGATTTCTACGTATGATAAACGTGCAAAAAAAAGCGCCGCCAAATTAAGGCGGCGCTTTTTGCAAAGAGTAACTCAGGCCCGATCGGCGTAACGAGCGATGCTCACGATCGCATAGTCATCTTCCGATGTGCCGGTCTTCACCTTAACCGTGTCGCCGGTTTTCTTGCCCAACAAAGCGGCACCGAAGGGTGTCTTGTAGGAAATGACGTTGTTATCGGGATCGCCGTCCCATGCGCCGAGCACGGTGTAACGCGTGACCTTTCCGTTGGCGGTAGCTTTGACCTCAACGATCGTGCCGACGCTGACTTGTTCGGTGGACGCTTCCTTGAAATCGGTGATGCGCGCCCGACCGAGATCTTTTTCGAGACTGGTCTTTTGCGACATGAGAACCTGCTGGTCCTGCTTCGCCATCTTGTATTCGGAATTTTCCTTGAGATCGCCGTGCTCGCGAGCGGTTGCGATCGCCTTGGAGTTCTCCGGAATTTTCTTGGACACGATGGTTTCGTACTCCTCGCGCTTGCGCTCGAAGCTGCCTTTGGAAACGAGGAGCTGCTCCTCTTTGCTCTCGGCATCCGCGGCGACGAGCGACTGAATCTTCGGGAAGATTTTGATGAAGCGGGCGAGGAGAGACTTTTTCGTCAACTCTTCGAAGCCCTGATTCAGCATCAACGTGTTCGCGAGATCGCGAGCGGTCTCGGGATCAGCGGTGGAAAGAAGGTCGGCGATCAGATCAGTGTCTTCGCTGAGAATGTCGGCGAGCGGAATCCGGCGTGCGCTGGAGGCTTGCAACGCCTCGTAGTCGATCGCGAAGAAAATCGCACCGAGCAGGCGAGGGGTGATGAGGTCGTTAAGGAGCTTCGCGAATTTCTTCGAGTGGCGATTCTTGACGATCCAGAGAAGAACCGGTGCGCGAAGGTTTTGTTCGGTCTGCCAGCGCTTGAGCGCGGCGGCGAGTTCGTCGGCATGACCTTGCTCGACGAGGAAGTTGATGCACTCCGTCGTGAACTTGCCTTGCGACGTCTTCAGCAAATTAAAGAGGAGGTCGCGGCTTTCGATCGGATGAGTGGCGTGAACCAACTCGAGAAAGTGCGATTGGAAGTGAACGGGAATCTTGTCGGCGATCGCCGGAAGATCGCGCGTGTTGGCAATCAACGTTGCTTCCTGCGGTTCGAATGTGGACGGATCGACGTCGATGTGACGCGCGAGATCATCGCGAACCGCGGCACCATAAAGGCGTTCAGCATCGTCCAGCTGATTGCTGGACTTCACTGCTTCAGCGACGCCGGCGAGAATGGCGGAGAGATCTGTCTTAACGTCTTTCTTGCCAACAGCCGCTACGAGTTCTTCAGCGAGAGCGATACGGCGACGAGCGGAACGCGTGGAGTTGAACTGCTCGAGAATCTCGTCTTCGGCGGAGACAGGAGTTTCCCGCAGGACGTAGAGCTCGGTTTTCTTTTCCGGAACGGAAATGCGCGGATCTTTCGCCAACGCTTTCTTGGTAGCCGCCCACCATTTCTTAAATTTTTCCTCACCGATGACTTGGGCCAGGGTGATTTCGAGGTCGATGGCGGTCGTGGCGTGATTCGGATAGGATTCGAGCGCCTCGACAATCAATTGAGCGGGATTATCGGCGATCAACTCAGCGATCTTCTTCGATTCCGTTTCTTTGCGCACGAGAAGATGATTTGCCGGAAGCACATCCATCGTCGTCAAACAGAACGCCGGGTCCATCGGGTGGCTCTTCTTATCTTTGAAGTCGATGAGCAGTCGCTGGGTAGCATCGTCGTAGCTCTTGATTTGACCAAAGCCCCAGCTGCGATGGATCACGTAAGAGCCTGGCTCCATGGCCTCGAGTTTAGCTTTGGCCGCCTTGAGGGGCGGGTTTTTAGCAATGAGAGCGGTGACAGCTTCGGAAGTCATAATTGCGAAAGTGATGGCCTGAACGGAAGAGTTGAGCGGAGAATGATCAACCTTGTCAAACAGTGTGTCGAAAGCGTCTGCCATGAGTGTCGAAACCAATCCTAGCCGTCCCACCGCGTGGCCTGCTGCCGCGCGTTTGATCGCGCGCTGGCTCGAGCGTCGTGAGCGCGTCGACGAATTACTCGAGACGCTCGGTGCGTCTTTAAGCGGACCGGAGCGGGCGCGCTGTCAGCATCTGGTTTTCGGCGTGGTACGGCACTTTGGCCGGATCGACGCGGCGCTTAATCGCTTAATCGCTCATCCACCACGTTTCTCGACGCGCGGAGTATTGTTTGTCGCGGGCTTCGAGTTAATCGAATCGGCGGGGAAATCTGCGGAAGAAGGCATGGTCGCGAAGATCGTCCATCACGCGGTCGATCAGACGAAAAAGTTGGCGAGCCAGGCGGAAGCGAAGCTGGTTAATGCGGTGGTCCGTAAGCTGGCCACGGCGCTTGCGGTGCCACCACCGCCCAAGCTGGCGTCGGCAGACGTGCTCGCGGAATATTTTTCGCACCCGGAATGGCTGGTGCAGCGATGGCTGGCTCAATTCGGTGCAGACGCGACGCGCTCGTTATTGGAATGGAATCAACAACCCGCGCCAGTGTACGCGCGCTGGCGGGCCGAGGGTGAGGCACCGCCGTCGTGGATGAAGCCGACGCAGTGGGCGACATTTTTTGAAATCGAATCGGGTCACTGGCCGAAGGTGGAACCGCTGCTTCGTGCGGGAAAAATTTATCTCCAGGATCCGGCGACACGGCTGGCGGTGGAATTACTCGCGCCGCAACCAACGGAGGTTGTCCTCGACGCATGCGCGGCACCCGGAGGCAAGAGCCTGCTGATTGCTGACGCGTTGAAGCAGGGGAAAGTGATCGCGATGGATTTGCCGACGGCGCGGATCGATCGGTTGAAAGAAAATCTTTCGCGGTTGCCGCCGACGGTTGGAATCGCGCTCGTGCAGGCGGATCTGCGGGAAAGCGCGGGAGCGATGTTGAAAGAACATGGATTATCCCAGGCGTTTCTCGCGGTGCTCATCGATGTGCCATGTTCGAACACCGGCGTGATGCGTCATCGTGTCGACGTGAAGTGGCGTTTGCAGGAAGGGGATTTTAAGAAACATCCAAAGCAACAACTCGCGTTGCTCTCCGCCGCGGCGCGACTCGTGGCGCCCGGTGGGCGGTTGGTTTATTCGACCTGCAGTCTGGATCCGGATGAGAACGAAAACGTGGTGAAGGAATTTCTCGCGGACCGCCACGGACACTGGACGCAAGAATCGCAGGTGATTTCGCGACCATGGGAAAGCGGCCACGATGGCGCGGCCGCGTTTCGTTTGCGTCGGATTGCGAGAGGCGAAACGCCAGCGTCGTAAATGATTTCGTAGCAGCGGGCCTCCGTGCCCGCTGCGGTTCGGAAATCCGAGATCGAAGTTTGGATACAGACAGGCACGGAGGCCTGCTGCTACGCCGACGGAGGCCCGCTGCTACCCGGGCGGCCGACCCTACGGGATCAGCTCGAATACCTTCAAACGTGTTTCGGTTTCCTGCGTGCCGTTCAGAAAAGTGAAACCGATGTCGGTGGCGGACGCGACGAGCTGTTGATAACGGGCGAGATCCCATTGCGCAACCGGCTCGCCATTGATGCGCGTCACCAAATCTCCTGCCTGCACGCCGGCTTCGGCGGCGGGCGAGCCGGTGATCACGCTCGCCA
This sequence comes from uncultured bacterium, assembly GCA_967755055.1. GTDB lineage: Bacteria > Verrucomicrobiota > Verrucomicrobiia > Opitutales > Opitutaceae > Opitutus. The sequence continues at coordinate 9,768 of CBRAFL010000198.1, forward strand.
CGCGCCAGTAGGCAGGAGTTTTGCTGAAGCTCAGTCCGGCACTGCGCCGCGACTCGGGCGGCACTGGCAAATGTGATTCGCGATAGAACGTCACGCGGCTGTGCTCTTGATCAAACGTCACCGTGAAATTTTTTAGAATTCCGCCGCCGACTGAGGTGAGTTCATCCGTGAGATCAACGACGGGTTGCTGCACGGGATAATCGCCGATCACCAGGGTGTCTGCGAGACGGGCGATGCGTTGGGTGCGATCACCACTCAACGTGGCGACGGTTGCGCCCGGCCGTGGCGCCACGGAGAACACCGGGTCGAGTCCGACGGGATTCAAGCTGAGCGTCACGTCGCTGCCGGAGTCGATCAACGCGACGAAGGTTTGGTTGCCGAGTCGCAGCGGAATGATTGGGGTTTTGCGATCGTTGTTAAACGCGATCGGCGTGCCCGGCAGCAGTGGAGCAGCGATGCGGTTTTGGAGCAGCACGCGGGAGTGGGGATAGTCGAGAGTGAGAATCGTTTCGCGAAAAAGCGGGAAGCCGAGGATGCCATCGATCTGGACGCCGAGGTGCGCGGAAAGTGCAGAGCAGTCGTAGATCAGTGCCTGGACATTTTCGAATCGCGCGCCGCCGAGTTCGATTCGCCGCAACGTCGTGGAGGTGAGCAAGGCTGTTTCTCCGGTGGCGGATTTGACGCGTACCAATGGCGTCGCGGTGGGCGGCGCGTCTTTCGCGGCATAGCGTGTAGCTAATTCCGGTGAGACGAGCGTGACGGAAGCGCCGGTATCGATGAGGAAATGATAAGGACCGCGCTTGTCCCATTTTGTCTGCACGACCAG
>CBRAFL010000199.1:0-10471 GCA_967755055.1 uncultured bacterium
AGATTCCCGCACGGAGCTTGGATTCAACGAAAATTCGGTCAGTCCGAATTTTTTCTCTCTGCGATTTGGCCAAGGCGGCCGCGAGGCGCTGACTTGCGGTAAATCCACTCGCTCACGCTCGTAGCTACATTGCACGGCGACGTCTCACTCACCCGTAGCTACGAGCGTGAGCGAGTGGAGATCGGACTTAAGGTCGACTCAGCAAAAAATCCGGCCCCGTAAATCGAACTGTCACTCCAACGATGGATGGCGTTGTGAGTGAACCGAGATACTCTCCGGTTTTCCCCGACTTTCCCTATGATTCGCAAAGCTTTTGTGATGAGCGTCAACGCCGGCCAGGAAGTCGAGTACGAGCGACGGCATCGTCCGATTTGGCCGGAGCTCGAAGCGGTGCTCAAAGCGCATGGGGTCCATAATTACTCCATTTTTTTGCATCCCGAAACGCGCCAGCTGTTTGGTTACGCCGAGATTGAAGATGAAGCGCGCTGGACGGCGATCGCCCAAACGCCCGAGTGCCAGCGTTGGTGGAAACACATGGGAGACGTCATGCCGTCGAATCCGGATCACAGTCCGGTGTCTCGGGGATTGAAGGAAGTTTTTCATCTCGAGTGACGATCACGCAGGAATTCGTAGCGGCAGGACTCCCTGCCTGCCGAGCTTGACGCTTGAGAACAGCAGGCACGGAGGCCTGCCGCTACATTGAGACGATACGCCCTGAAATAGTAAGAACTCCCTTTATCCCCCCCCATGAAGCCTGTGACTCGCCGCGAATTCGTCCGCAATGCCGCGCTTGCGGCTGCCGCGACTCAACTTGTTTCGTCGCTGCGCGCGAGTGATGTGTCGCCCGCCGCCGCCGTGTCGGCGACGCCGACTGCGAGCAAACCGCTTCCCGCTGGTCTCGCAGAGTTACACTGGCTCGAGGGAAAACCGTCCGTCGGACTCACCGGTGCGACGTGGGGCGTGCCGTGGCCGCGCGGCAAGTACGCGAAGGAAACCACGTTCGCGCTGCGCACGACGGCGGGCGATAATGTCGCGGTGCAATCCTGGCCGCTCGCAACGTGGCCGGATGGTTCATTGAAATGGACGGGACACGCGCTACCGGCAGATGCTGCTCCGGCGGAAAATTATATGATCGCGCCGGGCGCACCGGCGTCGCCGGCGAAAGCGCTGGCGGCTCGCGACACGGGCGATCGCATCGAGATCGATACAGGCGTGATGCGTTGCCGGATACCGAAGAAGGGCAACGTCCTCATCGAGTCGGTGACGCGTGATGAGAAAGAAATTTTGCGCGGCGGCCGTCTCGTCTGTTTACGACAGGACAGCGCGGAAGCAGTGGCGGGCGCCGCGATCGCTCGCGAAGAATTTCTGAGCGAGATTGGTGCGATCACGCTCGAACAGAGTGGTCCGGTGCGAGCGGTCGTGAAAATCGAAGGCAAGCATTCTGGTCCGGGCGGGCGAAGCTGGCTGCCGTTCGTTGTGCGACTTTATTTCTACGCGGGCGGCGAATCGATGCGCGTGATGCACACGTTCATTTTCGACGGAAATGAGCAGAAGGATTTTATCAGCGGACTCGGATTGCGTTTTGCGGTGCCGATGCGCGATGCGCTGTACGATCGGCACATTCGCTTCGGCGGCGAGGGAGCAGGACTTTGGGCAGAGGCAGTTCAAGGCATAACGGGTTTGCGACGCGATCCGGGCGAAGTGGTGCGGCGTGCGCAGATCGACGGACGTGCGCTGCCGCCGCTCGCGGAATGGGACCGGCGAGTAACGGAGAACTTAAAATATGTGCCGGTGTGGGGCGACTTCACGCTCACGCAGTCGACGGCGGACGGTTTTGAAATTCGCAAGCGCACGAAACCGGGGCTCGGTTGGATCGGCGCCGGTGCGGGGCGACGTGCGGGTGGCGCGGGCTACGTCGGCGGCGCGTCGGGCGGCGTGGCGTTTGGGTTGAGAAATTTCTGGCAGAGTCATCCGGCGCAACTTGACGTGCGTGGCGCGGGCGGAGACGCGGCGGAGGTCACGGTGTGGCTGTGGTCGCCGGAAGCGAAGCCGATGGATCTGCGCTATTATCACGACGGGATGGGCGAGGATGATTTTGAAAAGCAGGTCGAGGCGATGAACATCACCTATGAGGATTACGAGGGTGGTTTTGGCACGCCGCAGGGTGTGGCGCGGACGAGCGAGCTGATGTTGTGGGCGCTTGCGGCGACGCCGACGCGCGCGCGTTTCGTCGAGCTCGCGGACGTGGTGCGGACGCCACCGGTGCTGGTGTGCCGGCCGGAGTATTACGCGTCGCACGCGCTGTTCGGCGGCGTGTGGGGATTGCCGGATCGCACGGTACCGGCGAAGGTGAAGATCGAGGAGCAGCTCGATTTTTATTTCGATTATTACAAACAGCAGATCGAGCAGCACCACTGGTATGGGTTTTGGAACTACGGGGACATCCGCCACACCTACGACGCGGACCGCCATGTATGGCGTTACGACGTAGGCGGGTTTGCGTGGGACAACTCGGAGCTCTCGCCGGATTTGTGGCTCTGGTACTCGTTCTTGCGTTCGGGGCGCGCGGACATTTTCCGCATGGCAGAGGCAATGACGCGGCACACGGGCGAGGTGGATGTTTATCATCTCGGACGTTTCCGCGGGCTCGGGTCGCGGCACAACGTGCTTCACTGGGGTTGCAGCGCCAAGCAGGTGCGGATCAGCACGGCGGCGTATCGGCGATTCTACTACTACCTCACGGCCGACGAGCGCGTGGGCGATTTGATGCACGACTTGATCGACTGCGATGAGCGGCTGGTCGACATCAGCCCGCGGCGGAAGGTCGGCGGCGGTGATCCGCGCTGGCCGGCGGACGTGAGTTTCGGGACGGACTGGTGCTCGTTTGCGGCGGCTTGGCTCACGGAGTGGGAACGCACGGGCGAGGTGAAATGGCGCGACAAGATTCTTGCGGGCATGAAGTCAATCGGCGGGATGCCGAACGGCTGGTTCAACACGGACGGCGGCTACGATCCGAAGACGGGCGTGCTTTATCCGCACAACGACAAAGCGAGCGCGTCGCACTTGAACGCGGTGTTCGGAGCGGTGGAGATCAATGCAGAGTTGCTCCAACTGCTCGACGTGCCGGAGTACGATCGCGCGTGGTTGCAATACTGTGAAGTGTACAACGCGGAGTCTGACGAGCAGAGCCGGCTGATTGGGAAAAAATTTGAGAACCAGACGCTACGCCAGGGGCACGCGCGGCTCACGGCGTATGCAGCGATGCGGAAAAAAGATCCTCAGCTCGCGGCACGCGCGTGGCGGGAATTTCACGCGCGAGGCGGTGGCGGCGAGCGTCAGATGGGAACGAAGCACATCGTGGGGCCGGCGGTCTTGAACCCGGTGGACGAAAATCCGGCGATCTCGACGAACACGACGGCGCAGTTCGGGCTCGCGGCGATTCAGTGTCTGGCGATGGCGGGGGAGGTGTTGAAGGAATAGCGGCGCGGCGTTTTCGGAGTCGTGCGCTGAGGTTATGGGCGGGAGAGCCCTGCACTCCGCGCAGGGCTGCGACGTGTTTGATGACGCAGTTGAAGGAAAGCGTTGCGCGGACGGACCTTCTTCGTGCAAATCCTGTCGCACCCGCGCGTGATCCCGATGCTCCGCTACGCTTTTCGCCAGCTCGCGAAGTCGCCCGGATTCTCGGTCGTGGCGGTGCTCATGCTCGCGCTCGGCATCGGCATGAGCACGTCGACGTTTAGCGTGACGAACAGCGTCTTGCTCAGCGCGATGCCTTTTCCCCACGAGGAACAGCTCGTCCGCATTTATAACACGTCTGCCCAGTCGCAGATGATGGATCACGCGCCAGGAAACTTTCTCGATCTGCGGGCGGCGGCGACGTGCTACTCCAGCATCGCGGCATTTGTGCCCAGCGCTTCCAACGTCGCCGAGCCGGGTCAGCCGCCGGAGCAACAGTTCGGGCTGACCGTCACGGCGAATTTTCTGTCGACACTGGGCGTGCAGCCGAATCTTGGACGCGGCTTCGCGGAGGATCAGGACCAGCCCGGCAAAGGCGACGTGGTGATTCTCACCGATTCGTATTGGCGGCGGCGGTTTGCCGCGGATCCGAAGATCATCGGAAAAACGCTGCGTATTGGTATCGCAAATCACACGGTGATCGGCGTATTGCCGCCGGGCCTCGACAAAACGCTGCTCTGGTATGACTGCGGCTTCCTGGTGCCGTTGACCCTCTGGCAACCGTTTGCGACTCAGCGAACGCAAAAGTGGATAAGCGTGCTGGGGCGGCTGAAGGCCGGAATCAGTTTGCAAGGTGCGCAGGCCGAGCTCGCCACGATCGCAGCACGGCTCGATCGCGATCACCCGGCCGATAATGGACTCGATGGACTTCGCGCCACCGGGCTCGCCGCATCCTCAATCGATGCCAGTGGACGGAAGCTCTACTGGCTGGTCGCCGCCCTTGCCGCGCTCGTGCTCGTCATCGCTTGCTTCAATCTCGCGAGCGTCCAACTCGCGCGCGCGTTTGGCCGCAGCCACGAATTCGCGGTGCGTTCGGCGCTGGGTGCGAGCCGCTTCGATCTCATGGCGCCGCTGCTGGTGGAGAGCATTCTGCTCACGATTGCGGGTGGACTCGTCGGCTTGATGCTCGCTCATTGGGCCAACCAACTCATCAGCCATTATTTTTGGGGAAATCTTGAGATAGCAATCGACCGGCGGGTGGTGCTATTTGCGACGGTGGCAGCACTGATCACAGCGCTCACGTTCGGTTTCGCGCCGGCGTGGCTGGCGTCGCGCGTCTCGACCGGCGATGCGTTGAAGGAAAGTTCACGCGGCAGCACCTCGAGCCGCACGCAACGGCGGCTCAAGTTTATTCTGATCATCAGCCAGCTCGCATTCGCGCTCGTGCTGGTGAGCGCAGCCGTCTCGTTTGGCGTGGGGATTAGAAATTTTTTGAATCGCGACCTCGGCTGGCAGCCGAGCGGTTTGGTGAGTGGTATTCTGAATATTCCGTACGAGCCTTATAAAGAGGACGCGAAGAAAGTAACGCTGATGCGCCAGCTCCAGGAAAAGCTCGGCCAGATCCCCGGCGTGACTCGAGTGGCGCTTGCTTCACGCGTGCCGCTCTCCGGATTTCCGGACAGCAAGAATATCATCGTGGAAGGCGCCGCGCCGCTGCCCGTGGGACAGGAGACGATGGCGTTCGTCGCCGCGGTCGACGGCGGGTTTTTCACGACGTTACGAATCCCGCTCAAGGAAGGACGTTTCCTGCCGGAAGCGTACAAAGAGAGTGATCCCGCGTTGCTGGTGATCAACGAAACCATGGCGCGTCACTATTGGCCAGGACAAAGCGCGATCGGCAAACGCGTGAAATTTACAGATGGGCCGGAATGGAACGAGGTGATCGGCGTCGTCGGTGATATCAGTTTGGCGAGTAACTTCGATCCACCGGGTTCGCGTTTGCAGATTTATTGCGGACTGCAGAGGGTCACACACACTTGGTACAATTTCGTGCTGAAGAGCTCGCTCCCTGCAGACGTACTGAGTCGTTCGATACGCACGAGCATCGGTGATATCGATCCGGATATCGTACTTCAGCAGGTGGAAGGTGTGCCGCAGCACCTCAAGAATATGGTGGCGGGGAATAATTTAATGATCATCACGCTCAGCTCTTTCGCGTTGATCGGACTGTTGATCGCGATGATCGGTTTATACGGTGTGATCAGTCAGTTGACGCAGCAGCGCAGCCGCGAAATTGGGATTCGGATGGCGCTCGGTGCGGATTATCGAGCCGTCGTGAAACTGATCCTTGGGCAAGGCGGCCGGTTGATTCTTTGCGGCGTGTGCGCTGGTCTCGTGGGCGCATATGTCGTTGGCATAATTTATCGGCAGACGATGCCCGAGCTTCGACTTCCGGGCGCGGGTTGGCAGGCGAGCATAACGTTGCTCCTGTGCCTCGCCGGACTCGGGGCATGTTATCTGCCGGCTCGTCGCGCAGGGCGTACGAATCCGGTGATGGCGTTGCGGGCAGAGTAGGTCGGCTTTGGTTCTCTTTGGTGCCTGCGCGAGGAATTTATCCTGTGCGGTTTTGGGGCCGGCAGACATTACTGGGTGAATGACTGATCGAGATCCCGTTTTATTGCTGCGACGATTCGCCGACCATGGCGATGAAGTGGCCTTTCGGGAATTGGTGAACCGATACGTCGCGTTGGTCTATGGAGCGGCGCTGCGCCAAACCTGTGGAGTTTCCCATCTCGCGGAGGAAGTCGCGCAGTCCGTCTTCACGTTGCTTGCGCGCCAGGCGAAGAATCTGACGGCACATCCGACGCTCGAGGGCTGGCTTTTCACCACGACCAGGAATTGCGCGCGTGACGCGGTACGTGCGGTGTCACGACGTCGCCGATACGAACAGGAGACCGCCGCCATGCGTGAACCGACTGCTAATCGTTCTCCCGGCGAAGTGAACTGGACCGCGCTCGCGCCGACGATCGACGAAGCCTTGAACCGGCTCTCGCTGCCCGACCGCGAAGGAATCCTGCTGCGGTTCTTCGAAAAGTGCTCTTATGCGGAACTCGGCGTGAGGCTCGGCCTCGCGGAGAATACGGCGCGGATGCGGGTGGAGCGCGCGCTTGAGCGGTTGCGGCGCGAGTTGAAACGACGCGGGATCACCTCGACTGCGGCGCTCCTCGCGGTCGCGTTGTCGAACCAAACTGCAGTCGCGGTGCCGGCGTATCTCTCTGGCCAGATTGCCGCGGTGGCGCTGGCGAAAACGGTGGCCGTAGCCGCAAGCGGCGCAGGGTTGACCGGGATTTTTGAATTTATGAAAGCGACCAAAATCATCTGTGCGATCGGACTGCTTGCGGTGGCGTGGCGATCTACGAAGATAACGCTGCGCGTGTTGCCGTACAACGCGCGGCGGAACTTGAACGCGAGCAAGGGGCGCTCAAAAAACAGATCGACGACTTGCAACAGAAGTTTGCCGCGGCGCAAAACCGGGCGCAGGCGGCGGACGACGACAACGCACGTCTGCTCACGGTGGTCGGCCAAGTGCAACACTACGCCGCCGTGCGGGCGCCAGGTCCGAGTCGGGTGGAAGTAGAAAAAAGATACCAGCGTGCGAAGGACCTGGCCAAAGCCGGGGATTACGCGGAGGCGCTAGGCGAATATTTGTGGTGCTACGACGAAGGCATGGTGGGTGGAAATTTTTTAACCACGCGCGCCTACAGCGTAATTCCCGAGCTTGCAGAGTTAGGTAAAAAATATCCCGCCGCGCTCTCGGCTTTGCGGGACCGAGGCGCCCAGGCAGCAGGCAAATTGCAGGCCGATCCGGGTGACGCCGATGCAGCAGCGGACTACGGACAAATTTTCACAGCGCTGAAGGATGACGCCAGCCTGCTCTCAATGTGGGCGACACTCCCCGTCGGCAATGCGCGAGAATTTCTGCTGATAAATGGCGCCTATGATGCGCTCGTGAGCGCGCGTCGTTACGGGGACGCTGCGGCAGCGAAGTCGTTTGGCCGGATGGTGCAGGACATGGATGTGATGGCAGCCATGGACGTCCCGGACACTGCCAAAAAATCGATGCGCGAGGGCATCGTCAAAAGAAGCGCCGCCAATTTCGAGGTGCTCGCCGGCGCGGGATCAGTGGCGCAGGCGCAAACCCTCGCGAAGAAGTTGCTCCTCTACGATAACACGCCGGCAACGAAGTCACTGCTGATGGAACGCGCCGCGCGGGCGGGGCACGCTGAACTGGCGGAAGGGCCTTAACTAGGACCGCCACCTCACCCGGAATCGTTCAAGAAGAGCGTCCGCGAGGAGAACTGCCTACAATCTCCGAGAAAGGTTGTGAAGGTGGCTATCGCCTTGAAGTACTTGTAGGACCGAAATTTCATTCCCCGATGAAATTCCAGCCGGGGCACTTGGTCTCAGTTCTTACCCTTATTTTCCTGGCTGCGCCGACCTTTGCAAAGAAAGACAATCCGCTCGATCGGTTGACGCCGGTGCCGGCGAACGAGCCGATCCCCGTCATCGATTTTTTTCGGCCGCGTCTTTTCACCAATCCAGAACTCAATCCGGCGGGGACGCACTTCGCTGCGATCGTTTCGACGGGGGCGGATCACTACGATTTACTCGGGTTCGATCTGGCGACCAAGAAAATGGAGCGGCTCTCCGGTGGCGAGGATTACGACATCGCGCATTACGAATGGCTCAATGACAAGCGGCTGCTCTTTAGCGTGACCAAGGAAAAACTCTACTCGGCGGGTTTGTTTGCCGTGGAGTTGGGACGGTTTTCCCAAGCGTATGTTTTGCAGCGCTACAATGTGATGATCCCAGTCGGGTTTCCTGAATCGAATCCCACGCAGGTGATTGTTTGGATTCGCAATAGTGCGAGTAATTACGGGGCGGACGGTGGGGTGCTGAAGCTCGATACCCACCGCAGTTTCAACTCGAAGGAGAGCGGTATTATTCTGAATGATGACGGCCTTCGGGCCGACGTCGTTCGATCGTATCCCAATCCGAAAGGAGGCGATCCTGTCGCCTACGTGGCGGACCTGAAGGGTGAACTCGCGTTTGCGACAACAGGGCAGGACGGCGTTTTCACGATGCACCGTTTTGAAAACGAAAAGTGGGTGCGTTGTCCGATCGATCTCAGCGAAATCGATGTTGTCGGAGTGGGCGACGCGCCAGGAGAGCTCCTGGTGTTGGCGCCGAAAAAAGATGGAAAGCCGCGCGCCCTCCACCGGCTCGATGCGGCGACAGGCGCATTGGGCGAACTCATTTTTCAGGACGAGCAATATGATTTGGAAAACCCGCGCTTTTACCGCCATCCAGTCGACCACCACATTGTCGGTGCGCAATACAATCGAAAAGGTCCGCAAAGCGTCTGGTTCGAGGAGCGCTACCTCCAATTTCAAAACGTGTTGGATCGCGCGCTCCCGGGCAGCGTCGTGCGCATCCTTGGCAGTGACCGCGCGGAGAAGCAGTTTTTCGTGAGCGTTTTTTCCGATGTGCACCCGACCTCGTACATGCACGTGGATCTGGAGAAAAAAGCCGCGACCCGGATTGCCGATGTGGTGCCGTGGATCGATCCGAAACGGATGCGGCCGATGCAGCTCCTTAGCTACAAGAGCCGCGACGGGTTTGATATTGAGGGTTACGTCACGCTGCCGGCGGGGACGTCCAAAGAAAACAAAGCACCGCTGGTGGTGCTGCCGCATGGCGGACCCTGGGTGCGGGATAATTGGGAGTGGGATGCGGAGGTTCAATTTCTCGCCAGCCGCGGCTATGCCGTTTTTCAGCCCAATTATCGTGGTTCGACCGGCACCGCGTGGCGATTTCCTGAGAGCGACATGTGGGCGTTCCGTAAGATGCACGACGACGTGACCGATGGCGTGAAGACGGTGCTCAAGACGGGACTGATCGACAAAGATCGGCTCGCGATCATGGGCGCTTCGTTCGGTGGTTACCTCGCGCTCTGTGGCGCGGTGCACGAACCGGATCTCTATCGCTGCGCGATTACGATCGCGGGCGTGTTTGATTGGGAGCGGTTGATGAAAGACGCGAAGGGCAGCGAGTATCTCCGCGGCCAATACGGAGTGCTCAAGCGCAACCTCGGAGATCCCAAGACGCTCAAAGACAAATTCGAGGAGATCTCGCCGATTTATCAGGTGAACAAAATCAAGATCCCTGTTTTCGTCGCGCACGGGAAAGAAGATCCGGTCGCGCAGGTTGCGCAGTCGAAAAACCTATTGAAGGAACTGCAGAAATTTGGCGTGCCCTACGAGAAGCAGATCGATGGCGGCGAAGGACACGGGTTTCATCAACTCCAAAACAAAGTGGAACTCTACACTGCGATTGAGGCGTTTCTCGGCAAGCATCTCGCGCGGCGCGAGCCGCCGGTGGGTTCCACATCGGCTCCGGTCACGGCGGTGAAGTGATGCGAGTGAGCCGTTGGGAGTAGCTCTGACAACGGAGGGTCCACCTCCGTGTGGACCGATGCAGGCAGAGACGAGACAAAGGTTGGTAGGGCGAGGCGTCCCGCCGTGCCGTGAGTCATTCGCCCAGACACGGCTCACCGAGGACGGTTCGCCCTACCACGGCATGCTACGACAACGTTTTTGCCGGGCGCATCTGTCGCCGAGAGCACCAACGAAAACCGCTAGTAAGATTTCCCCTTGGAAACCCTACTAGCGGCGAGCTCGCTCTAGTTGGCGAAAATTTTACGGAATGGTGTAGAACTCGATGCGGGCCAGACCGGTGGTTCCGTTGACTCCGGAAACGACGGCCGAGTACGTGCCGGGCGCCAGGGTGATGTCGATCGCGGAGTCCGTGCTATTTTGTGACAAGGTGGAAGCGCCGACCTGCTGGAACAAAGTTTTGAATGCGCTGGTGCCGCCCCAGTTGTCGTTGTGCTGGAGCAAGGTCGTGCCGCGATAGATATCGAGTTGCGGGTTCGAGAGCAGGCCTTGGAGCCCAT
>CBRAFL010000200.1:0-10456 GCA_967755055.1 uncultured bacterium
GAGCCGTTTCCATGGCCCGACACGCCGGAAAGTCGAATGCCGTGAGGGCGACGATTTATTGGGGTGATTGACCGGTAAGGCGAATTCTCCGGGTGCGCGCTCGATCACGGCACGGCGGGGACGCCTCGCCCTACCGATCACTGGTTACAATCAAACCGATAGTCTCGCGAAGGGTACGAAGGCGGCGAAGGAAATGCGCTGGTTCGAACCTTCATTCCCTTTGCATCCTTCGCGACACTACTCCTCATTCACTAGCAGGGAATTCACTTCCCTACATAGATCGACTTGTCTGGCCAGTCAGCGCGCATTGTGCCGCCGGCCATATTTACGAGCGGCAGATAATTTCGAAGCGTGCGCGCCGGACTGAGCAGACGCAACGCGTTCACTTCGAGAATCGAGTTGGGGCCGTGATTTTTAATGAGGTTCGGAATCAATCGGCCGTGCACGCTTTGCACGATATCGCGATCGTTCATTCCATCGACGATGAAAAGGAGCGCCAGTTTGCCGTCGATTTCCGCGATGTGGCTCTCGCTCGTGATTTCGCTGAGGTCGGTGACCTGCGGCTCACGCTTGATGATTTCGCGCAGACCGTTGTAGGTCACGCCAAGGGCAAAGGTAATGGTGTAGAGATGGCGAGCCGTGTATTGGCCGGTCCCTGTTTCCGACAAATCCACCGAAGCCCAGTAACGCAGCAGCCCGGCCTGCTCGAGTTTCATGCGCTTGCGGCCGACCGTGCGGAGCGGCACACCGGTCGCTTCGCTAATGCTTTTATCGGTCGCACGCGGATTGCGAATCAACTGCCGCGCAATGGCCTTTTCCTGATCGTCAAGTGGACGTGGCATGGCGGCGGAGGTTGTCGTCCGTCGCGCCGCCAGACGAGGGGAAACTGACCGGCCGCGCCTCACGTTGCGCCAACTCAGTCCGCCTCATGTTAAACCAACTTACCACTGTCCTGATACGGCGCTTGCCGCCGAGCGTTTCAGTCATAGCCATTAGCGCACATGTCCACCACCGTCTTCACCATCGCCAACCAGAAGGGTGGCGTCGGCAAAACCACCACCGCCGTCAACCTCGCGGCAGCGTTGGCCGAAAAAAAGATCCCCACTCTCCTCATCGATCTCGATCCCCAGGCGAACGCAACCAGTGCGATCGGGGCCGAAAAGCACGCCGGCAAAAGTCTTTACGGACCTCTCCGCGGCGAAGGAACGGCTGTCGAGATGATCATATCCACCACCTACGAACACCTCTCGTTGTTGCCCAGTGAAGAGGATTTGGCCGCCGCCGAAATCGAACTCGCCCAAACCGAGAACTATTTGCTCCGGCTGAAGGGCGTCCTCGAGCCGATCCGGTCGTCGGGTAAGTATCGCGTGATCATCATCGATTGCCCGCCGGCATTGGGCATGCTTTCAATGAACAGCCTGGCGGCGGCTGATTTCCTTTTGATTGCGCTCCAATGCGAATACATGGCCCTCGAAGGTCTCGGCCAAATCCTGCGCAACGTCGATCGCCTGAAGACCGCGCATATCAATGATGCACTCGAACTCGGTGGCGTCGTGATGACGATGTTCGACATGCGCACGCGGCTTTCCCGCCAGGTGGTGGATGAAGTGAAGCAGCATTTGCCCGAGAAGATTTTCAAGACGGTCATTCCGCGCACGGTGCGACTCAGCGAAGCCCCCAGCTTCGGCAAAACGATTTTCGCTTACGATCCGTTGAATCCGGGCGCGACGGCTTACAAGCAGCTCGCGAAGGAAGTCATCGAACGCTTCGGGTTGAAGAACACACTGTAACGCTGGACGAATATCGCGCTAATGAACGCACCTTTGTCATTGCGAACGAGGCTTGCCGACTGCGGCAATCCACGGCTCCGCGCTTGGTTTGCCCTCTCGCGATGAACTCCGCCCTCACGAAATACGGACATTCCTTCCTCGTCGGATTGCAGAGCAATCTCGTCTATCGCTGGAATTTCGCGATTCGCGGTTTCTTCTCCTTCTTCCATCTGGCCGCGGTGTTCGTGCTGTGGGGCGCGGTTTTTACGGGCACGGGAGACATCGGCGGGTTCGATCTGCGCCAGACTCTCACCTATTTTATCACGCTGTTGGTGCTGCAATTTTTCATCAGCGCGTTCAACGAGGACTACCAGATCAGCGAGGAAATCCGCAATGGATTGATCAATCAGTTTCTCCTCAAACCGATCAACTACTTCGCCTATCGCTTCAGCATCTTCGTCGCCGCGCGAGTCGTCTCGGGAGCGTTGATCATTATTCCGCTGATCGTACTCATGCCGCTGCTGCACCACTCGCTCACGTTTCCCACTGACTTGTGGCGGGTAACCCTTGGGATTCCCGCGCTTCTCCTCTCCGCCATCATTCAATTCAGCATCGCCTACTGCTTCGGCATGCTGACGTTTTGGTTTCTGGAAATTCAGGGTTTCGTAATTCTTTCAATGGCGATCGAAGCCGTGCTCGGTGGCCAGATTTTCCCGCTCGATCTGCTGCCCGCGTGGGCGTTTCGCGCCGCCCAATTTCTTCCGTTCTACTATCAAATGTATTTTCCCGGGGCGATCATCACCGGCCGCTTGAACGATCCCCAGCAAGTGCTGCGAGGCATCGGCATCGAGTTCTGTTGGGCCATCGTGTTGCTCGGTTTCAGTCAGTTTCTGTGGGTCCGGGGACTTCGCCGCCACACGGCGGTCGGGGGCTGAGACGATGCTGCACTATCTGAAAATCTGGTTGGCGAGCGCGCGATATTCCATCGTGCGCATGATGATGTTTCGCGGCGACTTCATCGTGTGGTCGTTCGTCGAACTTTTCTGGATGAGCGTAAATTTACTCCTCATCTCCGTCATCTATCAGCACACGACTTCGGTCGCCGGCTGGACCAAATATGAGATGATGCTCTTGGTCGGCACTTCCCTGCTGGTGCAACGATTCCTGATGGGATTTTTCTGGAGCAGCATTTTCGAACTCGGGCGCAACGTCCGCTCCGGCAATTTCGATTTCTTTCTGGCTCAGCCCGGTAACGTGATGTTCATGGCAACGACGCGAAAGCTCGACCCGGACAGCCTCTTGAATTCGGTGATCGCCGCTGGCGTCGTGGTCTACGCCGCGCACAAGTTGGGACTCAGCCCGACCGTCAGCGACATCGCGCTTTACGGCTTCATGCTGATCTGCGGCCTGGCAATTCACTACAGCATTCTCGTGCTCTCCATCTCGCTCGTGTTCTGGCTCACCAGCGCTCAAGGAGTCGAAGGAATCTATTTCACGCTCACGGAATTTTCCCGTCTGCCGCGCGAAGCATTCAAGGGAATCACGAGTGTGCTCTTTGTCTGGCTTCTGCCGGTGGTCGTCATCAGCAACGTTCCCGCTCGCAATCTCATTGGTCACATCGACTGGCAATGGGCCGTCTGGTTGTTCGCCATCGCCATCGCATGGTTCAGTCTCGCGGTCTTCGTTTTCAACCGCGGCCTGCGGCGTTATTCCAGCGCAAGTTCATGAGCGACGTCCTCGACCGACTGCAGGTTCGTCTCGATTACACGTTCCGCGAGCCGTCGTTATTGGAGCGCGCGTTCACGCACACGTCCTATTTGCCGGAGCATCCGACGATCACCGAGAGCAATCAACGGCTCGAGTTTCTCGGCGACGCCGTGCTGCAGCTCGTGTTAACCGAAGCGCTCTTCGAACTTTTCCCCGGTGATCGCGAAGGCGTGCTGAGCAAACGGCGCGCAGCGCTAACCAAAGGCGTGTTTCTCGTCGAACTCGCGCGCGAACTCGATCTCGCCGCATGCCTACAACTCGGATCGAGTGAAGAAGCCTCCGGCGGACGCCAGCGTGCGTCCGCGCTCGAAGATGCATTCGAAGCGCTCGTCGGCGCGCTCTATCTCGACAGTGATCTGACGGAGGCACGTCGCATCGTTCTCGGACTCTACGGAAGCTTGCCGGACCGCCTTGGGCTGATGGAACACGCGGAAAACCCGAAGGGCCGCTTGCAGGAAATCGTGCAGCCGCAACACGGTAATCACGCTCTGCGTTACGAAGTCACCAACGTCGAAGGCGAAGACCACGCCCGCGCGTACGAGGTCGAAGTTTTTCTTCACGAGCGGCCGCTCGGTCGTGGACGCGGGCCTTCAAAAAAACTCGCCGAAGAAGCGGCCGCCCGGACCGCGCTGGAAACCTTGAAAGCCGAATCACCTGGCTAACGGTCTTAGCGGGACTGCGCAGCGCAGAATTGTACTTTGCGGATTCCGCGTTTCCGTTGTCGCGCCTCAAGTCCTTCCATGCCCGCTTCCGTCGCCTCTCGTTTCAAAATATCCGGCATCTGCCCGCCAGCTCGGGGCGCAGTGCTGGCGGAGCTAACGCGAATACATCCCTCACCGGTGTGGATCGTCGTGACAGGTGATCTCAAAGCGGCGGAGCAACTCGCCGAGGATCTGGCATTTTTCCACGACGCCACGGACAAAAGCCTCAGGCAAACGACACTGGTTTTTCCGGAGTCGATGCCCGACACGCGCGATATGCGCGAAGCCTTCGCCGCGTCGAACGACCGTTTCACTGTTCTCTCAAAACTCCGCGCGTCGCGTAACACACCGCACGTTTCGGACTCGCTGGTCATCGTCACGACCCCCGCCGCGCTGCTGCAGCCTGTTCCGGCGCTGGAGGAATTCGCGACGCGTGAATTTACTCTCACCCGCGGTCAAAAGCAGTCGTTCCAAGGCTTGCTCGAGCGCTTGCAACAACTCGACTACGATTCGGAGGCAGTGTGTGAAGCGCCGGGTCATTACGCCATCCGCGGCGGTATCATCGACGTATACCCGATCACCGCGAACGCGCCCTATCGCCTCGATTTCTTCGGCGACGAACTGGAGGAAATTCGCGTATTCGATCCCGTCACACAGCGCTCCGCTGAAACCGTCGAGAGCATCACGATCTCAGCGTCGTCCCGAGTAAAACTCGATCCCTCGAAAACCGGCCTCGCCGATTACCTCACGTCGCGCGCTCACCTCGGGTTCATCGAACCGGCCACACTTGATCAGGAATTCAGCACCGCCGCTCGCGAAGGCACGGACGGACTTACGCCGCTATTGGAAAAATGCGCTGCAGCGTTCGGCCTCAGCGATCTCGACGAAGCCAGCGCGCTCTTCGACGCCGCCGCCACCGAAGCAACCTGGGACACGGAGAGCCTCTCCCATCACCGCACCTACCCTGAGGATGCACTCGTTGCACAAGAACGGTTGCAGATGGAAGAAGACGCCCGCGCTAAATTTCTGACGCAAATCGTCACGTGGAAAAAAGAAGGTTACGGCGTCGTGTTTGTCGTCACCAAGGACGGCGAAGAACAACGCATCCGCGAAATCCTCGATGAGAATCCCAAGTTCAAATCGATCCAGCCGCGGTTTCTGCGGGGGACCTTGAACGAAGGTTTTCGCGTCACCTATCGTGCCGATGCTTCTGGTGCACCGCCCGCGACACTGCATCTGGCGGTGAAATCGAACCGTGGTCTTGTACTCGTCACCGAGACGGAAATCTTCGGCCGTCAACGCCAGCGCCGCCCCTCGCTCAATACCCGCGCGGTGGCGCAACGCGCGCAGATCGACCAGCTGCTCGACTTCGCCGAGCTCGTCGAGGGCGACTTCGTGGTTCACCTGCAACATGGCATCGCTCTTTTTCGCGGTCTCACGAAACTCGATACGGCGCAGGGCATCCGCGAAGTCATCTCGCTGGAGTTCGATGACCACGTGACCCTCCACGTGCCGCTGCAGGAATCACACCTCGTCAGCCGCTACGTCGGCCTGAGTAAAACCAAACCGCAACTCGGCCGAATCGGTTCAGGTCGCTGGGAAAAGGCGCGGCAAGCCGCCGAACGGGCAACGATCGATCTCGCCGCCGAGTTGCTGCGCATTCACGCATCGCGGGAAGCGCAGCCGGGGTTCGCGTTTCCGCCCGACAATACGTGGCAGAAGGAATTTGAGGCGTCGTTCCCGTTTACCGAGACACCGGATCAGCTCAAGGCGATCAAGGACAGCAAAGCCGACATGGAACGAACGCGCCCGATGGATCGCCTGATTTGCGGTGACGTGGGGTTCGGAAAAACTGAAGTCGCCATCCGCACGGCTTTCAAAGCCGTCCAGGGCGGACGTCAGGTCGCTGTGCTCGTGCCGACCACTGTCCTCGCGCAACAGCATCTCAACACG
Organism: uncultured bacterium; assembly: GCA_967755055.1. Taxonomy (GTDB): domain Bacteria; phylum Verrucomicrobiota; class Verrucomicrobiia; order Opitutales; family Opitutaceae; genus Opitutus. The sequence goes on from CBRAFL010000200.1 coordinate 6,191, forward strand.
TTTCGCGAGCGCATGGCCGGTTATCCCATCGCGGTCGAAATGATCAGCCGCTTCCGCACGCGGCAGGAGCAGAAGAAAATCATCGAGGAAACCGCCGCGGGTCACGTGGATATTCTCATCGGCACGCATCGCGTCATCCAGCAGGACGTGAAGTTTCGCGAACTCGGGCTCGTTGTCGTCGACGAGGAGCAGCGGTTCGGCGTGAAGCACAAAGAAATGTTCAAGAAAATGCGCGAGACCGTGGACGTCCTCTCCATGAGCGCCACGCCGATTCCGCGCACGCTGTACATGGCCCTCACCGGTGCGCGCGATTTGAGCGTCATTGAAACCGCGCCCACGAATCGTCACCCGATTCAAACCATCGTGAAAACCTACGATGAAAAAATCGTCGTCGATGCGATCCGCTACGAGATCCGGCGCGGCGGACAGGTTTTCTATCTGCACAATCGCGTCCAGACGATCGATCTCGTCGCCGCGCGACTGCGCGAAATGATGCCCGAGCTCACCGTCGGCGTCGGTCACGGCCAGATGGAGTCAGCGGAATTGGAACGCGAGATGACGGAGTTCGTCGCAGGCCGTTATCAAGTGCTCGTCTGCACCACGATTATCGAGAGCGGACTCGATATCCCGAATTGCAATACGATCATCATCGAGGGGGCGGACCGGTTCGGTCTCTCGCAACTGTATCAACTCCGTGGACGCGTGGGCCGGTTCAAGCATCAAGCCTACGCTTATCTCCTGCTGCATCGCCACACGCGTCTGCTCGAAGTCGCACGGCAGCGCCTTACGGCCATGCGCCAGCACAATCAACTCGGCGCGGGTTTTCGAATCGCGATGCGTGATCTCGAATTGCGTGGTGCCGGCAACCTCCTCGGCGCCGAACAGAGCGGACATATTGTCGGCGTGGGCTTCGAACTTTACTGCCAGCTGCTCCGCCAATCCGTCGCTCGCTTGAAAGGCGACAAGACCGCCGCGGCGATTCGCGCGAGCGTGAAACTCGACTTCGTGTTCGTCGGCGAAGGCGCCAATGAACGCCCCTCCGGCGCGTCGGCGCGGGGTCGCCACGAGGACAGCTACACGGCAATTCGCGACGCCGAGGACAGCGTGGACGGGGCGTTCGAAGCCGCCAAAATTCAGGCGCGTCTGCCCGCCCAGTACATTCCTGAGACTCGTTTGCGGATCGATTTTTATCGTAAGTTGGCCATGGCCGACACCACGGCGAAGTTGAAGGAGATTGAGGCCGCTTTGCGCGACCGTTTTGGGAAGTTTGGCGACGAGGTGCGAGCTTTGTTGCTGGTCACCGAGATCCGTATTCGAGCGGAACAAAAAAGTATTCTTTCCGTCGAATCGGAATCGAGCCGCCTGAAGTGTCTTCGGAACAGTGGGAGCCGCGATGATTGGGTTCAGGTGGGAACGCGGTTTCCAAGGTTGACCGCTGCGAAGCCCCTTCTACGGTTGAAAGAAGTAATCTCGTTTTTGAACAATCTGCCTACTCCGCCCACTCCATGATGCCTGGTCGCTTCTGTGTCGCATTTCTTACCCTTGGTCTTGGCGCTGCCGCTCTCGCGCAAACCCCAGCAACTCCCCCAGAAGGCGACGGTCTGAACCTCCGCTTCGCGAACGGCATCGCCGCGATCGCCGAAGACAAAGTCATCACTGTCGATGACGTTCGCCGCGAAATCGCTCCGCTGGTCGCTCAACTCCAACGCGACGCCCGTAGCGAGCGCGAGTTCAACGAGAAGCTTGAGCAGCTTCAAGACGAGGTCATCCAGAGCCTGATCGACCGTGTGTTGATCGTGAAAGAATTTCGGAAGGATGAGAAAAAGCACATCCCGGACAGCTTCGTCGATGGTCGCATCGCGGACATCCAGAGCGAGCAGTTCGACAACGACCGCTCCAAATTCCTCTCTTATCTGCGCTCCCGCGGCACGACGCTCCGCGAATATCGCAAGGAAGTGGAAGAGGACATCATCTACAACTACATGCGCCAGCAGCAGCGCAAATCACAGAGCGTAGTTAGCCCGGTCCGCATCGAAACCTTCTACAAGGAGAACAAGGATCGTTTCTACCAGGAAGACGGCGTGCATCTTCGCCTCATCCAAATTTCCCGGAATGACCAGAGCGACGATGAGCTCCGCAGCAAAGCCAATCTGATTTTCGCGCGTCTCAAAGCCGGCGAAAAATTCGAAGATCTTGCGAAGGAATATAGCCAGGACTCACGTCGCGCCAAGGGCGGGGACTGGGGCTGGCAAAAACGCTCCGACCTTAAGCCAGAGTTCAGCGAACCTCTTTTCGCTCTCAATAAAGGTGAAGTGAGCAATGCGATCGTGCTCCCCGAAGGCTGCTTCATTCTCTTCGCGGAAGAACGCAAGATCGCGGGTATCCAACCAATCGACACGGTGCGCGATGAGATCGAGCGCGTGTTGTTGCAGCAGATGTCCCGGAACAGCCAGGAGCACTGGTTGGAACGCCTCCGCCGCAACGGGTACGTGAAACACTATTGATAAAGCCGCGCTTTACCGCGCAGCCACAGTAGCAATAGGGCCGGTCTTCGACCGGCTCTTTTTTTTGCCAAAAAATGCCGGATTTTGCATCCACGAAATCGAGACGCCGGGCCCGACCGAGAATTGTCACACAAGACAGAACCGCCGGTGCCGCTGGTGCTTAGTCGGTGAAATACAAATCGGCCGGCTCCGTCGTTTGACCCGTCTGAGCGCGACGGCTAGGCTGATGCATGACGACGCTCGAATGGCTCGAAGCTCTCAGCTACGTGGTGACCATCATCGGTCTCCCGTTTGCGATCATCGTGTTCCTCAAGGAGCAACGCAAAGAGCGTCAGAACGACGACGAAGACATGTATCTTCAGCTCTCCGACGAGTACGCCAAATTCCTTCGGTTGATGCTCGAGCACGCTGACCTGCATCTCATCACGCGATCACAGCCCGCTGCGCCGTTCACGTCTGAGCAAATCGAGCGGCGGAATGTGTTGTTCGAGCTGTTGATCTCGATCTTCGAACGCGCCTACATCCTGGTTTACGAGGAGCAAATGGATCGGCAGGCCACCCGTCTCTGGCAGACATGGGCGGATTACATTCGTGATTGGTGCCGACGGCCGGACTTCCGCGAACTGCTGCCGATCCTGTTGCAAGGCGAAGATCCCGAATTCCAAAGCTACATCCGGACGATCGCTGAAGAAGAAGCGCTGTCCGGATCGGAAAAAGCTGCCACGTCCGAAACCCAAAAGGGATTCCCCTCCGGTCAAACGACAGTCCTCGCCCGTAGTGAGCTTGGTGGCCGCGGGCGACGCGCCCGCCGTCGGAATCGCTCCCAGCGCAGTTCGTCAGCCAACTAGACTAGGTGCGTGTTCGAAAGAAAGATGCGAACCCAGAAGTGAACCGCTAATAGGATTTTCCCAATGGGGAATCGCGGTCTGCGATCAGCAGACCCCAATACTTATTCTGGAGCCGATCAGGCGGAAGGGTGACATAAAGATCTGCCTATTGGCAGATCCCATTAGCGGTTTCCCCTCGAGTATTTCGAAGAGAAACCCTCTGCCGCGTAGTTTAACCACGGAGGCACGGAGAAGACTGGCCTGCACATTCGGACTTTGTGTCTTCGTGCCTTTGTGGTGAACCGGGTCTTCCAGTCCATAGCCTTTCCGTCTCAGTGCTTCGGCTTGATCGGCTCGAGCGCGACTTTTGCATTCGGACATGAATCGATCCATTGCCCCTGCGGCCGGGCCCACTCAACGGCGTTGGCGATCACGCGCCGAATATTCGGATTGAAATAAGTGGGGTACGTTTCGTGGCCCGGACGGAAATAAAAAATCCGACCGTTCCCGCGATTCCAACAACACCCGCTGCGAAACACGTCTCCGCCTTCAAACCACGAAATAAAAACCTGCTCATCGGGAGCGGGAATCGCGAAAGGCTCCCCGTACATTTCCTCGGCCGGTAATTCGAAATAGCGATCGATGCCGCGTGCAATCGGGTGCCCCGGATTGCAGACCCAGAGCCGCTCGCACTCATCAGCTTCGCGCCACGTGAGCGAGCACGTCGTCCCCATCAGCCGACGAAAAATTTTCGAGTAGTGCCCCGAGTGCAGTACGATCAATCCCATGCCTTCGAGCACGCGCTTCTGCACGCGATCGACCACTTCATCCGCGACTTTGTCGTGAGCCATGTGGCCCCACCACGTCAGTACGTCCGTTTCGGCCAAACGTTTTTCGGTTAACCCGTGATCTTGCTCCTGCAGCGTCGCCGTCCC
>CBRAFL010000201.1:0-10448 GCA_967755055.1 uncultured bacterium
TAGTTCCCGCACTCAGCTGTGTGATGGAAGCAACGGACGGAGTGCTGCGCTCCGGAGAAATCCGCATCCTTGCTACCGGCGAGCAGCGCAAACTCACCGCCATCATGCGCCACGCTGAAACTCTCGGAACAGAAACCCGAAAAATCAGTGATCGACGCCTCAGTTCCGACTCAACGTAAGGACGCACTCCAAGTGGCGCGTCTGCGGAAAGAGATCGAAGGGTTGCGCGGCCGTCAGGTGATAACCCGCGGCGAGAAAGTGCGAGAGGTCGCGCATCTGGGTTGCAGGATCGCACGAGACGTAGACCACGGCGCGCGGACGAAAAGCAAACAGTTGGGTAAGGAAGGATTGGTCGCAGCCTTTGCGCGGCGGATCGATCACGACCACCGAGTCGTCACCCGAAAACGGAAGCCCAACGAAAATCGCGGCCGCGTCGCCGGCCTGAAACGTCGCGTTCTTGATGTTGTTCGCCGCCGCATTTTCCCGCGCGAACTTGACGGAGCTTTCGCTGATTTCCACTCCTGCCACGCGCTCAAAAGAAGGCGCCGCCGTGAGCGCGAACAATCCGCTGCCACAATACGCATCAACAAGAAAACGTGCGCCACTCGCCGCCGCCTGCGCGCGCACGTAACCGGTGAACGCTTCGAGGATGAACGGATTGTTTTGAAAAAAATCGCGCGCGAGAAAGCGCAGCTTCAACGCGCCTACTGTTTCCGTGACGATCGCGTCGTAATCGGTCGTCACGGTGCCAGAGGCATCGCGCAGTAGGAGCGTCGCGCCGCGGCTGTAAGTTTCGCGTTTCGCGTAAACCTCCGCACGAACTTCTGTGAGCCGCACGTTGATGGCGTCAGTCGCGATCGGACAGCGCGGCACATCGATGATGTCGAACCGTGTGCCTTGACGCAGAAACCCGATGGGAAACGGGGCTTCGCGTCTGACGATCGGGGTTGACGCGATGCGGTCCGGATCGGGCGCAATCGAGACCGCGCCGGGCACCGAAGATTCCTGCGTCTCGGCCGTCGCGACGGGAGCGGCCGGAGCATGCGCCATTATCCGCGGCGCGGCGAAATGCGGCGTGATTTTGGACCGGTAGCCGTAACCGCGAGGAGAGGCGATCACGGGCGAAACGGCGAACGTCACCCCCGCCATGTGTTGAAGGAGTTCCGCCACCTGTCGCTGTTTCCACGCGAGCTGTTCCGAATAGGCGAGGTGTTGATATTGGCAGCCGCCGCAGCGCCCAAACAAAGAACAATCCGGCTGAATGCGGTGCGGCGAAGGGGTGAGCACCGTCACGAGATCCGCCTCGGAAAAATTCTTGTGATTGCGAAACACGCGCGCACGAACGCGTTCGCCGGGCAAGGTGAAGGGCACCATGATCACCCACTTCGCTTCCGACTCGCCGGGCAATGCGACGCGGCCCAGACCGGAGCCGAGATTGGTCAACGTGGAGATCTCCAGCTCAATCTCGTGGTGATAAGGAAACGGGATATCGTTATTTTTTTTCTTTTTGCCCACAGAACACACGGAATACACGGAAACGAACACGGCGAGAAAAAGGATTTTGTCTTTTCCTGAATTTGCGTGTGTTCCGTGTGTTCCGTGGCGCCCCCCGAAAAAATCACCAGCCTCCAGAATCCGCGCGTCAAGCAGCTGGTGAAGCTCCGCGACCGTCGTCCGCGCGACGAAGCCGGCGTGTTTCTGGTGGAAGGGTATCGCGAGATCCGGCGTGCGCTCGAGAAACGCGTGACGCTGCAGGAAATCTATTTTGCCCCGGAATGGTTTCTCGGTGAAAACGAACCCGCGCTGATTGAACAAGCCCGAAGTGCGGGCGCTCACGCGTTCGAACTCACAAAAGACGTCTTCGCCAAAGTCGCGTATCGCGAGCGGCCGGATGGATTGCTCGCGGTCGCGCCCCAATGGCGGCGGTCGCTGGGGGATCTGGATGCCGTTCTAGATCAAGTTGGCGCCTCCGTCGTAGCTGGCCTCTCTGAGGCCGGTCCGGCACTGGGGTCAGCGCCCCCAGCTACATCGAAATCAAAAACGCCGTTTCTCCTCGTGGTGGAAGCGATCGAGAAGCCTGGAAATCTCGGCACGATTTTACGCAGCGCCGATGCGGCGGGCTGCGATGCGGTGATCGTCTGCGATCCGGTGACGGATATTTTTAATCCCAATGTGGTACGCGCTTCGACCGGCGTACTGTTCTCCGTGCCGCTCGTCGTCGAAGAAAGCGCGAACGTGTTGCGTTGGCTGAAAGAGAAAAAAATTCGCACCATCGCCACCACGCCGTCGGCAGAGAAGCTCTACAGCGACACCGATCTGCGTGGGCCGCTCGCGGTTGTTATGGGCAGCGAACAGTATGGCTTGAGTGACTTCTGGCTGACGAATTGCGATCAGCCCGTGCGCATTCCGATGGCCGGCCAGGCCGATTCGCTCAACGTGGCGATGGCGACGATCATCACGTTGTTCGAGGCGGTGCGGCAGCGTGCAAGGTAGGGCGCGCTATCCCTAACGCGCGGGTTAAGTAGCACAGGCCTCCGTGCCTGTGGGCTTGGAGAACGATTTCAGATCAGCAGGCACGGAGGCCTGCCGCTACTACGGCGCGGAAGCGGGTTAGTTAGGGATAACCCGCCCTTACTTTTTCAAACTCTCGACCAACTCCGCCGTCCCCGCCACCATGCTCACGCGCGGCATGTAGCCGAGATCGCGACGGGCCGCGGTGAGATCAAACCAGTGATCCTTCGCCAATTCCGCGGCAACAAAACGCGTAATTGGCGGCTCGCCGCCGAGCGGCAGGATGCGCCAGATGGCTTCGCAAGCGCTGCCCGCCGCCAGTGCGGAGCGTAGCGAAAGCTTTTTTGTGATCGGTGGCCGGCCGAGAGCGTCGAGCAAACCGTTGATCCAATCCCACAGCACCACGGGCTCGTCATTCGTGATAAAAAACGCCCGCCCGCCGACGTCCGCCCCGGACGCAAAGTAACCTAATAGGTTACTTGAGCCGACTGCGTGGGGAGCCGATGCCGAAGGAGAACGCGCGCCGTCGCAGGATTTTCGGAGCGCTTGTTCGGCGAGGAGGTGGGCGTCGACGGCGTTTTCAACGTGGACCATGTCCACGCGATTTTTACCGTCGCCGATGATGCGAAGGCGTCCGGCCTTGGCTCGCGCGAGTACGCGCGGGACGAGATGCGGATCACCAACACCCCAAATTAAATGCGGACGCAGCGCGACGGTGCGGAGCGTTGACGAGTTCGCCGCGAGGACCTCGCGTTCCGCGATCGCCTTCGTGACCGGATAAGGGCTCGGGCAATCCGTCGTAAGGGGAAGCGACTCGTTCGCGTTGGCGAGATCGCGGCCGTTGTACACGACGCTCGGCGTGCTCGTGTAGATGAGATGTTTCACGCCATGTGCGCGGCAGCCTTCGAGCACCGCATGGGTGCCGAGAACGTTCGTGCGAAAAAAATCGTCGTAGCGGCCCCACACGCCTACGCGGGCCGCGACGTGAAAAACGGTTTCGACCCCGACACACGCGGCGCGAACCGCATCGGCGTCGTCCAATGAAGCGCGAACAAAGCGCACCCCGCGCGCTTCCAATTCAGCGGAAGGCGTACGGCCGAGCACGACGACACTCCGGCCGGCGGCGAGCAGACGCTCGACGATTCGACGTCCAAGAAAGCCAGTTCCTCCAGTGACGAGCGTACTCATGGTTCGGTGTCGTACGCTCGCGCGGTGGCGGCCCAACGCGCGAGAGTGAGCCGATGGATTTTCGCGTTGTGTCGAACGTCCACCGGAAATTTCGGATGGAAATAAAAACGCGTGATGGCGGACGTCGTCGAGTTTGCGCGAGCGCGTTCGCGAAGTTCGCGCGCGAATGCAGCGCGATTTTTTTGTCCCGTAATGGTGGATTCGATGACGACCGCAGGTTGCTGCTGCCCGCGAGCTCCAAGGCCGATCAGGGCGCAGCGTGTGACCTGCGGGTGAACGCGAAAGACTTGCTCGCAGGGCTCGGTGAATAACGGGCCGCGAGTCGTTTCGACGCGTTCAACTTTCCGACCGCAGAACCAGAGCCGGCCGTCGTGATCGATATAACCGCAGTCGCCCATGCGGTGCCAAACGCTGGCGGCTTCGCCGCCAGTGAGTTGAGAGCTGAGAGTTGAGGGCTGAGAGTTAAGACCTTCGATCTTCGCGGCGGCGGTCGCTTCGGGGGCGGCGTCGTAGGTTTTCGTGACGGTCGGGCCCGCGACGATGATTTCGCCGATGTCGCTGCGCAGGAGTTCGCGCACGTCGGCGAGCGAAGTGATGGGCACGTCGGTGATCGCGATGATTTTTACTTGGTTCGGAGCGACGGGTCGGCCCACGCACGTGCCGAATGGGACGGAACGGACGGATAAGGCGGCGATTTCGTCGGAAGAAATGCTGGAGACCGGCAGAACCTCCGTGGCGCCGTAGGGGCTGTGAAGGCGTCCGGCGGGCATCCAAGTGCGTGAGCCTTCCCAGAGGGCTGCGGGCACAGGAGCGCCCGCGCAGAGTACGCGGCGCAGACTCGGGAGCGTGATTTTTTGCGCGAGGCAGTGCTCACCGATTTTGCGCCAGAGAGTCGGCGAGCCAAAGGAATTGGTGACGTTTTCCTGCTGAATCGCTTGGACGATTTTTGCGGGATCAACGGCAGCGGGGCGACGCGGATCGATTTCGGGGACGATCGTTGTCATTCCGAGCGCGGGATTGAACAGCGCAAAAATCGGCAGCATCGGGAGATCGATTTCACCGGCTTGAATGGCGTAGGTCTCACCGATTACCCGGATCTGCGCTTCGAACATTCCGTGCTCGTAACACACGCCCTTCGGAGCGCCGGTCGAGCCGCTGGTGAAAAGGATCGCAGCGAGATCGGTGGGCGCGCAGAGCGCGAGTTGAGGAGCCGACGCACCGGAAAGACGGGTGTTCGAACTCAGCTGTGCAGTGAGCGAGCGGCTCGCGGCGATTCGGATTTGAACCGTGGAAAACGCGCGGCGCGCAAAACGGCTCACAATCTGCGCGAGCGGAATGCCAATCAAAGCGCGCGGACGCGACCGCTTTACGCACGCGAGAAAACTCTTCAGCCCCATGCCGGGATCGATGATAACGGGAACGGCTCCGATCTTGAAAAGCGCGAACGCTGAAGCAATCAGTGGCAGGCCTTGTCGAACCATCACGAGGACGCGATCGCCGCGGCGTACGCCGGCGTTGGTAAGGAGGACACTCCACGAATCCACCTCGGCCTGGAGCTCGGTAAAAGAGAGGGCGAGATAATCGATTTCACCGGCGCGCGTGCGACCACGTGGGACTTTTAACGCCGCGCGATTTGGCTGGCGGACGGCCATTTCGGAGAGGTGACGCGCGATGTTGGCGCTGGTGGCGGACGGAGACACGACGCAGCAGGTTCAGGGCAAGGCTCCGCGGACGCCAAATGAAAACGGGCGAAGCCGGAGTTTCACCACGGAGGCACGGAGACACAAAGGTCGGAAATGAGCGGGGATCGGCGCCTCCTCGGGCGCGACTAGAATGAGAAGTCGTTCACCACAGAGACACCGAGGTACAAAGAAAACTTCCCAGTCCGCCAAACCGCGGCTCATCCGGAGGATTCGCCCTACCTTTCGGAGAAAATTCAGCCCTGCTTCAACGACGGCTCGTCCTGAAGCAACCCCGCTTGCCAGGGCAGCAATAGTTCCGTGACGCGGGCGGGAGCGCGGGCGATCTGCGCAAGCTGCGCACGGTTGGCGATCAGAGTCGGCTCGAGTTGAAGTTTCGCGGCAATGCGATCGCGATCATCCTTGATACGATCGAGGCGTTCGACTTCGGACTGTGACAACGCGACGTGATTGGGATCGCGACCACGGCGGCGCGGCAGCGTCTTGAGATCGCGAGCGAGTCCTGCGCGCACGGCGGCGGCGAGCGATGGGGCGAGCCGGTCGTGGCGGCGGCCGAGATGAACCTGCCCGAGAATCGCTTCTTCCGTTTGCCCCTCTTCGGCGGCGTACGAAATTTTCAGGAGCAGATCGCTGCTGCACACTTTGAACGGAGGGACATCGAGGCGTTGGGCGGTTTGCTCGCGCCAGTGCCACACGGCGTGCAACACGCCGAGGCCCGCTCCACGCAGGCGTTCACTGCGGCCGATGCGCCAGTCGTTCTCGTCGGGTGGCGCAAAGCCAATGGAACCGGATTCGATCTGCGCGCGGCACTGCTGGTCCAGCCATGCGAGCCGATCGAGTTTGACGAGTTCGCGCGTAAGGATGTCGCGCAACGCGGGTAGGTAAAAAACATCCAGCGCAGCGTAATCCAGCATCTTCTGCGTCAACGGACGTTTCGACCAGTTCGCCTTCTGCGATTCTTTCGAGAGCTTCACGCCAAAATTATCATCGAGGAGCGAGGCCAGACCGATGCGGGGGCGGTTGATCAACTGAGCGGCGAGCATCGTATCGAAAATGCTCTTCGGACGAAACCGGCAGAAGTCGTGAAGCAGCCGCAGATCGAAGTCGCTCCCGTGCATCACGAGGTGTTTTTGCAACAGCCGCGACCAAAGCCCTTCGAGCTGAAGCGGCGCGAGTGCGTCGACCAGAAAAATTTCGTCGCCCACCAGAAACTGCAGCAGGCAGACCCGCGTGCGGTAGTGAAACATGTTATCCGCTTCCGTATCGAGTGAGACCTCATCCACGCGATCCAACGCAGCGAGCAAAGGTGCAAGCTGATCAGGCTGGTCGATGAGAGTGTAAACGGGCGGTCGGGAAATCACTTTAATGCCAAGCAAACGGCGAACAGGCAGCGGAAGAAAGCGGGAAATCATTCGATAAACCGGGTCATTTCTTCCACGTGAAAAGGAAGGCGTCGATCAACAAAGGCAGTTCCTGCGAATATCCGCCTTCCAAGATCGCAGCGGCGGGCCGTCTCGTCTCCCGCAGCCAACGCCCGAGTGTCGCGAAGTCGCTCATTTCCAGCGTCATGGACGTGATCGGATCACGGGCATACGCGTCAAATCCAGCCGAAACCAGAATCAAATCGGGAGAAAATTCCTGGACCCGATCGAGCGACTCGCGGAGTGCGTCCATGTGTTGATTCGCCGGAAATTGCGGCGGAACAGGCCAGTTACAGCAATTTTCGATCGAACTCGTCCCCGTGCCGGGGTAGCCGGGAAATTGGTGAACTGACGTAAAAAGCACGTCCTTTTGACCCCGAAGGATCCCCTCGGTCCCATTTCCGTGGTGCGCATCGAAGTCCCAGACCGCCACGCGTCGGGCCCCGAGGTGCTTGCGAGCGTGAAGAACCGCGATCGCGATGGAGTTCAGGTAGCAAAAGCCCATCGCCTGCGAAGCCGTCGCGTGATGACCCGGCGGACGCATCAGCGAAAAGGCCGGCTCACCTGATTTGAAGGCGTATTCAGCCGCGGAGACTGCGGCGCCAACCGACCGACGCGCATAATCAAAGATGCCGTTGAAAAACGGGGTATCGGAATCGAAATCGCGAGGTTGAACCAATCGCTTAAGATGCTCGGGCGTGTGCGCGAGCAATAGAAGTTCTTCCGGAGCAGCAAGGGGATGACGCCATTCCCATTCGGGATACGCCGACCGCAAATGCGCCGCGCTCTTCGTGATACGCGCTGGCTGTTCGGGGCGCATCGAAGAGCCGTAGTCGGCGCATTGAGGATCATGAAAGATGACCATGTAAAATCGTTCTCGTTCTTTGCGCTCGTGATTTGTTTTCCGCCTTCCTCCCGTGCACTGCTCTGACGAAACGGAGAAAGGTAACGATTACGAGAACGAGAACGATTTTGCGTCAGCCGGGAGCACGCGTCAGGTTCACGCGATGAACGTAATCGTGCTCTGTTCTGGCGGGATGGATTCGGTCGTGGCGCTCCATTGGGCGGCGCGGGAACACACCGTGAAGGCGGTCGCGAGCTTCGACTATGGCGCGAAGCACAATCATCGCGAGTTGCCCTTCGCGGCCGAACACGCGGCGAAGCTGGGAGTGCGGCACGAGATCGTCACGTTGGACTTTATCAACCGGCTGTTTGCGTCGGACTTGTTGAAAAGCGGCGGAGAAATACCCGAAGGCCATTATGAAGCGGCAAACATGAAACAGACGGTCGTGCCGTTTCGGAATGGCATTATGCTTTCGGTCGCGGGCGGGCTGGCGGAGAGCATCGGCGCTGAAGGACTGGTGATCGCGGCGCATGGCGGGGACCACGCGATTTATCCGGATTGTCGTGAGGATTTTATGCGCGCGATGGGTCAGGCGATGGAGCTCGGGACTTACGCCGGCGTGCGATTGCTGCGGCCGTTTATCGCGATGAGCAAAGCGCAGATCGCAACGGAAGGAACGCGACTGGGCGTGGATTTCGCGCGCACGTGGTCGTGTTACAAAGGCGGCGCCGTGCATTGCGGAAAATGTGGTACATGCGTCGAACGCCGAGAGGCATTTGCGAAGGCGGGGCTGCCGGATCCGACGAAGTATGAGTCGTTGGAAGCGCTGCCGACCAAACCTTAACCCTCATGTACACTGGCCGGAATGGATTAGTGCCCTTTAGTGTGCATTAGTGGTTTCAAGAATGGGTATGCTGATCTCGGAAATTTTTTATTCGATTCAAGGCGAGGGCGTGCTCACCGGCGTGCCGTCGGTGTTCGTGCGGACGAGTGGCTGCAATCTGCGCTGCAACTGGTGTGACACGCCTTACGCCTCGTGGAATCCCGAAGGAGAACAACGATCCGTCGCGCAAATCGTGACGGAGATTCAAAATCATCCAGCGCAACACGTCGTCCTCACCGGAGGAGAACCGATGATTGCGAAGGAAATTTCCGTCCTTGCCGGAGAAATAAAAAAACTCGGTCACCACATCACGATTGAAACCGCGGCGACGGTGGCGCCGAATGGAATTTCCTGCGACCTCGCGTCGCTTTCGCCGAAGTTACTAAACTCTGCGCCCGATGCGCGCCTGAGCGTGACGTGGAGAAAGAAACATGAGGCGACGCGCTGGCAGCCCGACGTCGTGCGTGCGTGGATCGATCAGTATCCCTACCAATTTAAATTCGTCGTGTCACAGCCAGCGGACGTGGACGAACTCGAAGGAATGCTGGCCTCGCTCGGGCGCGAGATTCCGCGGCACCAAGTATTGTTGATGCCCGAAGGCACGACGTTGGACGCGATTCGTGCTAAAGCGGGCTGGCTTGGGGAACTTTGCAAGGCTCGCGGCTATCGGTACGCTCACCGATTGCACATCGAACTCTATGGGAATAAACGAGGCACCTAAACCGCCTGAAACAGCCGAGGAACCTGCGGCTCCGGTTTTGAGCGGCCACGCTATTCCGGTTCCGCCGATATCGCCGACGAAGGCGACCAAGCTTTCGGACGATCTATCGCTCATCCTGCGCGAATTTGAAGTGGAGACCGTGACGTTACGCGAAGTGATGGCCGTGCTGCATGGCAGAGGTTACGTGCTGCTCGTCATGTTGCTGGCGCTGCCGTTTTCCACGCCGATTCCGCTGCCTGGTTTATCAACGCCGTTTGGATTGGTGATCGCGCTGATCGGCGCGCGGCTGGCGCTCGGTCAAAAACCGTGGCTGCCCGCTCGGCTCCTCGATACGCGTCTCTCGCCAAAACTGTTCGTGAAAGTTTTTGCTGCGGCGCGAAAAATTCTGCGCGCGTTCGAATATTTTCTGCGTCCCCGCCTGCTCTGGATCACCGGCTCGCCACGGCTGCTACAATTGCACGCCGTGCCAATTCTGCTCTGCGCAGTGCTACTTTTGCTGCCGCTGCCGATTCCATTCAGCAATCTTCTCCCTGCTTTCAGCATCCTCTTGCTTTCGGCCGGACTGCTGGAACGCGACGGGGTGTTTATCTTAAGCGGCCATCTAGGATTCGTTTTCGCCACCGCTTTTTTCGTGGTGGTCGGGCTTGCCGGCAAAGAAGGCCTCGAGGCGCTGCTTCACCGATTCACGAACTGAGCGGGGTCGGAGTTTCAGGACATCTCACGCCAACGTCGCCGCAGCGACCGGCGCGCCGCTCTCTTTTGGCACGAACACGAGTGCGGCCGCGGCCACGAACATGCAAACGCCGCCCGCCATCACGGCATGGACGAGATTTCCGTGTAGATAATTTTTCACGAGACCACCGAAGAAAAGGGCCGCGAGGATTTCCGGGAGAACGATGAAGAAATTAAATATGCCCATGTAAACGCCCATGCGTTCGGGCGGGAGCGCGCCGGCGAGAATCGCATATGGCATCGAGAGGATGGAGGCCCACGCCACGCCACCCAGAGCGAGTGCGCCGAGGAGAAAATATTTCTGCTCTTCACCGTGGATGAAGCCCACCGCCAGCAGCCCGAGTCCGCCGAGCGCGAGACAAATGCCGTGAACAAAACGCCGATCCATTTTTCGCGCCGCTGCCATAAGCGCGAATGCAGCGAGGAACGTCACGCCGTCCTTGATCGC
>CBRAFL010000202.1:0-10441 GCA_967755055.1 uncultured bacterium
GCACTCGCGAAGGCGAAAGCGGAGGCGAACGCCCGGGAAGAGAAATTTGTCGTGAACATGGTGGCGACCGCGCCGGCGCCGGTGGAAGCCCCTGTCGCGCTGAGCGCGGTTACTGTCCGTGCGGCGCAGGATGCCTATGCGACCTCGATGGCGGTGGCACGGGAAAGCGCACGCACGCAGTTTTCGAATACAAGCAGCGCCGGCTTAGTAAATGCCAGTCTTGGGTACGAGGGAGGCAATGGAACGGCTGCTGCGAATACCGAAACGTACGGCTTCCGCGTCGAGAATGATTTTCTCGCGGCGGCGGAGAATCCGTTGTCGACGTTTTCCGCGGACGTGGACACGGGAAGTTATTCCAATGTGCGGCGTTTCTTGCTGAGCGGGAAAATGCCGCCGCCCGATGCGGTGCGGATTGAGGAGATGCTCAATTATTTTCCGTATCACTACGCGGATCCGGCGGAAAAGGACCGCGACGGAAGCGTTGCGCCGCCGTTTATGGCCACGATGGAAGTGGCGGATGCGCCCTGGAAAGAGGGACACCGGCTCGTGCGTATCGGGTTGAAAGCGCGCGACGTGGCGACGACGCGGCGCGGCGCGGCGAATCTCGTATTTCTGCTCGATGTGTCGGGCTCGATGAACCAGCCGAACAAACTTCCGCTCGTGAAAGAATCTTTGCGGCTGCTGCTCGCCCGACTGCGGCCGGACGATCGCGTGGCGATCGTGACGTATGCCGGCGCGAGTGGGTTGGCGCTGCCTTCGACGTTGGTGTCGAAAGCGCACGACATCGCCACGGCGATCGACGAGTTGCGTCCGGGAGGTTCGACGAACGGCGCGATGGGCATCCAGCTCGCCTACGATATTGCGAAGGCCAATTTCGTGGCGGGCGGAATCAATCGCGTGATTCTTTGCACAGATGGCGATTTCAACGTGGGCGTGACGAGTGAAGGCGGGCTGGTGCGCCTAATCACGGAGAAGGCGAAGACGAAGGTGTTTCTCACTGTGCTCGGTTTCGGGATGGGCAACTACAAAGACGCGACACTGCAGCAACTCGCGGACGCGGGGAACGGCAATTACGGCTATGTGGATACGCGGCGGGAGGCGGAAAAATTGCTCGTCAACCAGGTCAGCGGCACGCTCCTTACCGTGGCGAAAGACGTGAAGCTGCAGGTGGAATTTAATCCGGCTAAAGTCGCGAGCTATCGGCTAATCGGATACGAGAAGCGGATGTTGAAGAAAGAGGATTTCAACAACGATGCGGTGGATGCGGGTGAAATTGGCGCGGGGCACGCGGTGACGGCGCTCTATGAAATTGTGCCAATCGGAGGAGCCGTGACGACGTCGAGGAAAGTGGATGAACTACGTTATGCGTCGTTCGGTGGCGTATCGGCTACGATGCGTACGACGAAAGATGTGACGCGCAGCCCCGACGATTTGCTGACGCTCAAGGTGCGCTATAAGGAACCGGCGGACGACGTGAGCAAGCGGCTCGAGTTTCCGCTAATCGATCGCGGCACCCGTTTCGCGGAGGCGAGTGGCGATTTCAAATTCGCGGCGGCGATTGCGGGTTTCGGAATGGTGTTGCGCGATTCACCGCATAAAGGATTCGCGACGCTGGCGTCGGTGAGAGGTTGGGCGGAGGCGGGAGCGGTGAGTGACGTGGGTGGTTATCGGGCGGAGTTTGTGGATCTGGTGCGGCGGGCGGAGGCGTTGCAGTAGGAGGCGAGAGGCCGTGCTCACTAAACTTTTTGAAAACTTTCGATCACACACCCCGTCGCTGCGCGCCACCCCTCTCAAGAGGGGATTTTCCGACACAACAAGCAGCCGAAGTCCCCTCTTGAGAGGGGGCCCGAAGGGCGGGGTGTGTGGGTTGCGCAATGAGCGTCCCCACCACTCGCTCACGCTCGCAGCTACGAATTGCTCGTAGTCACTAGCTCCGGCGGCGACGTAGCGAACTGGCGGCGAGGACGGCGGCGCCGGTGATCATCAGCGCCCACGTGGAGGGCTCGGGAATCGCGGCGGCGGAGTAGTTCAACAAGATGCTCGTACCGGCGCTGTCCAGGCCGACCGAAAAACTTCCGTCGAACGTGCGATTGAGAAAGAGAGTGCTATCGATGCTGAACTTCGTCGTGTCGAAGCCGGTGATCGGCGTGGTAGAAGTTAACAGCGTCCAACTATACGAGCTGTAGACGTCGAAGTTTCCGGCGAGACCACTGCTGCCGTCAGCGTTCACCGTGCTGATCGTCAGATTAAACGGAGCGATGGAAGTCGCGGTGATGTTTACTCCGCCCGTGACCGCGATCGTATCCCAGCCGCCGGTGGAATTTTTCGCGTCCATCAATTTCCATTGGTAATTGCCACCGCTGTCGAGGATCAGAGTCGCGCCTGATGTGAAGTTGAAATTCAACTGGCCGGGCTGGTTCAACCCTGGCGAGAGCACGATCTGACCAGTCGTGCCACCCTTCACATCGAGCGACGAGTTGAACGCGAACGTGCCAGTGCCAGAGAGTTTGCCGCTGGTGATCACGAGCGGATGAGTGGTGGCGTTGAATGAAGCGGTGATGCCAGAGGCGACGGCGAGCGTGCCTTGATTCAGCGTGACGGTGCCGGTCGTGCCGAGCGCGTCGTTGTGAGCGGCGATGACGGTGACATTGCTGCCGATCGTGGTGCCGCCGGTATAGAGATTGGCGCCACCGAACGTAATCTGGTTCGTAACAAGCGGATTGAAACCTTGGATACTGACGCTTGCACCGGTGCCCGAGATTCCGCCGAGAAACTCAGTCGTGCCGGCTTGCGAGATGTTCAGCACTGAATTTGCAGCGAGGAGAAGCTGGCTGAGGGGGTTGTCTCCCCACAGTGATCCGATCGTGGGTGCGGCGGAGGTGAAGGTGGCGGTCGACGCGAGCTGTCCACCCAACGCGAGCATGCCGGTTCCGGCGGACGTGTTTTGTGCGAAGGTGACGTTGCCCTCATTGATGAAAACACCGCCGACCCAGGACGAATTGCTACCGGAGAGAGTGAGCGTGCCCGGCTCGATTTTGTAGAGCCAGCCGCCGCCGGAAATTGCGCCACTGAGCGTGAGATCGCTGGCGACGTCCAAGCCGGAGTTCAGGACAATGGGGTTGGCCAGCGTGATCGGGGCGCTGAGGGGCCGGAGAGTGGGGCGCAGGCCGCCGGTGGAAAATTGGTTGGATTCGACGGTGAACGTTCCGGTGCCGAGAGGTCCGGAGGTGATTGTGCTAGTGCCGACGGTCGAAGTTCCGAGGTAAAGATTGCCGGCGTAGAGTGTGGTACCGTTGGTGAAGGTGTTAGCCGCGTTGAGAACCACTGAGGAAACAACGCCGGCCGGGCTGACCTGGGTCATTAGCGAAGTGGGATCACCAATGATCAAACCCCTTGCGCCCGAAAGAACGGTGTCGATTTGCAGGCGGCCGCCTCTGTAGGACGCGAAGCGATACGCCGTGGCGTTGGTGGGAAGCGTAATGGACGAGGCGGCGCCGAAGGTGAGGTTGGTGCTGGTGCCGATATAAAAGTTCGGCGTGGCTCCGGTAAAATAACTGAGATCGAGCGCCGTGGTGATCGTCCGGCTGCCGAGGGTGGGGCTTGCGTCGAAGCCGATGATACCGCGATCCAGATTGGTGGCAAAATGAGTGAGGAAACCGCTGAAGTTCGTGTCGAAACTGGCGTCTTCTGTTCCGATGTAGCCGGTGGAGTCCATGGCGAATGGCGAGACGGCGGGCAGCGAACCGGCGGCAAAAATTAACGCCGAGTTTCTGACGACGGTGTTGCCGGCGTAGGTATTCGTGCCGCTGAGACGGAGCGCGAGAGATGCGCCGTCGGACGAGTTAACCTCGACGTCGCGGCTTCCTGTGAGAGCGGACGCCACTTCGAGATAGCCACCACCGCCACCGAAACGATAAACGGTTCCGGCGGGAGTGATCGTGCCGGTGAGTTTCGCGGCGGTCGCGGAACCCAATCGCGTGGTCGTGCTCGTGAAGCCGATCAGGGAAATCGGATCGGAGAAAACCGTGGCAGTGGTGTCCAGTGTATCGAAGCCGATCGTGCCGTTCGTATTGGCCAGATCGAAGCGGTCGATGAAGTTCAACTGAAGAGAGGTCGGGACCGAGGCGAGGCCGATATAACCGTCAAAATCGGATTTGAGTGCGGCAGTGACGGGAGCGATCGGGATGGATGACGCGCTGGAGAAAATCAGCCCTCCTTTGTGCGCGTAAGTTCCGCCGCCATAGGTGTTGGTGCCGCTGAGAATGGAATGGCCATAGGCGTCGATGCCGCCGGTGCCGGAAATATTTCCCGCGAGAATGAGCACGTTCGGATCCACTTCAGTGGATTTTGCCGAGCTCTTGTCGGAGTTGAAGACGCCGAGCTGCAGCGGTCCGGAGAGAACGATCGCGTTATAGAGCGTGACGCCGCTCGTGCTGTTGGAGGCGAGAATTACGGGTCCGACCGCGGTGGATACGGTCAGTGTGCCGGTGCCGATCGGTCCGGAGACGATGAGCCCGCCGCTCAACGTGCTGCTGTTGCCTACGATTAAGGTGCCGCTTTGCAGCTTTGTGCCGCCAGTGTAGGTGCTCGCGCCAGTCAGCTCCACTTCGCCGTCGCCGAATTCGTCTGCGAGCGTGGCTGCCGGGTAGCCGAGGATGACGCTCGAAATGTTAGTTGCTGCCGAAGAGCCGGAAGTGGTTGCGGCGAGATTCGAGGTGATCGTGAGGCGGCCGTTTCCGATTCCGGTCAGCTTTAAAATGTGACTCGAAGGCGCGACAATCGGTCCGTCGATCCGCACGCTCGTGAGAGAACCCAGGAAGCCGTCGGTCAATGCACTGAGATCGACCGCCCCGGAGAACACGCGCTGCGCCGAACTTTTCGCGAGATCGCCGTTGGTTGCCTTGTCCTCGACGAACGCGTGCGAATCCAAACCAAAAACTGAATTAGCGGTGTAACCGCCCGGTGCCAGCCGATTCAGAAAATCGGCGAACGTCGCGAAACTCGCCGCCTCGGTGTAACCGATGTATGCGCGATCACCGAGACTGAACGACGCCGTCGCGGGCAAAGCGCGTGCTGAATCCAGCACGACCATGGCACGATCAACCCGGAGATTGCTGGTCACGCTGCCGGTCGTCGTGGTGCCAGTGAAAGAGTTCTCACCGCGAAGAATCACCCCTTGTGCCTCGTCGCCGGTTGTCGTGCTCACGACGACCGCGGCCGGCACCGTCGCGTGCGTGACGGGATCGATGACGTCAGTCAGATTGCTTTGAACAAAAATATGTCCGCCGCCGCCGCCGAAACGATAAATGGCGGTGCCGCTGGTGACGGGCGGTTTGATCAAACCGGTGAGAATGGCTTCGGTGGCCGTCCCGATATTGAACGATGCGTTCGTAAACGCCGTGAAATCGAGATCTTCAGAAAAGACGTGAGGTGCGCCGAGGCCGGGTTGCGTGTCGAAGCCAAACGTTCCGGCGAACGTAACGGGATCGGCGATACGGCTCAATAACGTGCTGGCTGGAACCACGGACGGAAGGGTGGTGGCTAGCACGCTCACGTAGCCACCGTTGGTCGCCTGCACTTTCACCGTGGAGGGCAATGACTCGGCCGTTTCGAAATAGAGGGCGGCGTGATCCGCGGTCAGCGAGGAGATATTGGCGCTCGTGGTTCCGGCGAGGGCCGCGCCGTCGAGCTCCGTCGTGGAAACACTTTGAAAACGGAGAGCCGTGTTGGCCGGTCCATCGAGCGTTCCGCTGAAGATGAGTGGGCCTATGCCGGAGAGATTGACCACGACATCGCTGGTGGCGGCGGTGACGTGTCCGGTTAGGTTCAGTCCTGTGAACGCGCCTGTTTTATCACCGCTCAAGAGCGTGACGCCACTCGCAAACGAGACATCGTTGGCGAGCGTCAGACCGGGAGTGGTGCCGCCGAAAGTCGTGTTCGCCGCGAGGGTAAGCGGGCCGATTCCGAGAGAACCGGAAGTGATCGTGCCACCGGTGGCGGTGGAACCGGAGCCGATCAAGAGTGTGCCCTGTTGCACGGTCACGCCACCGTTGAACGTGCTGTTGCCGCTGAGCGTGAGGGACCCGGTGCCGGTTTTGGTGAGAACGGTAGTGACGGAGGGCGCGCTCGAGATCGCGCCGGCTACGCGAAGGATGCCATCGACCGTCCATGTCTGGCTGCTGGAGAGCTGGAGGGGAAGACTCGCGGCGAAATCAACTGTGCTGCCGGCCTGAAGCCCGGCGGTCATGCCACCGCTGCCAATCGTGAGGAGCGAGCCGTTCGACGTGGAGAAAGTGTAAGACGGATAGAGCCCTTTGAACGTCAGAGAATTTACCGCGATGGGAGCGTCGACGGAGATGATCGGACGAATCGTGGTACTGAAGGTGAGATCGGAGCCGGTGGGCGCGGCGCCGGTCCAGTTGAGCAGCGTGTTGAAGGAAGCGTCGACCGTACCGGTCCAAACCGCCTGGGCATGCGCGTTCGCCGACAACGCTAAACCGAGGGCGAGGGAGAGCAGCGAAGACCGCACCTTCATTGGCCGGAAGACTGGTGTGACGCATTTGCGCTCGCAAGGGGAAAGGTGGCCGGGAATTCGGCGGCGAGGCGTGAATCCAAGGACCAATCCATCATGTTACGTATTACGTAACATGATGGATTGGTACCGCGGCGAAATTTCGGTGCGGTCCTACTGGTTTGAAGGACGTTCGGAGTGCTTCATGTGACTTTTACAGCTAACCCGCCTTGGGAACGTCGCTGTTGGTCGTGTCCACATGCTTTTCGAAGTGCGTCAGAAAATCCTTCATCGTCGTATCGAGGCCGAAAAACCATTTCGCCATCGCGCGGAATATCGGCGGGTTAATGAAGCCGTCCTCGGTGAGGATGAGCCGCGTGCCGCCGCCTGGAGCGTCGGCCAGAGCGTACGTCCAGGTGCCGCCGAACGGGAGATCGGCTTTGGCGATTTCGCGTACGAGCAATTCCGGCGCGCGCTCGGATTTGGTGCGGAATGGGATTTCCTGACCGTGACTGTCCTTATTCCACGTCAATTCGGTGCCGTCGGGAAGTTTTTCAAAGCGAATCGATTTCACGGCCGGCCACCACGAAGGCATGCTGGCATAGTCGATGAGCGCGGCCCAGACGGTCGCGCGGTTCGCACGCAAGATCAGGGACGATTGAGCGCGGTGTTCGCGCGGCATTTGCGAACCGGCGATGTATAATCCGAGCGCCGCCACGACGAGCAGCGCGACCAAACCTATTCCAACCCAGAGCAGGATTTTCATGAACGGCAGTTGGTTAACCGAATGCAGAGCAAAGGACCGCTCGACGTTTTTGCAAGAGGCGCTGGCTTGAACTGGAGGTGCGACGCCCTCGTCGCGGGATCTGGCCGCTGATGTCTTTCAGGCTGCGATTGGTGTAGCTGGCCTCACTGAGGCCGGTCCGACCTCGAGCCCTCGCGGGAATACCGGGGTCGGTGACCCCAGCTACACTATGCCACGACAAGGCGACGAGAGCGCATCGCAGCCCCAAGTAAATCGGATCTCGAAATCAAAAACGATGAATGCGTCTGCTTTGCTCCGGAAATTTTGTGCGGTCTTCGCAACGGCGGGTGCTATAGGGTGAACCGCCATGATTGATGATGCCGAACTGCTCCGCCGTCACGTCCAGGAACACGCCGATGACGCGTTTGCCGAACTCGTGCGGCGGCATCTCAACTTTGTTTATTCTGCCGCGTTGAGACAGGTGAATGGCGATACGCATCTCGCGCAGGACGTGACGCAACTCGTATTCACCGATCTCGCACGCAAGGCTGGAACCTTAACGGGTCGTCGCGTGCTTGCGGGCTGGCTTTTCGTCAGCACTCGCTTCGCCGCGGCAAAACTTGTGCGGGGAGAACGTCGGCGGCACGCACGCGAACAGGAGGTCCACATCATGGAAAAACTTCTGAATGGCGCTGGAACGCCGATGGAATGGGAGCGCGTTCGCCCTGTACTCGATGAGGCGCTTGGCGAATTGGGGGAAACTGATCGAGAGGCGATTCTCCTGCGATTTTTCGAGGGACGCGAATTTGCCGATGTCGGTGCGCGACTCCGTCTCAATGAAAACACGGCGCGCATGCGCGTGGAGCGCGCGCTCGACAAATTGCACGCATTACTCGCGCGTCGCGGCGTGACCTCGACGACGGGAGCGCTCGCCATCGCCCTTGCGAATCAAGCGGTGGTGGCAGCGCCGGCCGGTCTCGCGCTTACCGTGACGAGCGCGGCGCTCACGGGTGCAGCAGCGGCGGGAGCGGGAACAGCGGCGACGGCCGCAGCGACTTTTATGAGCATGACAAAATTACAACTGGGAATAAGCGGCGCCCTGGCGGTGGCCGGAGTGAGCGGACTGGCGGTGCAACAAAATGCCGCCGCCCAAGCGCGAGCGGAGATGGATGGCTTGCGCGCGGAAACGAGTCAGATGGCTGATCTGCAAGCCGAGAATGTACGCCTCGCCCGTGATCAGGCCGATGCGCAGCGCTTGCGAGCGGACGATGCGGAACTGGCCCGACTACGCGACGAGGCGGCGGCATTGCAGAAAAAATTCGACGCGATCGCGCAGGCTGAAGCAGCAGAGGTGCAGGGAAAGCAGGCAGCCGCGCTGGCAGCGGCAGCGAAAGCACGAGAGCAGGAGGTGCGGCGTGTCGCCGTGGTTTCAGGGACAAAAACGCTTGATCGCCAGCCGAAGGTCAGTTTCCGCGCCGCGCCGGTTTATCCGGCGGACATGCGCGACCAGGGCATCGCGGGTTCGGTCGTGGTGAGTCTGGTGGTTGATTCCAAGGGCGAGGTGCGCGAGGCGTTTGCCGCCAAATCCACGCGGCGGGAATTCGAGGCGGCGGCAATCGAAGCGGTTAAGCAGTGGAAGTTCGACGCCGGAGTGAAAGGTGGTCGCGCGGTGAATACGCGGATGGACGTGCCGATCGAATTTTCGCCGGGCAATCAAGGCGGTGCGGCCGCGGTTAACGTAGGTGGTTCGGCCGTGGTGAACATCGGCGATGCGAAACCGACTGATAACGCCGGTTGGTTCTGACGCGATGAATGTGACTGCGATAAAATGGGTCGTGATTGGGGGCCTTGCCGTTGCGTTGACACTTTCGCTGGTGCTGCGTGGACAGCGTACAGCCCAACTGCGAGATGAGTTGGACCTGATGCGCGCACGGCACCGGCAGTTGGCTCAACTTCGCGAAGAGAATCACCGGCTGGCCGCGGCGGAACCCTCGGCGAGCGAGTTGGAGTCGTTGCGAGCCGATCACGTCGCGCTGGAGCGTTTACGAGCGGAGATCGCACCGCTGCGAGCACGGGCGATGGCATCGACGGACGCGAAAACCAAATCCGCGACCACGGCGATTTCTCCCATCCTGTCCGCAGCGCAGTGGAGCAACGCAGGCCGGGCGACACCGTCGGCGGCATTTGAAACAGCGTTGTGGGCGGCGAGTGGTGGAGATATTGATACGCTGGCGCAATCGATGATTCTTGAGGCAGACGCACGGGCGAAAGCCGCTGTATTGCTGGAAGGATTGCCCGAGGCGAGCCGCGCGGAGTACCGATCGCCGGAACGGCTCGTGGCGTTGTTGACGGCCAAGGATGTTCCGATGGGTTCGATGCAAGTGATCGGTCAGGCACAGCAAGGTGCGGAAAAAGTGAGGATGGTGGTTCGGTTGCAGCAGACCGATGGCTCAGCGAAGACCACGAGTTTGATGTTGCGACAAGACGCGGGCGAGTGGCGGCTGGTGGTGCCGCCCTCAGTGGTGGACAAATATGCGGCGATGCTGAAAGGCGCGCCCGGTGTGAGGTAGGAGCGACGTTCGGCGAAAGGTAGGGCGCGTTATCCCTAACGCGCCGGACATTGCGAGATGGCAAATCAAGCCCGAGCGCTTGCATGGAGGACAATGAACAAGGCTCTGTGGCATCGGCGGGTCAGAAAAATAGGGTCAGAAAAATGGGAAGAATTTTATTCAGCGTTCGAATTTGTTCCCATGCCTGGTTATGTTTCTGCCCCCATATTTCTGACCATCCATGAGAAACGGGTGAGTTCATGAGCAGAAGCGAAGCGACCAAGCAATTCAGCTAGCTGGATCGTCACGTCCTCGTTCCTCGGACTCGCGATGACAATCAAGAGCGTGATTGATTCGGGTATACCTCCATGGTAGCACGCTTGCGCGATGAAAGGAACCGCCGCAGATTCGGCGTATGAGTGCCACGCACGAATCTTTTTATTCCGATGCACCGTATCCTTTGCAGGTGAAAGCGTGGAGAGAAATGGGTGGCGCAGGACGCTCGAAACTTGCGGCGGAGTTGCGGCGCCAAGTCCGCCGTTGGAAGCGCGACGCTCTGCGTGCGCAACACCCGGCGTGGTCGGACGAGCAGATTGATCGGGAACTCGTGCAAATTTATCTGCGAACCTTTTAACC
>CBRAFL010000203.1:0-10399 GCA_967755055.1 uncultured bacterium
AATACGTGGTGGGCCAACCGATGTTCACGCCTTCGCGCAGAAGGTGCATCTCCTCAGCATCGCGTTCGGCGTTATCGAGTGCGTCGTAAAAATCCGGCGCGACGATGTTCATGTTATCACGGCCCATCATCGCCATGAAAAATTCGTGCGCAACCGGGTGCCAGGCGAGCGCGAGTGAGTGACGGTGGCCGGTGGAGAAGCGGACGCCGTCGGCCTGCGTCTGGTTGAGCTTGTTCGGATCGAAGCGCCAGAAACCGCCATAGGTTTGCTGAAATTTCGCGACCTGCTCGGGCGGATAACCCTTCGCGCCGAACCGGCGATCTCCTTCGCTGTAGACGTTGTAGGGCGAACCGATTTCGACAATCATCCGCCCCTGCTCGTCGAACGCGAAGGCCTTGGCATCGTGATCTTTTTCGGCGGGCAGATCGTGGATCACAACTTCCACCGGACTCGACGGCACGAGTTCGCCATGAATGTATTTGTAGCGGTAAACCGCGGTGCGGCTCGAGTGGTAGAGCCAGCCCTCGTGAAAGACAATATGCGTGCCGCCATCGCCGGGACCGAACTCCTTGATCTGATCGAGGCGGCCGTCGCCATCCGTGTCGCGCATCGCGAGAATGTTGCCGTGAACGAGCTTCGCGTAGACGTCGCCGTTCGGCGCGACCGCGATGCCGCGAAGATGCTCGGGGCTTTTGCCGGCCTTTCGGTTGACCACGAGATTGTCGGCGACGATGAGCGCTCGAAACCCGGGCGGCAAATTGATGGCGCCATCATCGGCGTCGGGCGCGGGCAGCGCGGCGAAAGCTGTCGTCACGACGCCGAGGAGCACAGATGCGGAGATGATTTTTAGCATGAAGCGAGGTGGGCAGTGGAAGGAATCTGAGTGGATATGATTGAGACGTACCAAATCGAAAAAAGGGGTGATTTAAATTTTCAATTTAGCCGAACATGACCGCGAAAAGGAAATCACCGTTCTCGCCGGATGCGGTCTCCTCGCGACAATGGCAACCGGTCGTCGCGAGACATGAACAAGACCGCTCACGAACTGGGCGGAACAGAATTGAAGTCAATTCGCGAAAACGCACGAGGGGAAAGCCGCCATCGTCGCCGGAACGCCGCGAATTGGGAAGAGGAGGAATGCGCATTTGGTCTTGGAATTTGCGCAGCCGCGAAGGCTGGTTCGGCGTAGCGGTAGGCCTCCGCGCCTGCCGTGGATCGGAGATCGGAGGTCGGAGATCGGAGGTCGGAGAGAAGGGATCCGGACGACACGGAGGGCGTCCCTTCATTACTGAATACGGACAGGCACGGAGGCCTGCCGCTACAAATTATGAAAGGCTGGGTGTAGCGCAGGCATCTTGCCTGCATTCTTCTTTGCAGAATGCAGGCTGGAAGCCCGCGCTACTCTGAAATGCGGTCCACCATCGCTGCACTCCAGATTCCAAAAATAAAAAAGGAGGAGGCTCAAAGCCTCCTCCTTATTAAACCTAAAGATCACCCGCGCTCGCGGGCGTCTCAATGAACTTAGAATTTAAACGTGTTCGTTAGAATTACGGTGATGGGCTCGTTCTTACTATAAGCAGTGTACCGGCCGTCAGTATAGGCGGTAACCGGAACGATCTTATGATCATTCAGCAGATTGCGAACGTTCAATTGCACCGTCCAACCAAGTGGTTTTCCGGCGACGACGAAATCCTTCGAGTAACCCACCCAGCCGTCGAATAAGAGAATGTCTTTGCCATTGATGGGACGTGTGAGGTCTTCGACGAGCGGCCCTCCCGTGGTGAGAGAATTCTGTTTGCCGTAATAACCGATGACATCGGAACTGCGCCATCGTGCGCCGCCACCAGCGGAAAAGCCCTTCAGCGCACCCGTGAATTTGTAGTTCGCGATCAAGTTGCCGCGCCATTTACGACCCCGCGCAACAACGCTGCCTTCCGAAGCTTTAAACGCAGCCAGCCGCGGGAGCGCGTTGGAATTGTTGAGCAGCTGATAGCCGATGGTGTCGGGATTGGTTGCCCAGTTGGGATCCCACGCCGGCAGCACCGCATCGTTGTAATGCCACATCGTGTAGCCGTAGTATTTCTGCCAGACGGACAGGCGGCTGGCAACGTACGCTTGAATACCAGGCACGACGCGAAGATTGGTCGCTTCATCCTCGGCCAGCGTGAAACGGAGATCCAGCTGATCGACCGGCTTATAGAAGAGCTCCATTTCGTACCCTTCCGATTTGAAGTCTCGCGTGGCACGCACCGCGTCGCTCACCGCCACGACGTTAATGTCCGCGGTGTTGCCGAGCTTCCGGGCATAGCCCGTAATGTTACCCCAGTCTTCGTCCATGTTGCCCACAACGCTCCACTTCGGCTCTTCATAGAACCAGTCGAATTCAACATTATCGACCGCGGTGTTGGTGAAGCGGGAAATTCGCGCGCTCAATTTGTCATTGAGCTGCACGCTGATCCCGTAGTCCTCGCCTTTACCAGAGCCAGGAGGCAACGGTTTGTTGAACCAGTCGTGATAGTCGCCCTGAGGATTGAACGCATTGGAACGATTATAGATCAATGACAGCCACTTCACCGGCGTGTGAAAGACCGCACCGTAGGTCCGCGTGATGCCGGCTTGGATGATCGGCGTTGGATTCACATCGACGCCTTTGTAGATGAATTCGCCCGTGACGGGATCCTTCGCTTTGAATGTGGCCGCGTAAGCGTCCTGTTGATCCTTGCGGTAGCCGAACGTGAGGATGAGTGAGTCCTTGAACAACGAAGCCTGGCTGACGAACAGCTTGCCGGTCACTTCGTTCCTCGTTTTTTGCGGCGTGCCGTCGCCAGCGATACCACCAATGATCGTCGGCCAGAGAGGAGTTTGGAAGTTGCCGGGATATTCGACCCCCTTGGAATCGCCACCCAGGCCGGGGAGATCCAGATAGGTGCGCGTCGTAACATTGTTCAGGCCGACGTCGGTGCCAATATAGTAAGCGCCTTGATTGACCATGCGCTGCTTGATCTTGAAATTCTCGGTGGTTTCTTTCTGCCACATCACGCCGAAATTATATCTTCCAAACCACGGATGACCGTGCTCGTTGAAATCCAAGGCGTATGAAAGCATCGCCCGCTTGCTTTCGAGATCCACGTTCTGCGTATAGCCGAGGAACTGGCTCTCGATGTAATATCGGCCAACATTGGGATTTTTGACGAGCGTGCCGGTGGTTTGTCCAACAGGGAACGGAAGGAAATAATTTACATCGGCCTGAATCGTGGAAAACCCGCCGCCCGTACGAAATGGATCCACCTGATTGCGGTCGTTGGTCTCCTTGTTGTACGCAACTTCAGCGAAGAGATCTTTCGTGAATTTTTGCTCGACCACCACACTGTAGCTCTCCCCGCCGAGACGGGTTCGGTCGCCGAGACCATAATAGTTTACATCCGTCGCAATTATTTTGCCGTCGGAGAAACTGGTGGTGGGAACCTTGTTGCGATTGTAGGAGAGACCGGTGTTATTCCAAACCAGCGCCTGGATCTCGCTGCCACCGATGCCGCCGCCGGCGATGAAGACGCGGTCGTTGTTATTGAGCGTGCCGGTGTTGATCCAGTTGTTGCCGAGGTCAGGACGGCTAACCCACGTCTTGCCATTGTCGGACGACCACAACTTGGTGCTGAAGTCATACACGGGTTTTCCGAGAGCGATCCAGTCACTCACGTTGTTCACCATCAAAGTATCCCGAGCGCGCACGCGACTGTCGGTCAAATGTTCGTAGTTCGCCCGAATGGTCGTGCTCTTGAAAGGTTGGTACGTAGCGGTGACGAAGTCGCGCTTCTCGTCATCAAACTCCGGCTTGCGAAACGTTTTGTTTTTCTGCCGGAGCTCAGCGACCCGCAGCGCGAAAACATTTTTCACCACAGGGATGTTGAAGTCCAGGGTGCCTCTCAGGCTGCCGTTGTTGTCGGCGCGGAAGCTCAGCTCCGTCGCCATTTTTTTGAGCCCTGCGGTGATCGGACTGGCATCAATCACGCCTGCGGGGCTGCCGATACCGAAGAGGATCGAGTTGGGTCCGCTGGCAACGGTGAGCCTGTCGGTGTTATAGGTATCGGCGCGGAAATTCGTTTTGAAAAAGCCCCGCGTTTGCGTGCTGCTCGCCAGGCCACGAACGCGATTCTGGGTGGTGGAGGAAATACTTTCCCCTTCCGTGTCGTCGGGCGCGTACTCGTTTTCATTTTCAACGTTCACCGAATAGAGCATCGCATCTTGAAAGTTGGTCGCGGCGATGTCTTTCAGCAGGTCTTTCGTGTAAACGCTAATGGGCGACGCGATGTCATTAAGGCTCGAGCGCAATCGCGTTCCCGCGAGTGTATTAGTCGCGTGGTAACCGGTATCTTCGGATGCATCGACGACAAACGGCGAGAGCACAATCACGTCGCCGCCGCTCGCTCCGGTGGTTTCGGCCGGGCTCTTCACTTGAGCTGACGTGCGAAGCAACAGCGTGTTGGAAAAAACCAGCAACGCAGCAAGCCCGAAGGCACGCCGGCGGAGGGTCGTTTGTTTTACGGTGGCGGGGTGTGGTGTCATTGTTGGGTAAGATTGGAAATCTCCGCTGTGTAGAGCAAAGGGGTTGAATTTCGGAGGGGGTTTGCGGTGGGGAACGCACTGCCACGGCAGACCAGTGCGGAGGTCGATGAGAGAGGTTGGGGACCTCTCTAAGATCACGAATTAAACCATATTCTCTCCGCCGAAAGCATCACCCATAGTGGCTATATTGAGCTCCGAGCCCGTTCGACGCGCGCGCGAACCTCAACTCATCAGTGTCACAACGCATCACCATTGTAGCCCACTGCAGGAGCAGCAGGAATCCATGCGTTCCCGCGCAGGGCTACGTCAGGCCGTGCTACGTGCACCGCGGACATGTCTCGCGTCTCCAGAATTTCGATTCACTCCAAAAGTCCGAGCGCGCAATGAACCCTTTTCACCCTTTCAGGTGAATTGCCGGATGGCTGGCGCTCTGGCAGTCTAGCAATCACCCCAGAATGATGAGTGCAGCGAGGCCGAAGCTCCGCCTTCACAAATCGCCCTTGGCCCATTTGCATGAGTATTACTCTAATTCGATTTCTGGTTGATCATGTCCGCGAACCGTCGCGGATCTTTTTGACCGTCGCCTTGATCAGCGTTTCGCCATCCGTTTTTGGTGAGCCCAACGCTCCGTCTGAAACACCACTACACGTCGGGTCGGTGTGGAAGGACGACGCCGGCCAAAGCATCAACGCGCACGGCGGCGGAATTCTCTTTCACGAAGGCCGGTACTATTGGTACGGCGAAATGAAATCGGGGCCGACCCAGCTGCCGGAATCGAATAAAAGCTGGAACGGCACACGCGTCGATTTCTCCGGCGTATCCTGTTATGTTTCAACTGACCTGCTTCACTGGCATTTCGAGGGCGTGGCACTTCCATCTAACAACGATCCCGCGAGCGAACTCGGACATCACCGCGTGGTCGAACGTCCAAAAGTGATCTATAATCACGCGACCCGCCGTTTTGTAATGTGGATGCACATCGATTCAGCCGATTACCTGGAAGCCCGCGGCGGCGTCGCAGTCTCAGAAAGCCCCACCGGCCCATTCGTTTATCTAGGTTCTCGACGGCCCGATGCCGGCCACACTCCGCAAAACATGCCGACGACGCTGCGAGCGGAATTCGCTGCGCTTAAGACGGACGCACAGCGGATATCGTGGGGGATCGCCAACAAAGATTGGGCTGCATGGGCGCGCGACTTCACGAAAGGCCAGATGTTGCGAGACATGAATCTGTTTGTTGACGGCGATGGTCGTGCCTACCTGATTTACGCGTCGGAAGAAAACGCGGTTCTACATATCTCCCGACTGTCGGACGATTATCTCACGGAATCCGGTACTTATGTACGCGCGATCGATGGCAGCCGCGAAGCGCCGGCGGTGTTCAAGCACCGCGACAAATACTATATGGTTAATTCCGGCTGCACGGGTTGGGTGCCCAACACACTTCATTTCTTCACGGCCGACACCATTTTCGGCCCTTGGACTGATCTCGGGTCGGGCATAACCGGAACGAAAGAGGAAGAAGCCATTTCTTTTCATTCTCAACCCACCTTCGTTCTTCCCTTGCCCGGTAAAGACTCGCCGCCGATTTATTTGGGGGACCGCTGGCTTTCAGAAGACCTCGAGAAATCAACGTACGTCTGGTTGCCCATCAACATGAACGGCCCCACGCCAAAAATCGCGTGGCAATCAGAATGGCGTTTGCCGACCCTCCCTCAGAATTAGCTATCTGCGAAAATCTTCAGCGGCACGCCGTGAACCCCGCACGATATTATCTCCCGTGTTTTTTCACCTGACCTGATCCGATAATCGCCCGACAATTAGAATCACTCGTGGCGCTGCGAAACTTCGCTTTTTTTATTTTCGTTTCGATCGCGTCAACTCTGGCGGGTCACGCGCAATCAGACGCCGTTCCGTTGACACGGGCGGACGCCGTGAGACGACTGAGCGAAAAGGAAGCCTCCGAAAGCCGACGCGTTTTATTATCCGGTGTGGTCTTGGGGTTGGCTGAGCCCGAGCCGATTGGCTTCGTTATCATCGATGATTCTGCGTCGATCTACTGCCATGGGGACGTGGCTGATGTCGCGAAGCTCAAAATCGGCGACAAGGTAAACCTCGAAGGCGTGACCGACCCCGGCGGTTTCGCACCGTTCGTCATTTGTCAGAAGATCGAGATTTCAGGACGCGGCGTTGTCCCCATTCCGCCGGTCGCGCATATCAGCGAACTTTTTAACGGCGCGTTAGATGGACAGTGGCTTCGCCTGCGAGGCGTCGTGCGGAGGTACGCCCCACTCGATCGCGATCTTCTGCCTGCCACCACCCGGGAGGGAACGTCGCCGAAAACATCTTCCACCGAGAGCGCGACGACCCACAAGTCGTATCTACAATTGTCCGACGGTGAGTTGGAAATTCCCGTTGAGGCAAATTTCCCCATCGATCCCGAGACGATTGTGGACGCCGAGGTGGAAGTGGACGGGCTTTGTTTTAATCGTCACAACAACCACCGACAGTTCCTCAGCCCATCCGTGTTGATTCCGGAGAAATCGAATCTCCGTATAATAAAAGCTCCCGAGGCTGATCCCTGGCACGGGCCACCCCGCGCCGTTGAGGATCTCTATAAATTTTATCCCCAAAATGATCTCCGTCATCGCGTGCTGGTGAAAGGCGTGGTCATTCACCACTGGCCCGGCCGATCGCTCTGGATTCAAGATCGCGGCTCTGGTTTGTTGATCCAGTCCTCGAGCACGAACGAACTCGCGGTCGGCGACGTCGTTGAAGTCCTCGGTTTTCCGATTCGCGGCGAATATGCGCCGGAACTCATTAACGGCTTATATAAAAAGACCGGCCATGTGGAGGCGCCTGAACCCATTGAGATCAAGGGCCCGGCTGATGCGTTCAGCCAGAATGGAAAATTGATTTCTGTCGTGGGCCGGCTCTCGGAAGTACGGACGTTGGATGAAGGAATCAGTCTGCTGATTGAAAGCGAAAGTGTGCCCGTTCGAGTGACGTTACGAAAATCGCTGGACGGGCCGGCGGGCGCGAAATTCAGAGTCGGCAGCATCGTGAGAGTCACGGGAATTTGTGTCGTGCCGCCCGAAAAAGATAAACCCGTCAGCGGGGTGTGGACTCCGAAGGCGTTTCAAATCCTCGCGCGATCCGGCGACGACGTCACGGAGTTGAAACCGCCGCCCCAGCTCACCGCCGAACGCCTCGTATGGATTTGGGGATCGATCGCGGCGGTGCTCGGACTCTCGATTCTCATCGTCGTTGGTCTGACCCGCCACCGCCTGCGCGAGCAGAACGCGCGCAACGCGATGGCCACGGCGGAATTCAAAGCGACGCTGACGGAGCGGAGCCGTGTCGCGCGGGAAATCCACGATACGCTGGCGCAAGGCCTGGGTGCCATTTCACTCCAACTGCAACTCGCCAGCGCGGCGCGTGATCGGGCCGATGTTGATGCGCGGCTCGATCTCGCTTGTAAGCTGGCCCGCTCAAATCTCGCGGAAGCCCGCAGCGCGATTTGGAATTTGCGTCTCGAAAATCCCTCTCCTCGTGACGTCGCAGAATCGATCAGGAATTTCTGCGAAGGATTGAGCGAAAGAGCAGATCGCTCGAGGATCGAATGCCAGATCCGCGGCGAGGCGAAGCGACTCGCGCCCGCGGTCGAGGAGAACGTTGCGCGCATAATCCAGGAGGCGATTCGAAACGCACTCAGGCATTCCGGCGCGAAAAAAATCCTCGTTACGCTCGAGCTCGGCACGTCTACGCTCTCCTCAAAGATCGTCGACGACGGAGTCGGTTTCGATCTCGCCAAGATTCGCACCACCGCCAAATCCAGCTTCGGATTGCTCGGAATCGAGGAGCGGGCGAAGGCGATCAATGCCAGACTGGACATCAAAAGCACACCCGGATCGGGAACAATCGTGTCACTCTTCTACATCTATAAAAACGCCGTGGCTGGCTGATCGTCCGGCTCGTCTTACCTCTAAAACCATTTTCCATGCCGAATAAGATTCGAATTTTAATCGCGGATGATCATCCCGCATTCCGGATGGGACTCGTCGGGATTATCAATCAGCAGGCCGACATGACAGTAATCGGAGAAGTCGCCGACGGACACGAAGCAGTGGAAGCTTTTCGCCGCATACGTCCGGACGTGACGTTTCTGGATTTGCGCATGCCTCGCGTCGACGGTCTCCAGGCGCTGGAGCAGATCAGACTTATCGATCCTGAGGCCGGCGTGATTATACTCACGACCTACGATCTCGACGAAGATATGTACAAAGCCATCAAGAATGGCGCGATGTCGTATTTGCTCAAGGACGCGAGCATTGCGGATATCGTGAACGCGGTTCAAGCGGTACATCAACGCCACGTGGATCTGCCGAAAGATTTGGCTGATCGATTTATCAGCCGACAGATGCAGCAGGACCTGTCCGACCGTGAATTTGATATATTGGAGCACCTTGTCGCGGGTAAAACGAACAAGGAAATCAGCAGCTCGCTTTATATAGCGGAGGACACGGTCAAGACCCACGTCAAGAATCTGTTTGCAAAGCTCGACGTTCACGATCGAACCGACGCCGCCGTGAAAGCAATTCGCCGCGGCCTGGTCCGGCTGAAGTAGCGCCAGTGCGATTCCGTGTAGTGTGCGGGCATCCCTGCGGCCGTGTTCGCGCGGCGAGCAACAGGCCGACACTGGCGGACGAAAAGCCCCTCCGAAGGATTCCTGGAAAAACAGAATTGATTCGGCGAGGGGAGGGCGCCACGTTCTCGCCTCCGTGACGGACGCTTAGCTCAGTTGGTTAGAGCACCTGCTTCACACGCAGGGGGTCGTTGGTTCGAGTCCAATAGCGTCCACCATGTTGATTGACCGTAATTTCCAGTCGCCCGGCCCATGCGGCGGGTTTCCGGACTCGGCCTGGCCCGCGCGCCCATTGGTCTCGATTGGCGGACGATCTTCGGTCCGCACATCTCGGGCATGCAGACCGCGCCGTAACCGGCGCGGCTACACCAGAAGCGCCAACGTGTTCACTTCCGCGTGGTCACCGATCGCTTGCGTTCGGGAAACAGCGCGCGGCACATCTCGCAATCGGTTCCGTCGCATCCCCGCGCCGAACAGTGTTCGCGGCCATAGAAAATGATCCGCAGGTGCAGCTGATTCCAATGCTCACGCGGAAAAAGTTTTTTCAAATCCGCCTCCGTCCGCTCCACGCTGCGACCGTCCGTTAATTTCCAGCGCTGCGCGAGACGGTGAATGTGCGTGTCGACGGGAAACGCCGGCACGCCAAACGCCTGCGCCATCACCACACTCGCAGTCTTGTGCCCCACCCCCGGCAGTTCCTCCAACTCCTCAAACGTCCGCGGCACTTGCCCGCCGTGCTTCTCAACGAGGATGCGCGAGAGCCCCGAGATCGCCCTGGCTTTCGCTGGAGAGAGCCCACACGGGCGGATGATCCGCTGAATCTCTGCCACCGGCACCTGCATCATTTTCTCCGGCGTGTCGGCGAGCGCGAACAACTCTGGCGTGATTTTATTGACGCCCTTATCCGTACTCTGCGCCGAGAGTAGCACCGCGATCAACAGCGTGAACGCATCTTTGTGGACGAGCGGAACAGGTGTTTCCGGATACAATTCGGCGAGGCGGCGGTCGATGTATGCCGCGCGTTCGGATCGGGTCATGTGGCGAGCGAAAAAAACCGCCGCGCGCAAAAAGGCAACCGGCCCTCGCGCACGGCGGTGAAACTCCTGACGATCGGTAAGGTAGCGGCAGGCCTCCGTGCCGGCGGGACTCAGAGATAGGGATTGAATTAGAAAATAGAAACGGCAGGCCCGG
>CBRAFL010000204.1:0-10370 GCA_967755055.1 uncultured bacterium
ACATCGTGGCCAGATGCATTTCCAGGCCGTAAAGCGAAGGCCGCGCCGAGTGAAAACGCAGGAGGCCGCGTTTGACCAACGGCTCCAGGCGCAACCCGATCGAGTGCATGTTGCGGATGATTTGATTGGGTGACTCCTCGAACGAAAAGAAGAGCGTGCGCTCGCCACGTCGGCAGGCCGCATCGGCAAAATTGGCAGAGACGATCGTCTTTCCCGTACCGGGCGTACCAGTGAGCAGGATACTGCTGCCACGAAAAAATCCGCGTCCGCCCAGCATCGCGTCGAGCCGGGGAATGCCGGTCGCGATGCGCTCGCTTGATATCTGGTGATTAAGCCCGAGCGACGTGATCGGCAGGACGCTGAGGCCCTCGTCGCCGATGAGAAATGGAAACTCATTCGTACCGTGATGCGCGCCACGATATTTCACCACCCGCAGATGCCGCGTGGCGATCTGGTCATCGACGCGATGGTCGAGCAGGATGACGCAATCGGAGACGTATTCCTCGAGTCCATTGCGCGTGAGATGTTGGAGTCCGCGTTCGGCGGTGATGACCGCGGTCACACCTTTGTCCTTGAGCCAGCGAAAGAGCCGGCGCAGTTCGCCGCGCAGAATTGCCTCATTGGGCAGGCTGGCGAAAAGGACTTCCAATGTGTCCAGCACGACGCGTTTCGCGCCGATGGAATCAATGGCGTGATTCAGCCGGACGAACAGCCCTTCCAAATCGTAGTCGCCGCTCTCCTGAACTTCGCTGCGCTCAATGTGAACGTAATCGACAACGATTTTCTTTCGGCGAACGAGGCCATCCAAATCAAACCCGAGCGAGGCGACGTTGGCCTTCAATTCCGGTTCCGTCTCTTCGAACGCCATCAACACGCCCGGCTCGTTAAACTGCGCGGCACCGCGGACGAGAAATTCCGCCGCGAGCAGCGTCTTGCCGCAGCCCGCGCCACCGCACACCAATGTTGGACGCCCGCGCGGCAACCCGCCGTCGGTGATTTCGTCCAGCCCCTGGATGCCCGTGCGACATTTGGGTAAACTCGTTTTCGAGGAAGTGAATTTGGAGCCGTTCGTTTTCATTCAAGAATATTTTTGCGGTCGGAACCCAGGATGTTCCGCGGGACGGCTTTGTCCGCGTCGGCAAGTGACTGCTTAGGCGGACGTTCTTTGATATTTTGTAACAAGCCATCTCTACTGCGTTGTCTATCGGACCCAACCCTTGATGAAGGAAAGACCCTCTGGTTTTCTGCGCCAGCGAGTGTGCCGCAGACGCCCGCGGTGAACCATGGGGTTTAACCCTACTCAGGGAGAACGAACTGCAGAAAACGTTGCGCCCGGATGCTTCCTTCGGCTCCGGCGATGAAGGTACGACCTCCGTGTCGTCCGGGCTTGGGGAGCTAACCAAACCTCACCACGGCACGAGTGGGGTGTCTGCGAAATACTCGGAGGTAGGGAAACCGCTAATAGGATTTCCCAATGGGGAAATCTTGATCCAGTGGCTACGGCTAATCGCCTGCACCTTGAATTGATTGGAGCCCGCTAATCGCGGTCTGCGATCAGCAGACCCCATCACCTATTCCGGAGCCGATCAGGCGGAGGGGTGGCATAAGGATCTGCCCATTGGCAGATCCCATTAGCGGTTTCCTCCCTCCGAGTATTTCGAAAAAAATCGGAGGTCCGTTTTTGTGCCTTTTGTGGCCATTCCTTCGGATTAAATCGTCGTCACTTGAACGCTGCTTTCAATCACGCCTGCCGAGATCGCGTAACGCGTGAGGCCGGCAGTGTCGTGAATGTTGAGTTTGTCCATGAGATGCTGCCGGTGCTTCTCGACGGTTTTAATGCTGATGCCGAGCGCCGACGCGACCTGTTTGTTGGCCGAACCTTCGGCCACGAGTTGAAGCACCTCGGACTCGCGAGAAGTCAGACGACTCCCGTTGGCTTTGACTAAACCATCCCGGCCCTTCGTTTTTTCCTGATCAAGCAGACGCTTGGAAATGGAGGGACTGAAAAACTTTTTTCCCGCGGCCACTTCACGAATCGCCTTGGTCAGGATCTCGGCCGACGTTTGCTTCTCAAGAAAGCCCGCCACGCCAGCCGCGCAGAGACGCTCGATGTATTCGTCGTCGCTGTGAGCAGAAAGAATCACGACTTTGGCGGCCGGATTGGCGGCGAGGATTTGGCGCGTCGCTTCGAGGCCGTTAAGCACCGGCATCGCGATGTCCATCAAGATGACATCGGGGTGAAGAGACTTCGACAGGTCCACCGCTTCGCGACCATTTTTCGCTTCAGCGATGATCTTGAAATGTCCGTCCGTGTTGAGGAGCGAGCACAAGCCCTGCCGTACGACCGAGTGATCTTCGGCCAGCAGAATCGTAATTTGCTTCGAGGCAGACGTCATATTTTTTTGGCCAAAGTGGCACGTCGATGGAATGAGCCGTCCGTCATGTGAATATTGTACGAGCGTCGTCGCTGAATAGCGATACGGTATAACCCTACCGCACGCGCCCATAGCTACGAGAGTGAGCGAGTGAAAAATGTAGCACAGGCGTCCCTTCCCTGCCTGTGAGTTTAAAGTTCGGAGTTCGAAAATCGAAGTTCGGAAATCGGAGCAGCAGGCACGGAGGCCTGCCGCTACGTCGGAAATACCCAAACCGCCCAGCCACTCAGGCGCAGGCGATCGTCGGTCGCCCGTACGTCGCGTGCGACGGCAGAAACCACTCGCCCGTCGCTATATCACCCGCGTACTCAGGAAAGGACTCAGCCAGCCGGGCACGAAGATTTTCACGTGCGCGTGCAATGCGACTCTTCACAGTGCCCACGTTAATGCCCAGATTCGAAGCGATCTCTTCGTAGGAACGGTGGAGGACATTGCGAAGGTTCAAAATGTCCCGATGCGGCGCGTCAAGACGTGCCATGCACTGATCCACGATAGCCGAAAACTCGTTCGTGACCGTTTCCTGCGCCGGGTCTTGCCCAACATCCGCCACCAGATCGGAAAACGTCGCCGCGCTTTCATCGCCGAGCGGGCAATCGAGCGAAAGGGAATCCTGGCGGCGGCGGCGAAAAAAGTACCAGTAACGATTGCGCGCCAGATTGACGGCGATGCGATAGAGCCACGTCGCGAGAGAGGAATCGCCGCGAAATTTCGCGAGTCCCCGATGAGCGCGGATGAACGTGTCCTGCGTGATTTCCTCGGCATCAGCGTGGTTGCGCAGAAGGCCATGGGTGACGCTGAAGATTTTTCCGCGATAACGTTCCATGATCTCCACGAACGCGCCTTCGTCGCCTCCCGTGAAGCGGTGCACGAGAGTTTGATCGATTATCGCCGCAGACGTGGCAGGAGAGAGATCCCCCGTGTTCGTCGGATTGGTCGGAAGGTCCAGAGTTGGAGTGTGAGCGGAGGCATGCATGGGAGGAGGAGAGTTTCGTTGAGCTGACTTTCGCGGGCAGTGACACGTTGAAGAACGCGCGTCCGTCTATTCGACCATTAAACCCTTTTCCCCTCCGGCTGACGATAAGGCAAAACCCTACCATCCACGAACCTCGCCGTAAAATCCACCGCCGGCCAAACGGTATCCAAATTTTGAATTTCGGCAGCATTGCCGCGAACAGGCGCCGAGCCGGATTTCTGAAAAAACGCGGTTCCGAGCATCCGCGCCCCGCGATAATTTCGACTCTGTTTAACTGGGGTTATCTGTTAAGGTGGCAACGTGAATGACGTCACCCTTCTTCTCCGCAGGATGCAGAAGGGTGATTCGGCCGCCGCCGACGAACTGATCGTTTTCGTTTATGCGGAACTAAGAGAGATGGCAGCAGCCAAGATGGCGCGCGAGTTGGCCGGTCAAACGCTTCAGCCCACGGCTTTGGTGCACGAAGCGTGGTTGCGGCTCGGCGGTGAACGGCAGCCCAACTGGCAGAATCGCGCGCATTTTTTTGGTGCTGCCGCGGAGGCGATGCGCCGAATCTTGATCGATTCCGCGCGCCGGAAGAGCGCCGCACGCCACGGCGGCGGCATGGAACGTGTGAATGCCAATGACACCGACGTGGCTGCGGCCAACAGCAGCGAGGAACTGCTCGAGGTGCACGAAGCCCTCGATCGACTTGCGGCCGAGGACCCGCGCAAGGCGGAACTCGTGAAGCTGCGATATTTTGTCGGAATGTCTCTCGAGGAGGCGGCTGAAGTTCTGGGGATATCCGAACGCACCGCCAAGCGCGACTGGGCCTATGCGCGCGCGTGGTTGGGCGAGGTAATCGAACGGTTGCGCGGTGGGTAAAAGAGCCTCACGTCCAACCCACCAACAGAGGCGTCGGTGCTTTCAAAATATCGGCGTAAAGTTCCCTGCCCGGTCGAGCCATCCGCAAAAAATCCGTTTCCTCTGGCCCTTTTGGAAACAAAATCGCGCATGGGTCATTGCGGATCGCGCCCCCAATAAAATAACGAAACCCGAGGAATCCATTTTCGCTGATGCGCTGGAGTTACAGGAGTCGGAACGGCCGGCGTTTCTCGACCGCGCGTGTGGGAGTGACGCGGCCTTGCGCGCGCGGGTGGACACGCTGTTGCGCGCCTATACCGGTCCGGGTGCCGAACTCGAAGCGTCGCCGATGATGGGCGCCGCAAGCGCCGCTCGCTCGCCCGAAAGCAATGTATCGAGCGATTACCTACGAGGCATGCGCATCGGCCGCTACACGCTGCTGCAGCAACTAGGTGAAGGCGGCTGCGGCGTCGTGTTCATTGCCGAGCAGCGGGAACCGGTGCGCCGCCGCGTGGCGGTGAAAGTGATCAAGCTCGGCATGGACACAAGGGAAGTGATCGCGCGGTTCGAAGCGGAGCGACAGGCGCTCGCATTAATGGATCATCCGAACATCGCGCGCGTTCTCGACGCCGGCGCCACGGAAACGGGCCGGCCATTTTTCGTGATGGAGCTGGTGCACGGTGTGCCAATCACACGTCACTGCGACGAACAGATGCTGGGCGCCGATGCGCGCCTCCAGTTGTTTGTCCAGGTCTGCCACGCGATCCAGCACGCACATCAGAAAGGTATTATTCACCGTGACCTCAAGCCATCGAACATTCTTGTCACGATGCACGACGGCATGCCCGTGCCCAAGATCATCGATTTTGGCATCGCCAAGGCGATGCACGGCCGGCTCACCGACAAGACCCTCTTCACCGCCTTCGAACAGTTCATCGGCACGCCCGCTTATATGAGTCCGGAGCAGACGGAGATGAGCGGCCTCGATGTCGATACGCGCAGCGACATCTATTCGCTCGGCGTGTTACTCTACGAATTGCTCACGGGCCGGACGCCCTTCGTCGCGCAAGACCTCGTGAAGGTCGGGCTCGACGAAATGCGCCGGATCATCCGCCATGACGAACCGCCCAAACCCTCCACGTGCCTGGTCACGCTTGACGCCGCCGATCGGGCAACCGTCGCCCGGCAGCGCGGCACCGATGGGCCGCAACTGAGTACTCTACTGCGGGGCGATCTCGACTGGATCGTCATGCGGGCAATCGAGAAAGACCGGACCCGGCGTTACGAGACAGCCAACAACCTGGCCGCAGACATCGAGCACCACTTGCGGAACGAACCCGTCGCAGCCCGTCCTCCCAGCCCGGCCTACCTGCTGCAAAGACTCGTGCGGCGCAACAAGCTCGCCTTCGCCGCGGCAGCGGGAATCGTCGCTGCGCTCGGGCTCGGCCTGGTCTTCGCGATGTGGGGTCTGCAACGCGAACGCGCGGCGCGGAAACATGCCGATAGAGAAGCCGCGCAGAGCGCGCAGGTCGCGCGTTTCATGAAGGACATGCTGGCCGGCGTTGCGCCACAGGTTGCGCTCGGACGCGACACGAAAATGCTCCGTGCCATTCTCGACGAGACGGTTGAACGATTGAACGCCGAATTAAAAAGCCAGCCCGAGGTTGAGGCCAACTTGCGCACCGCGCTCGGCGATGTATACCGCGACCTCGGGGAATACAGTAGCGCCGTTGTGATGCACCGGCGCGCACTCGAGATACGACAGCGGCTTTTCGGCGAAGAGGATGCCACGGTCGCGGATTCGCTACACCATCTCGGTGAGGTGTTCGCCCAGGAAAATCGGCTGGACCAAGCGGAAGCAGCGTTGCACATCGCGCTCGGTCTGCGCGAGAAACTGTTCGGCAGCGATCATCCGGCCTCAGTGGCTTCACGCGCCGCTCTCGCGAGAGTGCTCAATCGCTCAGGCCAGTCCGCCGCGCTCATAGCGGGTGCAAACAAACCGGCGGTGGTTCGCATCGGTCACGCCGGCGGCCAGCCGTCGGGCCAGACTTACAGTTACGGAGATATTCTTACGACAGTACACCATTTGCGGGCCTTGGAAAAAGAGTTCGAAACGGAAGGCATCCAGGTCGAATTCATCTACTTTCCGAGCGGACCCGCGGTCAATGAGGCACTCCATCGCCAATCGATCGACTTCGCGTGGGAGGGAACGGTGGCAGCTCTCACCGCTCGCGCGGCCGGCCTCGATCAGAAGCTGCTCCTCCGCGCCGGCGGAAACGGCACAGGCACCAGCTACCTTGTGGTGCGCACGGAATCGCCGTTCCAGACGCTTGCAGACCTCAAGGGAAAACGGCTGTCCACCGTGAAAGGAACAAGCGGACATCTGACTCTCGTTGATATCTTGGAGAGACACGGATTCCACGAACACGATTTTGAAATTCTCGACCTGAACAATGCCGCCACCGTCAAGCACTCGCTTGAGTCGGGCGAGGCGGACGGCTATGTCATGAGCCGGCCAATTGAACTCCTCGCGCAGGGAAAGGTGAGAGTCATTTTGGAAGACAACTCCGCTGAGCAACCTTCCGGGTTCGGAGCCTTTTTGGTTTCGGGGGAATTCGAGAAAAAACACCCCGCCGTCGTCCAACGCGTGGTGAATATAGTCGTGAAAACAGCAGCCTGGAATTCCGACGAAAATAATCGCGATGCGATTTTTGAGGTATGGACGAAATCCGGCCTGCGGCCAGAAGAGGTGGAAAAAAGCTGGGCTGCGATGCCACTAAAGCGACGTTACTCTCCGTTGCTCGATGAATACTGCTTCGACCAATTGCGTGGGGCCATCGAACGCGCGAGGCGTTCGAATCTTATTCAGAGCGACATCGATCTGGGAGGCTGGGCC
The DNA here is from genome assembly GCA_967755055.1 of uncultured bacterium. GTDB lineage: Bacteria > Verrucomicrobiota > Verrucomicrobiia > Opitutales > Opitutaceae > Opitutus. The sequence goes on from CBRAFL010000204.1 coordinate 7,148, forward strand.
GAGCGAAAGTATCTGAACGTAGCGCTAAAAATTCTGACGTTGGAAGGATATTGGCCGGAGTGCGATGCAACCGGCCAGCCGAAGCGTACGCTGTAAGCGACTATTCTGGAGGGCGACCTGACGCCGCTTTCTGCGGCCGGCTTGACGGCCCGCCGTCGTTGGGCGGGCCACCGAATCACAACACTCCACGCTCAAAACTTCACCTCGAGCGTCGCCGAGTAATTCCGCGGCTCGCTGGGCAGCAGGTTGCTGCGGCCAGCCGACGATTGAATGTAATCCTTGTTCGCGAGATTGTTCACGACGACTCCAAGGCTCCAACGCTCGCGCCGATAGCCAATGCCTGCCTGCCACACGGTGCGTGGCGCGAGATAGAAACTCGGCTGGTTCGGCACACCCGCCGCGGTGACGCCGGTGGCAAGGTCCCCTGGCATCACATCCACATAATGCAGGCCGAGGCTGAGACCGAGGCCCCGCCACCGCCCCTCGCGAACGGTATATTTCGCGAACAGCGCCCCGGCATTGTCCGGCACCATGGCCGGCGGGAGGCCGTTGAGTTCGCGCATGCGCATGTGCGTGAAATTTCCTACGAGCTCGAGCCTGCGGCTCAACTGAGCCGCGAATTCAATCTCCCAACCGCGGTTCCGCCGCGGGACGTACAGAAACGGCGGTTCGGTGGCCCTATTATCCTGGTACCTGGGATTGGTCACCTGGGAGTTGGATTGAAAAATCTCGAAGTACGCCGCCGAGGTGGTGATGCGGTTCTTGAGCCATGAGGTCTTCACGCCGTATTCCCACTGGTCGCCGACGCCCACCTTAAATGCGTTGGTGCCGTACTCGCCCGCGGTGGGACTCAACGGCAGCGCGCCACCCACGCGGTTGTATCCTGTGAACAACGACACTTCCGGCACTGGCTTGTAGATCGCGCCAAAACTGGCGTCGGTTACGCGATTGCGCGTCGTGTCCAGCCCCTGCGCCGGCAGGATGGTTTCGTCGGTCCGTTCGAGCACGCCGGAAAACATCGCTCCTCCGCCGGAAACGATGAGGCGATCCGCGAACATATTGAGCCGCTGATAGAGAAAAATCTGACCGTCGATCTGTCGGGCTTCCTTGTCGCGTTGGAGTACGGCGGTGTGCGGCTCGTCCTCCCCCACTGGCCGTCCGGTTTCATAGTTGAGCACCGGTCGCGAAATACTCCAGGTCCGCGACTTCACATTGATCTGTGAGTTCGCGTTCACTCCGGCGATGGTCGTGCCGCGACTCGCAGATCCGAGGCGGTACTCCTTCGCGTAGTCGTTTTTCAGATGCACCTCGTCGAATCCCAGCGTGAACAACTGCTGGTTGCGACGGACGAACAGCGTGCTGGTGGACGGTGTGATGGTTGTGACAGTCACCATCCCGGTCGTGGCATTGTAAGCAAACGACTTGAACGGCTCCCAATCGCCGGTGAGCGGATGGAAGCTGCCCTGATCGCCTCCCGAAAATGTCCCACCCGGACCCGGCGTGGCGAAATACGCATGATCGGCCATCAACCACAGGCGCGCCGCCACGTCTCCAGCGACCTTGAAACGCAACTCGGCGGAAACGCGCGTCTCGCGACGGTAGCGCTGACTGTCCACCGGCGGAAAAAGGTTGTCGCGCGGCAGCAGCGGATACTTGCGCGCGTAACCGCCAGTGCGGGTACCCACTGCCGGATCGATCACCACGCCCATGCCGTTGGATTCCTTGTTCTCCAGCGTTTCCAATTTCAAAATCAACTCTGCGCCGTTGCGAAAGCGGTGCGCGAATGACGGGGCGACGAGCCAGCCGCGGCGAAACTGTCCGTCGAAATAACCGTCGGAATCCCAGACCGTGGCGACAAGCCGCGCCGCGGAGCGGTCAGCGTCGAACACGCGATTCGTATCGAGACTCGCCTCGCTGCCGAGATACGAGCGAACGCGTAGCGAAAGGCGCGTGAAGTCTTCGAACTTCGGCGACTTCGTGATCTGGTTGATGATTCCGCCGGCCAGACCGCCCGGCACGAGAATGGCGTTCGGGCCCTTGATGATTTCCAGCCGCTCGAGGTTCGTCTGGTCCGACCACATACTGTTGGCGATCGCGCCGATGTTCACGCCATCGATGAACTTCACCTGAGTCCGAAAGCCACGGACGCTATACGAATCTCCGGCGATTGGCGCGTTCTCCAATATCGGCGTTACGAATCGCGCCACGTCGATCATGCGCACACCCTGCGTGTCGTCGATCAACTCACTTGTGACGACGGAAACCGTTTGCGCGAGGTCATGGATCGGAATGCTAACGCGTGTGGTCGAAGTCGCTTCGATCGCGCTGTACGCTCCACCGCGCGTGTCGCGCACCTCAAAGGCAGACATTGTCACCGGTTCCGTGTCCACGGGTGGCCGCGGGTATGGTTGCGCATGCGCGTCGTTCGCAGCAAGCGATGCGGCGAACAGCGTCAACACCGCGCCCCACGCGCGAGAATCGCGCGAGCGTGATCGCCGCCAGGCAGCAAGGTGAAGAGGAAGCACGGGCCGGTTCGTCGCGTCAGATTGGTGCTTGTGCAAGACGAGGCGAGCGCATCGACGATGAAACCGCGTCACGTCCCAGTATACATGCGCAATTTCCATTCCATTGAGGCCAGGAGTTTGTCGGCCCTTGGATCGATAGGCCTATGAGCGGCAAGGACGTGACTTTCCATGCGACCGCTTCCTCCCAACAAACTCCTAAGCGGCACGCGCATCGCGGCAAAGCCGCACCTACGTCGGAGTCCGCTGGCCCTTTTTCGACCACGGCCACGCATGAGCTGATGTCGATCCAATCCTCGACGCACCATGATTCCTCACCGCTTCATCTCCCTGGCCGCGTCTGGCGCGGTCGGCCTCGCCCTGGTCACATCCATCGCCGTCGCCGCCCCCGACTACCGTTTCACCACCCTGGCCGGCTCAGCTGGAGTCAGCGGCAGCGCCGACGGCGCTGGGAGCGGAGCGCGATTTCGTGATCCCACATGTCTGGTCGTGGACAAAGCCGGCAACGTGTACGTCGCCGATACTGGTAATCACATCATCCGTAAAATTTCGTCCACAGGTGTCGTCAGCACGCTCGCCGGACTCGCCGGCAATCCCGGCAACGCGAATGGATCAGGCTCAGCCGCGCGTTTCAATTATCCGGACAGTGTGGCGGTGGATGGCACCGGCACCGTGTACGTGGGCGAGTCGCAACTGGGCAC